>JACOSH010000578.1 GCA_016178945.1 Acidobacteriota bacterium
AGAAGGTCGGCCAGCTTCTTGGCCGAAAGCCCGATCTCCTCCAGCTCGTCGCCGAGGATCTCTCCGGGGTGAATGGGTGTGCGGGCCATGGTGTTCTCCTCTCGGTTCAGTGGTAATCAACGATCTCCACGTGCAACGGGCCGGGCGAAGCGTTCGGCCACTCGAAACAGATGCGCCACTGGTCGTTGATCCGTATGGAATGCTGTCCTTGCCGGTCTCCTTTCAGTGGCTCAAGCCGCTTGGAGTTAAGCGCGGCCAGGTCTCCGAGCGACTTCGCGGCGTCGAGAATACGGAGTCGCTTCTCGGCCTGCCGTCGAAACGCCTCCCATTGGCGGACTCTCTCTCCAGCGCCGAACTGCTCGGTTTCCTTGTTCCGGTAACTCCTTATCATCTAGTGACATATGTCATTATAGACCAGTGACGTCAAACGTACAAATCGTACCTTCTTAGCCTCGCTCCCAAGCGAGCGTCGCTAGCCCTCTTGACAGCCATGATACATAAGAATTGAGGGGAGACCCTCGTATGCGATGCGCACTCTCTGGCCAGAGAACATCGTCGTTTGGTGCTAATGTGTCTTCGGAAATCCGCCTGGTGCGGAGGAAAGAAGGCTTGGCGCTCCGAAAGCCTTGAGCGAGAAGGGCGCGACAAATTGGAATCGATTCCTTGACAGGGATACCTGTGCGGCTTAGTAGCTGAGTTCTTTTCGTTCCGGTCCCGGATTCATCCGTGTAAGCCCCCGTGCATGGGGCGCGAGAAACGGTCACCGGGGCTGCTTCTCCTGGACTCGGCAGTTGAACCGCCGCCGGTATCTGGTTGCACCCCGCTGGGTGTCCGGACGTTCGGACGCCCAGCGCGAGACGATCCATGAAATTCCCGTGCGCGGGAGTAGTGTGTCCGATGACGATGCTATCCTGAAGAACACCCGCTTTCCTCCTCATGAAGAAACTCCTGGCCCTAAACCGGAGCGAGATTGCCATCCGGATCATGCGCGCGGCCACCGAGCTGGGTCTGCGCACGGTGGCGATCTATTCGAAAGAAGACCGCCTCAGCCTGCACCGCTTCAAGGCCGACGAGGCGTACCAGGTCGGGGAAGGCAAGGGGCCCGTTCAAGCCTACCTGGACGTGGAAGGCATCGTGGCAATGGCGCGCGAGAAGGGCGTCGACGCCATCCATCCGGGATATGGATTCCTTTCCGAGAACCCGGCCCTGGCGCGGGCATGCGATCGGGCGGGCATCACCTTCGTCGGACCCAGCGCCGACTTGCTGGACCTGCTGGGCGACAAGACCGCCGCCCGGAGACTGGCCCAGCGGGCCGGCGTCCCGGTCGTGCCCGGCGCCGATGAGCCGGTCGCCAGTTTGGAGAAGGCGCGCCGCATCGCCGCGCGGATCGGATTCCCCTTGATCGTGAAGGCAGCTTTCGGCGGCGGCGGGCGCGGCATGCGGGTAGTGGAGCGGGCCGCCGATTTCGAGGCGCGGCTGGAAGAAGCCCGGCGCGAATCGGCCGGCGCGTTCGGCAACGACGCGGTGTTCCTGGAAAAGTACATCCGCCGCGCGCGGCACGTTGAAGTTCAGATCCTGGGCGACCGCCACGGCAACGTGCTGCACCTCCACGAGCGCGACTGTTCGGTGCAGCGGCGGCACCAGAAGGTAGTCGAGGTCGCACCCGCCGTAGGGTTAGCCGATGAAATCCGGGGCGCCTTGGCCGAAGCCGCGGTGAAGCTGGCGCGCGCCGCCGGCTACTACAACGCCGGCACGGTGGAATTTCTGGTGGACGCCGGCAGCGGCGAGTTCTACTTCATCGAGGTGAACCCGCGCATCCAGGTGGAACACACCGTCACCGAGACAGTGACCGGCATCGACATCGTGCAGGCCCAGATCCTGATCGCCCAGGGCCATCGCCTGCACGATCCGCCCCTGTCCCTGCCCGCGCAGGAGCGCGTCCCGCTGAACGGCTACGCGCTGCAATGCCGGGTGACCACCGAGGACCCCGCCAACGGATTCGTGCCCGACTACGGCCGCATTCACACCTATCGCTCGCCGGCCGGATTCGGCATCCGCCTGGACGGCGGGTCGGCCTACGGCGGCGCGACCATCACGCCCTACTACGATTCCCTGCTGGTGAAGATCACCGCCTGGGGGCGCCAGTTTCCGCAGGCCTGCCAGCGCATGGACCGGGCCCTGCGCGAGTTCCGCGTGCGAGGGGTCAAGACCAACATCCCGTTTCTGGAGAACGTGGTCAACGATCCGGTCTTCCAGGCCGGACAGGCCACCACTTCGTACCTGGATGAGAGTCCGGCGCTGCTGCGCTACGCCCCGAGGCGCGACCGGGCCACCCGGCTGCTCTCCTACCTCGGCGAAGTCATTGTCAACGGCAACCCGGAAGTCGCGGGCAAGCCTCGTCCCGCGCTGCGCGAGGCCGCGCCGCCCCATATGGACGGAACGGCGGCTTGTCCCCCAGGGACGCGTCAGTTGCTCGATCAGCTTGGCGCGGAGGGATTCGCCGCCTGGACACGCAAGCAGAAGCGGCTGCTGGTGACCGACACGACCTTCCGCGACGCCCACCAGTCGCTGCTCGCCACGCGCGTCCGTACCCACGACATGGCCGCCATCGCCGGATTCGTATCGCACCGCCTGGCAGGTCTCTACAGCCTCGAGATGTGGGGCGGCGCCACTTTTGACGTGGCCATGCGATTCCTGCACGAAGATCCCTGGGCGCGCCTGCGGCGGCTGCGCGAGCTGATCCCCAACATCTGTTTCCAGATGTTGCTGCGCGCCTCCAACGCGGTCGGCTACACCGCCTATCCGGACAACCTGGTGCGCGAGTTCATCGCCGAGGCCGCCGCGCAGGGCATCGACATCTTCCGCATCTTCGATTCGCTCAACTGGCTGCCCAACCTCAAGGTGGCCATGGAGGCGGCGCGCAAGACCGGCAAGGTTTGCGAAGCGGCCATCTGCTACACCGGCGACATTCTGGATCCCAACCGGTCCAAGTACGATCTGCGCTACTACCTCCGCATGGCCAAGGAGCTGGAGCGCATGGGCGCACATATCCTGGCCATCAAGGACATGGCCGGCCTGGTCAAGCCCTACGCCGCCGAAACGCTGGTGCGCGCGCTGCGCCAGGAGATCGGGCTGCCGGTGCATTTCCACACGCACGACACGAGCGGCGTCAACGCCGCCTCCATCCTCAAGGCGGCCGACGCGGGCGTGGACGCCGCCGACGCCGCCATCGCCTCGATGAGCGGGCAGACCAGCCAGCCCAACCTGAACTCCCTGGCCGCGGCGCTGTCGCACACGCCGCGCGACACCGGCCTCGATCTGGAGGCCCTCAATGCCTGCTCGGACTACTGGGAAACCGTGCGCGCGAACTATGCCGCCTTCGACACCGGCCCGCGCAGCGGAACCGCCGAAGTTTACCTCCACGAGATGCCGGGCGGCC
>JACOSH010000579.1 GCA_016178945.1 Acidobacteriota bacterium
GCTCCGGAAAGCGCGCGAGCGCCTTGGCCGGATTCACGGTGGAGCGCTGGATGGCGTCTTCCAGCTTCATGCCCAGCAGCATCAGCTAGGAGATGCAGTTGGGCATGTCCGACTGCTGCATCATGACGCTCGAGGAGTGCAGGTCGGTGGAGATGGTGTCGGGCACGAAACCCTGACGCATGGCCTGGGTGGCGACGGGCCACAGGAAACTGCCCGCGCCGTGGCCGAGGTCGAACAACACGCCGCGCCGCCGCGCTTCCAGGGCATAAGGCTGCACCTTGCCAGTGAAGCGGCTGACGATCTCCACCTGCCGGTCGTTGTACATGTGGGTGTGAAGATCGCCGGGGCGCATCACGTCCAGGAGTTTCTCGCGGCTGGTGCGCCCGCTGTTGGTGAAAATCTTATCGTCCACCATGGCCGGCACGTTGGCCAGCCGGCCGGCTTCGACGGCGCGTCTCAGAGCTTCCCAGCCGGGCAGGCCGAAGTGCGCGACTTTGATCCCGACGATGATGTCCGGGTACTGCTTGATCTTGGCGGCCGTCTTTACCGGGTCCATGCCGGCCACATCGTCCTCCGAGGCAGAGCCGATCATGCCGCGCCCGGCGATGTTGAGCAGCGCCAGCACGCGCGTCTGCGAGGTGTCGATCACGCGGGCCTTGCAATCTTCAAAGCTCCGCCAGCCGGCGCCGCCCGCATCGACCACGGTGGTCGTTCCGGCGACGAGGGCGGTGTCGTCGGGAAAGATGGCGCCGCCGTAGCCGCAGACGTGAGCGTGCAGGTCGATCAGACCGGGTGTGACGTACAGGCCGCCGGCCGCAATCACCTTCTTGGCCCTCACGGGATCGATTCCGGCGGCGACGCGGGCGATCTTGCCTCCGGTCACGGCTACGTCCAGCACGCCGTCGATCGAATTGGCCGGATCGAGGACGTGGCCGCCCTTCAGCAGCAGATCGTAGGTCTGGCCCCATCCCAGGCCCACGGCTAGTACAATGAACAGCGAGTTCCTTACCGTCATGAGATATCAGATTACTCTGTTGGCGCTGGTCGCCGCCACCGCCCCCTCTCAGGTCAGATTCCCGGAAGCCTATCCGCCCACCAACGAGATTCGTCTCGAGAACCTCGTGCCGGTCCCGATGCGCGATGGCGTCACGCTGTACGCCGATGTCTATCGCCCGGCCGCGCCGGGCAAGTATCCGGTGATCGTTTCGCGCACGCCCTACAGCACCGAGCGCGCACCCAACGCGTACGCGGCGGCGGTGTTCTTCTCGCGGCGCGGCTACGCCTATGTCTATCAGGACGTGCGCGGGCGCCACGAGTCGGAGGGCATTTGGGAGCCTTTCCGCAACGACATCGAGGACGGGTACGACACCATCGAGTGGTCGGCCCGGCAGGAGTGGTCCAACGGCAAAGTGGGGATGGAGGGCGGCTCCTATCTGGGCCACGTCCAGTGGCGCGCGGCGATGTCCAAGCCGCCGCACCTGGTGACGATCTTCCCCAAAGTGGCCGCGACCAGCCTCTATCACGACTGGATCACCCTCAACGGCGGCTGGCGGTTGTCGTTCAACTTCGGCTGGGGACCGGTGCGCCAGGAATCGCGAATCATGCAGAACACCGGGCCGCACACCCTGGCCGGGGGACCGGAGGGCATCAGCTTCGACCGGTTGCTCCGGCATCTGCCGTTGATGAGCATGCAGGAGCTGGCCGGACGCCACGCCCGGTTCTATCGCAATTGGATCGAGCACCCCGACTACGACGACTATTGGAAGAAGCTGAACGCAGAAGAGGTCTTCGACCGGATTGGCATCCCCGTGCACACCGCGGGCGGGTGGTTCGACATCTTCAGCCAGGGGACCCTGCGCGGCTATGCCGGCATGAGCCGCAAGGGCGCCACCGAGATCGCGCGGAAGAAGAGCCGCCTGCTCATCGGCCCGTGGGGACACGGAACCTCGCGGAAGTTCGGCGAAATCGACTTCGGCCCGGAAGCCATGGTGCATGAGGACGCGCTGGAGCTGCGCTGGTTCGACTACTGGCTCAAGGACCGGCGCAACAACGGGCTCGACGAAGAGCCGCCCGTGACGCTTTTCGTGATGGGCAAGAACGTGTGGCGGCGGGAGAACGAGTATCCACTGGCGCGCGCGCAATACAAGAAGCTGTACTTCCACCGCGCCGGCGATGCGAACGGCCACGGCGGACGGCTGGGCTGGTCGCTCCCCGGCGACGACCCGCCCGCTCGTTACGGCTATGATCCGGAGCATCCGGCGCCCAGCCTGGGAGGCAACAACTGCTGCGGCACGCCCACTCCCGCCGGTCCCATGGATCAGCGTCCCATCGAACAGCGCGCCGATGTGCTGGTATACACATCCGATCTCCTGGACCGGGACGTCGAGGTGACCGGCCCCGTGAAGGTGGCGCTCTATGCCTCCAGCGACGCGGTGGACACGGACTTCGTGGCCAAGCTGGTGGATGTGTTTCCGGACGGCCGCGCCATCAACGTGTGCGAGGGAATCGTGCGGGCGCGCTACCGCGAGGGCGCGGACAGGCCCAAACTGCTGGAGCCCGGCAAGGTGTACGAGTTCCCCATCGACCTGGTCGGAACCAGCAACGCGTTCCAGAAGGGACATCGCATCCGGGTGGACATCACCAGCAGTCACTTCCCCCAATTCGACCGCAATCCCAACACCGGCGAGCCGTTCGGCCAAAGCGCGCGGGTGAAAGTGGCCAACCAGACCATCTATCAGGGAGGCGAGCGGGCCTCCTATGTTCTGTTGCCAGTGGTGGAGTGACCACATGAGTCGACCGGACATCATCCTGCTGCACGGAATCCTGGGGGGCCACCTGAGGCTGCTGCATCATCTGCCTCTTCCCCGCGTCTGGATCGATCCCGTCACGCTGGTGCTCGACAACATCGCGCAGCGCCTGACTCTGGCCTCCGACGGCATCCATGAGGCTTTCAATGCGTTCAATCTGGAGCCGGATGGCCAGGTCGAGCTGGTTTACGAGGCGGCCGTCCTGGACTGGAGTGTGCGCGGATTCGCCGTTCACCAGTTCTCCTTCGACTGGCGCAAAGGGATTGAGCACCTTGCGGATAGCTTCCAGGTCTTCCTGCTCCGCCTTCGCGATGAGGATCCCGCCCGAAAATATGTCGTGGTGGCGCACTCCATGGGCGGCCTTGTCGCGGCGATGTACGCCAAGCGCCACGCGGAGGCGCTCGACCTGATCGAGCGCGCTATCTTCGCCGGCGTTCCGCTGGCCGGCAGTTTCGCTCCCATGGACGCTCTAATCGGCTCTTTTCCGCTGCTGAACAATCTCGCGGAAATCTCGACCCAGTCCACACCTCAGGAGCTGCGTTTCATGGCATCGACGCTGCCGGGCTTGATCGACATGCTGCCGAATCCGGCGGTGTTCGCCGAGAGTCGCGCTCTGTATCAGCGGCTCGTCTGGCCGGGCGACTCCGCTCCGGAGCAGTTCTGGCTCGATCAGAGCCTGCGCCTGAAGGCGGAGATCCTGTTCAGCCCGCTGCTGGAGCGGACCACCATCCTGGCCGGCATCGACCATCCCACGCTCAGCGGAGCATCGTTCGACGCGAACGGAAAGGCCGGGCGCGGCTCAACCGGCCTGGGCGACGGAACCGTCCCGGGCGGGTCCGCGTTGGCCTCTGGCCGTCCGGCGTTCAGGCTGGAGTTCCCTCATCCGTTTCTTCCGCTCGATCCCGGCTTCCTGCGGGCGGTACCCGCCCTGATTGACACCGGCGAGTGCGATCTCCCGGTAATTCGTCCAGAGGATCTTGCCGGGCCGGCACCCGAGCTAGTCGCGCCCGGGCCGCGGCTGTTCGAGGAAATCCGTTCGCGTTTCCACGGCGGTCTCGCGCACGAAGCCGATGTCAAGTGGCTGCTGTCCGGCCTGATTCACGCTTGAGCCGGCGGCGCCCCGCGCGGTCAGAAGAACAGCTTCAGGCCGAACTGCATGCGCCGCATCGGATTGCGAAGACTGCGGATTTCGCCGTCGCGCGTGCCGTTAGGGGTGATAATGTTCGCGTTAGAAAAGCTGATCCCGCCCGGGTTGTTGAACCATGGAGTGTTGGTCGCGTTGAAGGCTTCCCACCGGAACTGTAGCTGCACCCGTTCGGTGACGACGAAATTCTTGTACATCGAAAAATCGACGCGCCGCTCACCGGGCCCTCGCAGGCTGTTGTAGCCGTTGCTGCCGAGATGGCAGAGTTCGGGCCGATTCATGATCTGGCAGGTGACGCGCTGAAAGGCCGCCGGATTGAACCACAGCCTGCGCGTCGGATTGCTCAGATGCGGATCGCCCACTACGTCCGGACGAACCGAGCCGTTCGGCAGCGCCAGGTCTCCGGCGCCCTGTCCCACCGTGAAGGGGAAACCCGAGGCGATGCTGAGAATCCCGTTTAGCTGCCAGCCGCCGATCACCCATCGGGCTGGGCCTCGCATGTGCTGGCCCGGCAGCTCGTAGACCCAGTAGGCGGCCGTGCGATGGGTTTGGTCGAACGAGAAGATGCCGCGAGACGCGCGGCGGTCCCGTGGATTCTCCAGCGAAGCGCCCTCTTGGCCGCCGTTCTCGCCATCACCATGGGACTTGCTGAAGGTGTACGCGATGCCGAAGGACAGGCCCCGATTCGTGCGCTTGTCCAGCTTCACTTGCAGGCCGTGGTAGAACGACTCGCCGAACGAGTCGATATAACGAATGCGACCGGTGGCCTGCACGCCGAGGTTGGGCGTGGCGGGATCGTAGAATTCCGGATACGGCCGGTTCGCCTGCAGGAAAGTCTGGGTCGGCCGGATCGGATCGTTCCAGTTGATGACGCTGTTGCCGATATTGGCGCCCTTGCTGCCGGCGTAGCCGACCGTGAGCGCCATGGTGTAGGGCAACTCGCGCTGGATGTCAAAGCTCCACTTCCAGACTTGCCCATCCCGGTAGTCGGGAGGCAGATAAAGTACGTCGATGGGACGGATCTGGGTCACGCCCCCGCCCCGGGTGAGGAACGGGTCGTCCAGGGTCAGGATGTTGGAGCCTGGGGCATATGTCTGGGTCGAAATCGAATAGGTCTGGCCATTGGCACCCACGACGTCATTTTTCGGATCCGGCGCGAGGACCCTCATCGACGTCAGGTAGACCTGGCTGCCGGCTTTGGGAGGCATCAGGTTGAAAATGGTGTAGGTATTCTGGTGCTGGAGGTTGTCGAACCAGCCTACGCCCGTGCGGATCACCCACTTGTCGGTCGGGCGGAAGGCGATGCCGACACGAGGCATGAAGAACCGGAAGCGCTGCTGACGGGTGAGCTTCTGGGCGCCTGCGTCCCCCAAGGCTCCCGGGAAAACAAGGGGAATGATGGTGCCGTCGGCCTTCTTGTAGCCGGCGCCGCGTCCGACGTCAGCGCCCAGACCCGGGATGTCGATGGTGCGCTGCAGCCCGTGCGAGTCAACCGGCCAGCCGTTGTAGTCGTAGCGCAGGCCTATGTTCACCGTCAACCGGCTCGACACCTTCCAGTCGTCGTTGACGTAGGCGCCTCCCCGATGGGCGGTCGGAAAGGTCAAAGGAATTCCTTCCGGCGTCTGGGTCGAGTTGGGCCGGCCCAGCAGTAAGGAAGCCAGCGAGTA
>JACOSH010000580.1 GCA_016178945.1 Acidobacteriota bacterium
CAAAGGCGGTGGCGATCCCGTGACCCACTTTCTCGATGTCGGCCAGTTGCTGCATCACCTGAATCAGTCCGAGCACGGCCCCGATAATCCCAATCGTGGGGGAGTATCCGCCGGCGCTCTCGAAGACGCGCGCCTGGGCCTCGACGGCGTGTTCGCCCAAGACGATCTCCAGCTCCATCATCTTGCGCAGCTCCTGGAGGTCGGTCCCATCCACCGCCAGGCTCAGAGTCTTGCGTAGGAAAGGGTCCTCGATGGCCAGCGCCTCGTCCTCCAGCGAAACAATCCCATTCCGGCGCGCCTTGGTGGCGTAGCCAACGATCTGCTCGATGGCGGTCTCCGGTGACTCGTGGTGCTCCAGAAAGACCTGGCCCAGCGCCTTCGCGGCCGTGATGGCGACGGCCATCGGGGTGGTCACCAGCACCGCCCCCAGAGTGCCGCCCAGCACGATGAGCAGCGCCGTGGGCGACAGAATCTGCACCACGCTGCCGCCTTCCAGAAGCAGCCCCCCCACGATCCCCACCGAGGCGATCGTCAGGCCGAGAAGCGTCGCCATGTCCAGCCGCGCTCCGGCCGTCCCTTTAGCAGCAGCCATGCGAGCTGGTGGCGCCTCCCTCGCCCGCCTTCTGAGAGATAGCCCGGCGGTAAGCGATCACCCGCTCGATCACCTCATCCGCGCTTTCCTCGACCATCAGCTTTTGCCCGGTGGTGAGGGTGATCACCGTGTCCGGCGTCACTTCCATATGCTCGATCAACTCGCAGTTGAGTACCAGCGGATGATGATTCAAGCGCGTCAGCTTGATCATTGGCGTACTCCCACCAGTAGCTTATCGGCCCGTTGCCGGCTCCCCTTCCACCTCTTTCTCGGCGGCATAATAGACCTCATGCAGCCCAGCGGCTATACCCCCACGCCCGATCTGTCCCGCGCGACCACGCTGCCGGCTCATTGGTATGTCGACCCGGAGTATCTCGATGTCGAGAAGCAGCGCATCTTCTGGCGGACCTGGCAGGCGGTGGGTCATGCCGATGCGGTCGCGCACGCAGGCGACTACCTGGCGTGCGAGGTATTGGGCGAGCCGCTGGTGGTGGTGCGCGGCGAGGACGGCGTGCTGCATGCCTTCTCCAACGTCTGCCGGCACCGCGCCAGCATCATCGCGGAGGGCCAAGGCACCTGCCGCGCGCTGCGCTGCCCCTACCACGGATGGACCTACGGCCTGGATGGCCGGCTCCTTGGGCAGCCCGAGTTCGAA
Organism: Acidobacteriota bacterium; assembly: GCA_016178945.1. GTDB lineage: Bacteria > Acidobacteriota > Terriglobia > Bryobacterales > Bryobacteraceae > JACOSH01. The sequence continues at coordinate 1,248 of JACOSH010000580.1, forward strand.
GGCGTCCAGTACTGGGACCGCTCCTCGGTCTGTCTGCCCGCGATGCCGGTCGAGACCTGGGGACCTTTCCTGTTCGTGAGACTCGATCCCGGCGGCCCCCCGCTCGCCGAGGTGCTGGGCGACATCCCCCGGGAGGCGCGCCGTCTCGGCTGCGATCTGGACCGGCTGCGCTTCTACCAGCGAAAGGACTACCTGCTGAACTGTAACTGGAAGGTCTATGTCGACAATTACCTGGAGGGCTACCACGTGCCGGTCGCGCATCCCGGCCTGTTCCGCGAGCTGGACTACTCGCGGTACCGGGTGGAGACCCACCGCTACTACTCTTCGCACTACGCACCCATCCGGCCGGCGCAAGGCGATCCGGAACGCCGCTACACCTCCGACGGCGCCGCGGCGCTGTACTACTGGATATTCCCCAACTTCATGCTGAACATCTACCCGGACAACCTGAGCAGCAACATCATCCTGCCCCTGGGCCACGACCGCACGCTCACCATTTTCGAATGGTTCTTCCCGCCCGAACACCTGGCGCCGGACTCCGGCGTGGCGCGGCGGACCTTGGCCTTCAGCGACGAGATCCAGATCGAGGACATCAAGCTGTGCGAAAACGTGCAGCGCGGCCTGCGCTCGCGCACTTATGATACGGGACGCTTGTCGGTGAAGCGCGAGAACGGCGTCCACCATTTTCACATGCTGATGCACGAGTTCCTGACGGCGTAGCCCATATGCCCCAGGCCCCCGCTCTAAAACGCGAGCTAGGTCTGCGCGACCTGGTGCTGTTCAACTTCGCCGCCGTGGCCGGCATCCGCTGGCTGGCCGCGGCGGCGCACGCCGGTCCGGGCTCGCTCAGCCTTTGGGTTTTGGCGGCTGCCCTGTTTTTTGTCCCCTCGGCGCTGGCCGTGGCGACCCTCTCCCGGCGCTTCCCGGAGCAAGGCGGCATTTACGCCTGGACCCGGCACGCCTTCGGCGACTGGCACGCCTTCCTCTGCGGCTGGTGTTACTGGCTGAGTAACCTGTTCTACTTTCCCAGCCTGGTGCTGACTGGCGTCAGCATGGGCGCAAGCGTGCTCGGTGTGGAGGAACGCCCCGTACGCATTGTCGCCATCTCTCTGGGGATCCTGTGGATCGCCCTGCTGGCCAACCTCTTCGGACTCCACCTTGGCAAGTGGCTGGGCAATCTCGGGGGCCTGTCCGCAGGCTGCGCCGGGGCGCTGCTGATCCTGCTGGGCCTGTGGATCTGGATACGGAGCGGTTCGGCCACGCCGCTGGGCCTGATTCCCGCCTTCGACTGGGACAAGCTGAACTTCTGGTCGCAGATCGCCTTCGCCTTTGGCGGATTGGAGCTCAGTGCGATCCTGGCAGGCGAGATCCGCGACCCCCAGCGCGCGATCTCGCGAGCCGCCTGGATTTCCGGTCTGGGCATCGCGGGCTTCTACACGCTGGGAACGCTGGCCATGCTGGTGTTGCTTCCATCGGACAAGATCAGCATTCTGACCGGCCTCGTCCAGGCAGCCTCCGCCGCGGGCTCGCGCCTGGGTATCGCCTGGCTCCCGCCCGCGCTGGGGGCCCTGATCTGCGCCAGCGTCACCGGACAGCTCAGCGCCTGGATCGCCGGCAGCGCCCGCATTCCCTACGTCATCGGCATCGACCGCTATTTTCCTCCGGCCTTCGCCAGATTGCACCCGCGCTGGGGCACTCCGCACATTTCGATCCTGGTGCAAGGCGCCGCCTCGACCGTTTTCTTGCTGGCGCTTCAGGCGGGCGAAAACCTCCGCATCGGCTACCAGCTCCTGGTGGACATGACGGTCATCACCTACTTCATTCCATTCCTGTACTTGTTCGCCAGCGCCTGGAAGTTCGGACGGCGCGGGAGCGCCGCCTCGGGCCTGTTCGTTACCGCCGCCGCCATTCTGCTCTCCTTGATTCCTCCCCCGGACGCGGCCTCGGTGGGGCTGTTCGAGCTGAAGCTGGCCGGCGGCTCCGCGCTGCTGGTCCTGGCCGGGCGGTTCTGGTTCCAGACGGCCCGGCAATCGCGACCGGGGTGAGCGGCTATTCCACAATCTTTGCGGAAACCACCAGGAAGGAGGCTTTGTCCCCTCCCTCGATGCTGGAGGCCTTGCCGACCACCACCTTCTGCCCTTCCCGCACGTCGATATCGGTGGAGAGGCCCACGTCGATGTACTGTACCGAGCCCACTCCTATGGTCACAGGCACCTTGAGGCCAAAGCGGATATTGTCCAGACGGATCGACCGGCCTTTTTCATCCGAGGTGATGGCGCTGACCCGGCACTTATACTGAGAGATGATCTTCTGATTGTCGGGCCTGGGCGCGCTCGGCTCCACGATGCTACTGCTCTCGGCCGTCTCCCCGGGGCGCGTGCGGATCACCTGAGTGTCCACCAGACGGAATCCTTTGTGGCCGAAGGTGGCGCGCAATTGCTTGGTGACGGGCTCCAGGTCTGCGGGCAGCGCCCCACTGGGGGGCTGATCGCTCGCCGCCACGATGAACAGGGTCAGTTCCACGTTCTGCGCCGGCGGGGGAGGAACGTCCAGCTTCTTGACGGCCTCTTCGATGGGACCCAGAACGCCGACGGGCGCGTTGACCGTCAGGGTCTTAAGCTGGACGTTGGCTTCGATCTGGGCGCGGAACACCTTGAACAGATCGCGCAGGTGGCCCACGTTGACGTACTTCACCTGGAAGATGCGGACGCCCCACTCCTCCGCTTTCGGCTTTTCCTTCTCCTGGCCCGGCAGGCACGCCGCGCACAGCAACAAGGTCGTAATGAGTCTCATGTGTGTTCTCCTCTTTTTATTCCCCTACCCAGTAGATAACCACGTCCGGATCCTCGGTCAGAATCTTGATCACCAGCGGCGCGGAACTCTCGGCCTGCCTGCGGGCGACCCGATGCACCCGGCGCAGCGGGGCCGGCGGTCTGGCGACCGTGCTCCGGGCGATCTCCGGCGCGCGCGGCGGCGCCGGCGTCCGGACCACCAGGGGCTCCTCCTTCGGGATGGACAGCACCACCAGCAGCGCTGCCGCAACCGGAGCCAGCCACCAGGCCAGTCGCCGGGGAGGCGCGGCGACGCGATCCAGCACCCGCGCCCGGATCGCCGCCAGCAGCGCCGGATCCACCGGCTCGTCGCCCAGATCCTTGAGCGCGGCCTGGCTGGCCCGGATCTCGGCCGCGAACTCGCGGCAACCGGAGCAGCCGCGAAGGTGCTCCTCAACCGGCCGCGGCCCGGCCATGTCGCCTTCCACATATAGGGCAATCGGCTCTTCCCATCGCTCGCAGCTCACAGGTACCTCCTCAAGAACTGCCGGATCTTGACCCGCGCTTTGCTGGTCTGGCTGCGCACCGTGGCTTCGCTTGAACCCAGGATGCGCGCCACTTCCCCGGTCGGCAGCCCCTCGATGTCCCGCAGCACCACCGCCGCGCGCTCTTTTTCCGGAAGCCGCGCCAGCGCGTCCAAGACCCTTCGGCGTTGTTCGCCTCGCTCCACGGCATCGGCAGCCTCGGCCGGCGCCGCGGGTTCCACGCCGTCGAGCGAAGCCATGGGACGGCGGCGCCGCAGCGTGTCGCGGCAGACGTTCACCGTCACCCGGTAGAGCCAAGGGGCGTACGGACGCGAAGTGTCAAAGCTCCTGTGGTGCTTGTGCAGGCGCAGGAACACTTCCTGCGCGGCGTCCTGCGCGTCGGCCACGTTGCCGAGCAGGCGCAGCGCTGTCCTGTACACCTGGCGCTCGTGCAGCAACATGATCTGCTCGAAATCGGTGGTGTCGGTCGATTTCGCCAGCCGGAACGCCGCCAGATCCAGAGTCACTCCTTAACCCTTCTACAAGAGATACTCCGGAAGTGGGGAAAACGTGGATGGAAATTTTCAGGTTACCGAGCCGCGACGTGTTCTTGCCACGGGCTGCTAGGCGTGACGGCGGAGCCAGCCGCGCCAGCGCACCGGCACAATCTCGTGGCCGAACTCCTTCGCCACGCGGGCGCGGAGCTGGACAAACTGGGAGTCGCTCCAGCGGTCGCTCGACAGCCCTCTCGGCCATTGGACGGGAGCTCCGGCCAACCGCTGGGCCTCCTCGCGACAGGCCTCGCACAGCGACAGGTGCATCTCGACGCGGCGCGAACCCTCCGGCGACAGCTCACCTCGCACCTGCTGGGGTATCAACGTTTCAAATGGCGGACACATGAGTAAACTCCCTACAGCTTCGAACATACACCCAAATGGCTGTAACTGTTTCCCCTTAGTGAGTACCCCATGGGTCTAGTACTCGTATAATCTACCCATGCGCCTCACACTGATCCTGCTTTCGACCGCCCTGGCGGCTGCCCAGGGCCTGCAAAATGGCAGCTTCGAAGACCGGCAAGCCTTGCTCTTGTCCAACGACAAGTTGGAGCTGGCGGTTTTCACCCAGGGAGGAGCGCTGGCCAACCTGGTGCTGCGCGACGATCCGGAGAAGCTCAGCCCCTTGTGGAATCCGATCCGCTATGCCCGGGAGACCGGCCGCCAGCAATCCGGTTTCGCGGTGGGGCATTTTGTTTGTGTGGACGGTTTCGGCCCGGTCTCGGCCGAGGAGCGGGACGCCGGCCTGCCCGGTCACGGCGAAGCCCACACGCTGCCGTGGGAGACCTCCTATTCGGGCAAAGAGGGCCGCACCCTGACGCTGACCCAGAAGGTGCGTCTCCCGCTGCACCAGGAGACTTTCACGCGCAGCCTGCGGCTGGTGGACGGCGAAAACGTGATCTACGTCCAGAGCGAGCTGGCCAGCCACCTGTCGTTCGATCGTCCGGTGAACTGGGCCGAGCATGCTACTATCGGGGCGCCTTTTCTGGAGCCGGAGCTGACCGTCGTGGATATGCCGGCCCGGCAGGCCCAGACCCGCTCGCATGGCGAGCGCTCGCTGCCGCAGCCGCATCGCCTGCCGCCGTCGGTGGACTTTACCTGGCCGATGTCGCCCGCCGTGGCGGGGAAGAAGATCGACCTGCGCGCCGCGCCCAGGAATCCGAATTCGCTCGACCACACCACCTGCCGCCTGGACCCGGCGCGCCCGCTTGTTTTCGTCACCGCTCTGCACACCGGAAAACGCCTGCTGCTGGGCTACTTGTTCCGCCGCGAGGAGTACCCGTGGCTGCAGAGCTGGGAGCACTATCCGCCGGATGGGCGCATGGCGCGCGGCCTGGAGTTCTCCACGCAGCCCTTCGATGTCCCGCGTCGTGAGGCTATCCAGACCGGAATGCTGTTCGATACCCCCACCTACCGCTGGCTGCCGGCCAAATCGAAGATCGAAAGCCGGTTCCTGGTCTTCTACACCCGCGTGCCGGAGGGCTTCCGCAAGGTGGACGATGTGAAGCTGGAGGGTGGCGCATTGGTCGTCGAGGATCGAAAGGCGCGCAAGCAGGTGAAGCTGGCGGCGTCGCTGGGGCTGTGAGGCAGGGGCGTACAATGAAAGAATGCGAGCCGGACCGCTGGGCGTGCTTCTGTGCGTGGCGGCAGCCGCGCAGTCCACCGATCTCCCCCTGGACCCGCGCATGCCGCAGATCCTGCGCCGGATCGCCGAGGAAGCCGATGTCTTCGCCCGCATTGCGCGAGATGTGATCTCGGAAGAAACGCTCACCCATCGCTTTGCCAAAGGGCAGTCGCGGTTCAAGCCGCGCGTAGGATCGACCGTGATGGAGCGGCCCAAGGTGCGTTACGAGACCAAGGAGATCGTCTCCGAGTACGGATTTGGAGCCCTGGCCGAGGCCCCCGGCGTTTTGCACGAGTTTCGAC
>JACOSH010000581.1 GCA_016178945.1 Acidobacteriota bacterium
GCGCGATTTTTGAGGGAAAAGGGGCCGGGGGGCTCAGCGGGCTTGCCCCCTGGCGGAGTTTGCGGCAGCGCCTCAGGCGCGCTTCCAGCGCGCCGACCTTGGACAAGCCCCAGGCCCGCAGATCGCTATCCTGCGCCCCCTTCTTCATAAGCCGGTCTCCTTCTTGCACCTGGAGTGTGCCGGCCTTCTCATACCATCTCTGTAAGTGCATTCGTTTCAGCACGAATGGTACCGAGCCGCGACCGTAAAGGGAGCGGGTTGCCGTCATTTTCACAGCTTCTCGGGAAGCGGTGTTCTTACTGCTGGAATCCCCGACCGTTGATGCTCACCGCCGGCCAAGGCAGTGGGTGGTTTACCGGAGCGGGGAGCGCGAGGAGATCGAACGTGAAGGCAGTCCCCATTGACGGCCAGTGGCTCTATTCCACCCAGATCACAAGAACCTGTGGCAGGTGCCAGGGCCAGCGCAAGGCTGCAAAGCCGCGCGGCGGCGGAAGGTGACGAACCTCCCGATTCTGGCCTGTTGATCGATAGACCCGAAGATCTCGCTCGGCGGCCAAGCAGATCGTCTACTCGCGCGGGCCCAGGGGGAAAACCCTTCGCCACCCGACTACACTGTTTAGAGGGTTTCGCGATTGGACTTGGAACAGATCCCTGCCGCGCCCGCGGCGCCGGAGGCTTCACAGCTCGCCGAGGATCAGGACTTGGTCCGAGCCGTCCTCCTCAAGGATCGAAAGGCGACGGCGAAATTCGTAAACCGGCACGCCGATGCGATTCTGGGCTACGTGCGCTCCAGGCTCGCCCCGCGGGTCGAGCTGGCCGATGACCTGGTGCAGGAGGTCTTCATGGCCGCGTGGGAGGCGCTCCCCTCGTTCCGCGGCGCCTCCCCGCTTCGCTCCTGGTTGCTGGGCATCGCGCGTCATAAGGTCGAGGACTACTATCGAGCCCGGCTGCGGGATACCGGTGAGCCCGTGGACGTCGAGCCGATGGGTCCTGGCGCGGCGGAATTCGACACGGAACTCGACCGGAGACGTCTGGAGGAGAAGGTGCAGGCCGTACTTCAAAGTCTGCCGGAACACTATTCGCTGCTCCTGCTGTGGCGGTATTGGGAGAGGGCGCCGGCCAGGGAGATCGCTCTCCAGACAGGCCGCACCGAGAAGGCGGTGGAGCGGATGCTGGCGCGCGCCCGGGACCAGTTCAAGCGGAGGTGGAACGATGTCTGACGATCGCTTTCTGAAGTTGTCGGAGTCGTCGCAGCCTTCTGCAAAGGCATCCTCGCGGCTGAAGTCGCGGATCTTCTCCGCGCTGACCCGGCGCCAGGCGGAATCGGGTCCCCTGCTCGGTTTGACCGAGACCCGGCGCGCCGGGCGGCGTCTGTGTGTGTTCGAACAGCTTGTGCGGATCGCGCCGGTTGGCGAAACGCTGGATTCGGTCAACTACTGCCGGTTCTGCCACGCCAGAGCATTGGCCGAGCGGATCGAAGGCGCGCCGATCTGGTGGCCGGGATGTCCCTACGTGACGTTTCAAGGCCGCAAGTAGCGCCTCAAAAGTACTTCACCCAGCCGAACACATTTTGGAAGTTGGCCAGCCGGCGATTGCCTGGCGGGCAGAGCCGCGGGCTGATGGGATTCGCCTGCATCGATTCGAGAAACATGTAGCGGAATCCCCAACCACGGCGCGCCAGCAGATCGATGCCCGCGGCGGCGCGCAGGCCCGCGTTCGCCGCCGAGAAGCGGCTGGGGGGGAGAATCGCGCCGCCTGTGGCCACGGGCGAGCCGCGCTCACGGCTCGCGAAATGCGTGACGCCCATCCCCACGCTCAGGAAGGGCCGCACCCGGCTACGGCGGTTGCGGAAGTACAGCAATAGATCGCCCGAAAGGGAGTGCTGCGAGCTGTCGCGTGGCTGTTGATAGGCGCCCTGGGGCGTCCGTACGGACGTCAGAACCAGCGAGTTTCGATTCCAGCCATAACCGGCCTGGAAGCTGATGAAGTCGCTCACATGCCGGCCTGCGAACCCCTGCACCAGCCATCCGTTTTCTGGTTTGTAGCCTGACGCCGCGGACTCTTCCGCTCGCACGACGCTTTCCCCATCCGCCGACAGCGTGGATACGCCCGTGGCGCCGCCAACGAAAGTCTGAGCGTGGATCATCCCGGCTGCCAGAAACAAAACTCCCCGCATGCGCTTTTCCTATTCTACGGTCGGGAGGGGGATTTCGGAAGGGAAAACGACTCTCTCGATGCAAGAAGCAACACATCCCAAGAAAGTGGAGAAGCCGCCATGAAGAGATGGACGATTACCGGAGTTCTGTTTGCCGCCGCCATGCACGCCGCCGGCGCGGACGTGTACGAGGTTACGATTACGAACCTCACGCGTGGCCAGCGTTTCACGCCGGTGCTGGTTGCCAGCCACAAGAAGGGAGTCCGGCTGTTTGATCTCGGAACGCCGGCCAGTCCCCAGCTCAAGACGATCGCGGAGGAGGGTGACCCGGGGCCGCTGGCGGCATTGTTGCGCGCGAATCCGGATGTCAAAGAAGTCGTGATATCCCCGGCGCCGCCGCCCGTCTCGAATCTGGTGGCGCCTGGCGCGACCATCACCCTAATGGTTCACGCAGGAGGCCAGTTCGATCATTTCAGCGTGGCGGCCATGCTGATTCCGACCAACGACGCGTTCTTTGCGCTCAACGGCGCGGAAGGCCCGAAAGGAAACGAATCACTCCTCCTGCTGTCTCCCGCCTACGACGCCGGAACGGAGCGGAACGACGAAACCTGCGCCTCGATTCCCGGACCGGGATTCGCCGAATGCGTCACGCCCGCGAATCCGGGCGGCAATGGTGGCGGCGGAGCGCCCGGCGGCGGCGAAGGATACGTTCACATCCACGCCGGCATTCACGGGATCGGAAACTTCAACGCCGCGATGCGCGACTGGCGCAATCCGGTTGCCAAGATCACAATTCGGCGGATCCACTCACACGACTAGAAATAGCGGGAGGGAGCTTTCAGCTTTCAGCTTTCGGGCTGAACGCTGAGGGCTGAACGCTGAGGGCTGAACGCTGAGGGCTGAAAGCTTGCCCTGGTTAAGAAATGCCAGGTACTCTTGCGGGTTCTTGGTCAGCCGGTCAAACGTGGCGATCGCCTTCTCGTCCGGATCGAAGATCGCGTAGAAGGGTATCGCCACAGTCTGGAACTTGGAATCCTGCAGCTTTTGGTTTTCCTCGGCCGCCGCATCGGTGCCGTCCGTGTAGAGCTCCACCAGCACGTACTCTTTTAGCGCGGCGGCGATCTCCGGGCGGGTGAACATGTTGGCCTTCATCCAGTGGCAATTGGTGCAGGCGTAGCCGGTGAAGTTCACGAACACCCGTTTGCCTTCGCTGCGGGCTTTCGCCAGCGCGCCCCGGAAGTCGTTCTTCATCCAGGCCAGTCCGGTCCCGCCGGACGCGCCGCCCCGCGCGCCGAATCCTTCCGATGGCAGCGGGACGTAGGCGTCGATTTCGCCCAGCCGTCCGCCGTACATTCCGGGTCCCAGGCTGAGGGCGAAGATCAGGAACGCGCTGCCGATCAGCAGGCGCCACAGCCCCAGCGGCTCATCCTTGGAGACGCCCTCCAACCGCAGAAAACCCAGCAGATAAAGACCGGCCAGCGAGAACAGCACCATCCACGCCGCCAGGAACCGCTCGCGAGTGATCAGGCTCCACTGCAGCACCTGGTCGATATTGCTCACGTACTTCAACATGGCGGCCAGCAGGATAAAGCCCATCACCATCTTGACGCGGGCCAGCCAGCCTCCGCTGCGCGGCAGGCGCTTCAAGTACGCCGGGAACAGCGCCAGGAAGAAGAACGGCGCCGCCAGACCGGTCGCGAAGGCCGCCATCCCGGTCAGGGGTCGCAGCCCTCCGTCCTGCACGGATGCCGCCAGCAGCGGTCCCACGAAGGGGCCGACGCACGCGAACGAGGTCAGCGAAAACGCCAGGCCCATGATCAGGGTTCCGGCGACGCCGCCTTGCTGGGAAGCGCGGTCGAGCTTGGTCAGCAGACTCGAAGGAAGAGTGATTTCAAAAGCCCCCATCATGCTGAGAGCGAAAGCCAGGAAGACAGCGGCGATGAATCCGTTCACCCAGGGATTGGAGCCGAGCTGCACCACGCCGAAGGGGCCCAGGATGGCCGTGGTGACCACGCCCAGTCCCGAAAACAGCACGATGATGCCCAGGCAGAACACCGCCGCCTGAAAGACGGCCTTCTCCTTGTTCAGGAAGAAAGACATCGTGATGGGGATCATCGGAAACACGCAGGGCGTGAAGATCGCGGCCAGCCCGAAGCCGAAAGCCACCGCCAGGAACGAGCCCCATCCTTCCGCCGCGGGCTTCCGTGGCGGCGCTGCGGGCTTGGACTCGCCGGGCGGTTGGGGCTCGAAGAAGCCCTCCGGGATAATCGCCGGTTTGGCTTTTGCGGCCGGGTCCACCACCAGCGCCGCGGTGACCTGCTTCTTTCTCGGGGGCAGGCAGCGCGAGGCATCGCACACCGCGTAGCGCGCTTCGGCGTTGATCTCCGCCCGGCCCGCGGGAGCGTCGTTCTTGAGGCTGATTTCCAGTAGAAACTCCGCCTTCTGGTCGTAGCGCTGGGCCTCGATGCCGAAGTTGGGATCGAAGGTGAGGGTGGGCTTCCGTTGATAGGGTTTGGCGCTGCCCGCGACGGGCGACTCAATCAGACGGAGGGTCGTGGGGATCGACGGTTTGGGCGTGGACATCGAGTAGAGATGCCAGCTGGGCTCGATCGCGACCGCGACGCGCGCCAGCACTTTCGCGCCCGGGGGCGCCTGAGCGGGCTCCAGCGTCATGGACCACTGCGCGGGATCCAGCCGCTGGGCGTCGAGCGCCGGAACCAGCGCCAGAAGGAGCCAGGCCCGCATCTAATCGGCCCCTTTCGCGCCCCATTCCTTCAGTTCGCTCTCGATGCGCTGGTTGATCTGGGCGCGCGAGAACTCCGCCGCCACGCGGATGGCGTTCTTGATGGCGTTGACGTTGGAGCGGCCGTGGCAGATGATGCACACGCCTCTCACTCCCAGCAGCGGGGCGCCGCCGGACTCGGCGTAATCGACGCGCTTCTTGAAATCCGTGAAAGCCGCTTTGGACAGCACGTAGCCGATCTTGCGCGTGATGGTCTTCTCCAGCGACTCCTGCAGCATGTGCTTGATGATCTCCACCAGTCCTTCGCTGACCTTCAGCGCCACGTTGCCGATGAAACCGTCGCAGACCACCACGTCGGTCTTGCCGGTGTACAGATCGCGGCCCTCGACGTTGCCGATGAAGTTGATGGGAAGAGTCTTCAGCAGGGGCGTGGCGCCCTTGGTCATCTCGTTTCCCTTGTGTTCCTCCTCGCCGATGGAGAGCAGACCCACGCGGGGACTCTTGGTGTGGAGAATGATGCGCGAGTAGATCTCCCCCATCACCGCGAATTGCGCCAGCATCCGCGGGCTGCAATCGACATTGGCGCCGACGTCGATCACCACCACCGGCTTCCCCTGGACCGCGGTGGGGAACAAGCCCGCCAGCGCCGGGCGGTCCACGCCGGGCACCACGCCCTGGACCATCTTGGCGGTGGCCATCACCGCCCCGGTGTTGCCACCGGAGACGAAGCCGTGGGCGATTCCGTCGCGCACCAGGCGCGAGGCCACGCGCATGGAGCTGTCGCGCTTGGAGCGAACGGCCTTGGCCGCGCTGTCCTCCATGGTGACCACTTCGCTGGCGTGCACCACTTCCAGCGGCAGCTCCCGGGCCTCCGGATAGAGCGCCAGCTCGCGCCGCACCACCTCCTCGCGTCCCACCAGCAGAACTTTGACGCCCAGCAGCTTGGCGGCCTGAATGGATCCGGCCACTTCCGGTTTGGGGGCGTGATCGCCGCCCATGGCGTCGACAGCGATGGTGGTCACCATAGCGAGGCGGGCGCTACTCTTCGGCGACTTCGATTACTTCACGGCCCTTGTAGAAACCGCAATGCGGACATACACGATGGGGAAGCGTCGGTTCGTGGCACTGGGGACACTCCGACAGCACCACCTTCTTCAGGGCGTCATGCGCGCGGCGATTGCCCCGCCGGGCATTGGAGTGTCTTCGTTTTGGATTCGGCATAAAAACTCTCTTGTTAGATTCTACTGATTCCTGATCGCCAGATTCTTCAGGGCGCTCCAGCGGTCGTCGCCCGGCCGCGCTTGGCACTCGCACGGCGTCTCATTGCGGTTGCCCCCGCAGACCGGGCAGGTTCCGCGGCAGTCCGGGCGGCACAACGTTTGCATGGGCAGCGCCAGCATCAACTGTTCCAGCACCACGTCCTTCAGCTCCAGGCCCAGCCCCTGGTAAAACGCAATCTCGGCCTCGCCCTCGTCGATCTCGATCTCCTCTCCGCTCGCCGCGTCTGCCTGCGGCCGATAGAACAGGTCGAAGCGCTCCTCCAGCCAGAACCGCGCCGGCTGGAGGCAGCGGTCGCAATCGGCTTCCACCTCGCCGCGAAACTGGCCCTGGATCCGGACCTGGTTGCCAGTGTTCTCCAGCAACTCGGCCGTTCCCTCCGCATCGAGCGCCGTGATCTGGCGCAGGCCGCGCTCCGCCAAGTCCAGCTCCCCGGGTTCGAAAGACTCGGCGAAGTGAATCTTCCGGACTTCCATGTCCTTGATGTTGAGGAACATCCGACAGCACTCCCGGCGGGGAAACTCTCATTATAGCGAATCTTGGCGATCTTGGCGTTCTTTGCGAGACAGAAAGGACGGCGCCTGTCACACTACATATAGCAAAAAACAGTTGACGCCCACTAGGGTTTGTGCCAGAGTTGTATGAAGGGAAAACCTTAGCCGCCAGGTTGTATGTCAGACGCCGTCTCTGAGATCGACCGCTCCTCGCCCGAGTTCCGTTCGGGCGTCCGGTTGGACTTTTCCTTTCCAGTCAAGTGGGATAGCGTCACTGCCGGTCTCCGCACCACCGGCTTCCCCTTCATATCCGATGACAAGCCGTCGCCGGTCGCGCCGGTGGCGACCACCGCCATCGCTGCCCGCAGTGTGGTCACGGCCCCAGCGCCAAGTCCAGACGCGCCCGAGGTCAGAGAGTGGGAGATGGTGCTGCCCCGCGTGGAGCGGCCGCCCTCCCCGCCGGCCCCCGTTCTCCCGGCCATCCCCCCACCGCCACGTGAACCGGTCTTCGATCTGGGGACGGAATCGGCCCTGGGCCGCAGGTGGCGCGAAACGCCGCTGCTCTTGAAGATCGTGCTGCTCCTGTCGCTGGGAACCGGGATCGTCTGGAAGGCCGGGCCGCTTCTGCTGGATGAGCCGGGCGCCCGGAAACCGGCGGGCAGTACCTTGCTTTCGATGGGCGAAGGGGGGTGGTTCACCGAGTGGGCCTCCGATGCGGCGGGCTCGCAGCGCGGCCGCCAACTGACACTCTACCGCCCTTCCTTGGGACTCAAGGATTACGCCATGGACTTCCGTGGCGTGATTGACCGCAAGAGCCTGGGCTGGGTCTTCCGCGCCGCGGATTCGGCCAACTATTACGCCGTCAAGATCGAGATTATCCGGCCCGGCTCGATTCCGGAAGTGGCGCTGACCCGCCTGGTGGTGGTGAAAGGCGTGGAAGTGGACCGGACGCGCAAGATGCTGCCGGTGTTGGTCCGCAACGATACCGTGTACCAGGTCCGCCTGGATGCGATGGGGCCGAAGTTTGCGCTTGCCGTCCAGGGGCAGGCCGTGGATTTTTGGACCGACGACCGGCTGAAGAGTGGCGGCGTCGGTTTCCTGAATGAGCGCGAGGAGCGGGCGCGGATCGTTTCGTTCCGCATCATCGCGCCCAGCGCCGTGGGCAGGTAAGAGGCATGGCTGAGATCTTGGATGGGTGGGAGTGGGTCGATCCGGATCCGCTGGAGGCGTTCTTGCCCAAGGCCGGCGAGACGCCCCCGCCGGCGCCGGCCGCGCCCCTGGTCGATTGGAAGCAGGCAGTGGAATGGCGCCGCCAAGGTAAGACCGAAGAAGCCCTGGATGCCCTACGCGTCCTGCTTGCCGACGGCGCCCGGAACATCGAGCCGCACCTGGCAATGGGGCACATTCAGTTTGAGCTGGGCCGGTTCGAAGAGGCGGCGGCCGCTTATTTTCAGGCGGTCGAGCTCGATCCCGAGCATCGCACGGCATACTACGACTTGGGCCTGTCGCTCGGCCGGCTGGGCCGCTGGCAGGAAGCGGCGTCGGCCTTCCAGCAGGCGCTCGACTTCGAGGCCACCAACGTTTACGCGCGCCTGGGGCTGGGCAACTGCCTGCTGCACCTGGAGCGGCTGGACGAGGCGCTGGCGGCCTTCAACGAGTGCGTGCTGTTCGATCGCAAGCGTCCGGCGGGCCTGATCGGCCGCGCCGTCGCCCTCCAGCTTCTCGGGCGCTTCGAGGAGGCCGAATTGGCCTACGCCGAGCTGCTGGTGCAGGCGCCCGACACCGAAGAGGCGCTCGCCAACCTGGTGGCCATGAGCGCCGCGCAAGAAGACAGCGCCAAGATCCGGGAATACGCCGGCCGGCTGATGCGGCTGAACCCGCAGTCGGCGGCGGCGCTGAAAGGGATGGCTACCCTGGCCTTCGCCGGGAACGACTACGCAGCGGCGGCCGAGTACTGCGCGCAGTTGGTCAAAGTGGTCCCCGACTCGTTTGAAGGCTGGTTCAACCTGCGGGAAGCGAATCGCGAATTGCAGCGCGCGGCGGCGGCGCGCTCCATCGCCTGAAGGAGTGAGACATGGCCCGTCTACGCATACGAATGGAACTGGATCGCGGCAGAGTGGGCGTGCCCCTGCGCAAGCTGTCCAGCGTGGTGGCGGAAGCCGACCGGTTTTTCCGCATGCTGGGGGAGGACGTGCACATCCCCGGCGCGGGAGAGTGGCTGGCGTTGGGCTTTGAAAGCAACGCCCTGAACTTCACCGTGGAGTACGTGGGACGGATCGAGCCGCACCAGATCCGCGACTTCAACGCGGCCTTCGGCGGCAACACGCAGGTGCGGCGGGCCACCATCGCCCAGTTTGCCCGCATCGCCACGGCGCTGGACGAAGACGAGATGGTGGTCTTCGGCCTGTATCCCAACAGCGAGGCGATCGAGCCCGGCGAATGGCGCTCGTTCTCCAAGCGCGATGCCCTGAACATCGCCTCCGAGCTGCAGAGCCTGACCGAGGCCTCGGCCGGGGAACCGGAAGCCGACTCCCGCATTCCTCCCGCGCTGACGCCGGCATCGCGTCCCCTACACGACCACGACCTCGCGGCGGTCGACGACCGCGTGGTGCGCGTTCTGATGCAGACCGTGCGGGCCGAGGTACTGGAGCGGGTGACCCATCTGGAGAGCAGCGTCAGCAGCCAGTCGGAGGCCATCCAGGGGCTGCGCGAGAAGTCCTCCCAAACCGAGCAGAGTCTGAAGAGGATGCTGACGGCGGTCGAAAAGCTGTGCGAAGAGATCCCGCGTCAACTGGCCGCCGCCCAGCCGGCCGCTCCCGCTCCCCCCGAACCCGTGGTGACTTTCCGGGAAGAGCCCTCCGCGCCGACGCTGGAGCTCCCCGCCCTGCAGCCGGAATCGGAGAGCCGGCCCGTGCTGCGGTTCCTCCTCTCGACGGCGGCTTCGGTGCTGGCGGTGGTTGGCGTTCTGGCCGGACTCCACCTCCTGGGCGTTTGGCGGTTTGACGGGTTGTTTGGACCGGATGTGAAGGTCCAGGCCAAGACGCCCGTTCGCGCCGTGGCCACCGCTCCGGTGCTGGCTCCCCCGGCGGCCCCGCCTCCCGTGGTTCCGTCCGCGAACGTGCGCGTCCGCGTCGTTGCGCGAGAGACGGCCTGGCTGACGGTCTACTGCGGCAGCCAAAGGACTCTGGCCAAGGCGCTCGCCCCCGGCGAGGAGAAGACCTTTGAAGCGCCGGATCAGGTGCGGATGCTGGTCGGTAACGCGGGTGGCATCGACGTCAGCCTGAATGGGAAGGATGTCGGACC
>JACOSH010000147.1 GCA_016178945.1 Acidobacteriota bacterium
CTGGAGCACTTCGAGCATGTTCACCCGGAGCCCTCCCCGGGCGGAGCATTCCGTCTGAAGACGGCGCTTCCCAAGGCCGGCATCTACCGCCTGCTGGCCGATTTCTACCCCACCGGCGGAACGCCTCAACTGGTCCCCATCACGCTCACCACGGGCGGCTACAGCGGTCCCCTGAAACGAGCGGCTTTGCGGCCTGACCTCGCCCCCAAGCGCGGCGAGAACCTGGATGTTTCGCTGGTCCTGGATCCGCCCGAGCCGATCGCCGGCAAGAAGACCATGCTGTTCTTCACCCTCACGCCCGCCGAAGGCGTGGAGCCCCTGCTGGGCGCCTGGGGGCACCTGCTGGCGGCGAGCGACGATCTGATCGACACCATCCACGAGCACCCCTTTCTGGCGGACGGGGGCGCGCAGGTGCAGTTCAACATTTTCTTCCCGCGCGAGGCCGTCTATCGCATTTGGGTGCAATTCCAGCGGAAGGGCAAGGTAAACACGGTGTCGTTCACCGTGCCAGTGTCGCGGCTGAAGTGAGCGCCCTAAAAAGAATACTTCAGTCCGAACTGCACGATGCGAGCGTCCCCGGGCATGCCGGCCGCGCCCTGGTTGGTGCTGGTGACGCGGCCGAAGTTATCCGGATCGCGGATATTGAGTCCCGGCGCGCCGAGGTTGACGTGATTGAAGAAGTTGAAGAACTCGGCGCGGAACTGGACCTGCTGGCGTTCCAGGAAACGAAAGCTCTTGTTGGCTGAGAAGTCGACCTGGTTGAGGCCGGGCAGATGGATGGGCAGCCGCGGGGCAGAGCCGAAGCGGCCCGGCGACGGCAGGGCAAATGCGGCGGTGTTGAACCAGCGCGCCCGCGTGCGTTGCCCACGGTCGAGCATGGGGCCCTGGCCGGCCACCGCGTCCGGGCGCGAGACCACGCCCGTTCCGGTCGTGTCGACGACGCCGGACAGGGCCGCTGCGAATCCGGTTTGCTCGGTCACGATCGTGCCGAGCTGCCAGCCGCCCAGCAGCGTCCTCACGGCCGCCTGGGGAGCGTGCCGGAATAGCGGAACGTCATATAGGGCGGCCACCGACAGCCGGTGGCGGATATCGAAGACCGAATCGGAGCGGTTGCCGCGCGAATCCATGTAGTCCTGGAAATTGGAGAGAAAGCTTCCGCCGCCTACGCTGCTGATGTCGGCATTGCTCAGGCTCTTCGACCAGGTGTAAGCGCCTAGCACGGTCAGGCCCGAAGCTACCCGCCGCTCGACCTTCGCCTGCATCGAATGGTAGATCGAGCTGCCGATCGACTTGGTCGTCGAGATCGTGTCGAAACCCTGGAAGGGCCGACGGCTGGCGATCGACGGTGAGGTGGCCGTGGGGGTGATGATTTGGAGCGGGCGATTGCCGTCAAACGTCGCGGTCAGTTTGGTCCCCTTCGATCCGATATAGCCGAGATCGAAGTAGACATCCTTGGGTAGCTTCTTCTGGAGGGTGAGATTCCACTGCTGGGTGTAGCTGGTGCGCAGCCAGGGATCGAGCGCGCCCGAGCCGAACAGTCCCGAGCGCGCCTGGCCCGGACCACCGAAGGCGGTCTCGACGCGGATCGGATTGTTGGCGCTGCCGGTGAAAGCGAACGTTTTTACAATGGGCGGATTCAGCGTGAGCGTGGTCCAGGAGTTGGTGATCTCGGGCGTGAAGTAAATGCCGTAGCCGCCGCGCACCACGAAGTCCTTGAGCCGTGGAACGGTCCAGGCGAAACCGAAGCGGGGGCCGAAGTCGTTCCTGTCCGGATAAACCAGGGCGCCCGGGCGATCCCCTGTGTCGGCAATGTCCGGGAACCCATGGAAGGTCTGGCGCACGGGAACGAAGCCGTTCAGATCGAAATTGGTCGCCTTGCCTCGCTGGACGGGCGGAGCGAAATACTCGTAGCGCAGGCCGTAGTTCACGGTCAGGTTGGGCCGCACTTTCCAGTCGTCCTGGAAGTAGTAGGCGTGCCAGAAGTTGTTCATGCGAGTGGCGAAGGGCTCAACGCTGACCTGCGCGCCGGTGGCCAGGCCGAGCAGAAACTCGGCGAACTGGTGGTCGCGGGTGGGGGCGCCGGCGCCGGCGGTCACCGTGCCGTTGTAATCGAACGAGCCCCGCGGGTTCACCGCTTCATCGAAGGTCCAGTTGCGGCGGGCGATCAAGGCCCCCACCTTGAGGAAATGCGCGCCCCTGCGCCACGACAGGTTGTCGGACACCTGCCAGAGCTGGTTGAGCCGGTCCCGCGGGCCGATGCCGCGCACGGCGGGCAGGGCGTAGCCGGCGGAAAAGGTCGGCGGGCCGTAGTCGCGCGAGCGCGTGGTCACGCCGGGGAGGCCGATGGCGTTGCCGATATCGAACTCCTTGTTGTCGGTGGTGCCGAAAAACTCGTGCTCGAAGAAGCGGTGCCAGCCCAGGCGCAGTTCGTTCACGATGGCCGCGGAAAACACGTGTACCTCGGCCAGACTGGCGTTCTGGCCGCGCGCCCGGTTCCCGCGCGTGTCGAAGCGAAAGGTGGGGACGGTGTCGTCGGCCTGGATGTTGTAGATGTAGGCGAAGGCCATCGAATCGCGCTCCGAGAACGAGTGGTCCACCCGCGTCACGTACTGATCCTGATTGATCGGAGCCGCGGCGCGCGGGCCGCGATAGTTGATTCCCGGTTCGCTGGTGTTGGCCGGAGGCACCCAGCCGTCCAGAAACTTGCGGGCGTATCCGGCGATGCGGCTGGATGGGATCACGTTGCCCGGAAACGGGCGTCCCGTGGTGGGATCGAAGATGGGCGCGGCGATGCTCGAAAAATCGCCCGAGCGCAGCGGGGCCGGTGGAACCAGCGCCTGGCCGCCGAACGACCCGGCGATCTGCCGCCCGGACTCCCAATTGAAAAAGAAGAACGTCTTGTCCTTGCCGTTGTAGAGCCTGGGGACTCGCACCGGCCCGCCGATGTTGGCGCCATACTGGTTGCGGTTCAGCCGGGGCGGTTTGGCCCCGGCGACGCGCGGCTGGAAGCCGTTGAGCGCCGTAAACGCGTCGTTGCGGTTGAATTCCCACAGGCCGCCGTGAAACGCATTGGCGCCGCTCTTGGTGGTGAGGTTGACCTGACCGCCTGGAGCGCCGCCGACCTCCGCCGAATAGGTGCTGCTCTGCACCTTGAACTCGTTGATCGCGTCGATCGAGGGCGAGAAACTGAAACTGTAGCTATCCAGGTCCATGGCCTCGATGCCGTCGTAGTAGAAACGGTTCTGGGTGTCGCGCGCGCCGTTGGCGGACATCCCCACGGCCTGGCCCACCGCCCCGCGCAGCCGCCGCACGGTGATGCTGCCGGGCGTGCCCGGATTGACGCCCGGCGTCAGCAGCGCCAATTGCACGAAGCTGCGCCCGTTGAGAGGCAGCTCGACCACCTTCTGGCCGTCGATGACCGTGCCCACCGTGGAGTTCTCGGTTTGCAGCAGCACCGCGCCCGCGTCCACCTTGACGCTCTCGGCCGCCTGCCCGATCGACAGCTTGACGTCCACGCGGGCCACCTGGTCGACGCTGAGCGCAAACGCGCTCACCTCCGCCTTCTGAAAGCCGGCGGCTTCCACTTCCAGCGTGTAGCTTCCGATGGGCAGGAAGGAGAATTCATAGCTGCCCAGCGTATCGGCGCCGGCCGCGCGCGCCTGGTTGGTCTGCTGATTCCGGATGGTGACTTTGGCGCCGGGGACCACGGCCCCCGATGGATCCGTGACGCTGCCGACCACTTTGGCGGTGGTGGCTTGCGAGTGGAGAAGCGCCGCGAACAGGCCGGCGAGACCGGCCACAAGCAAGAACCTGAAGTTTTTCATGATGACACCTTTTGGCTGTATCATACGCCCCCGCAGGGAGGCCCGCAATTTCGTTCTGCTGGGCGTAACGCACCGGCGCGCGCCTCGCCGGGTTGCTTTGCGTCCAGAAGCCAAACCTTATAAAGTAAATCGACATGACCGTCACAAATCCCATGACCTCCCGGCGCTCCGTCATCCGGAGCGTATTCGCCGCCGGGGGCATCGCCGCGTTCGACCGGGCGGAGGCCGCCGCCCAGCAGAGAGCCGGCACGGACGCGCCGATCTCGCCCAGAGACAACCTGAAGATCACCGATCTGGAAATGTTCCTGGTGAAGCCGCGCTGGCTGTTCCTGAAGGTTCACACCAACGCCGGGATCACCGGGCTGGGCGAGCCCATCACCGAGGGCCGCGCCCTGACCTGCAAGACGGCGGTCGAGGAGATCAAGCCGTACCTGATCGGAAAAGATCCACGCCGGGTGGCCCACCATTGGCAGGCCATCTACCGCCATGCGTTCTACCGCGGCGGCCCGATCCTGACCAGCGCCCTGAGCGGGATCGACCAGGCGTTGTGGGACATCAAGGGCAAGGCGCTGGGCGTGCCCGTTTACGAATTGCTGGGCGGCCCCACCCGCGACCGCGTCCGCGTGTATGCTCACGCGGGCACTCCGGAGGCGATGCGCGCCGCGATGCAGAAAGGCTTCAGCGCTTTTAAGACCGGTCCGGCCAAGAGACGTCCCGCGCGCTACGTCGAGACGCCGGCCGCCGTCCAGTACGCGGCGGACAAGTTCGCCGAATTGCGGCGCGCCGTGGGCAACGACGTGGACATCGGGATCGACTTCCACGGCGCGATCAGCCCCGCTTTGGCCAAGGTCCTGATCAAGGCCCTGGAGCCCTACCAGCCGATGTTCATCGAGGAGCCCTGCCAGGCCCAGAATCACGACATCATGGCCGAGATCGCGCGCGGCACGCACCTGCCCATCGCCACCGGCGAGCGCGTCTTCACCAAGTGGGGATTCCGGGAGGTGCTGGAGAAGAAGGCCGCGACCATTCTCCAGCCCGACCTCTGCCACGCCGGCGGCATCACCGAGTGCCGCCTGATCGCCGGAATGGCCGAAGCCTATTACGCCTCCATCGCCCCGCACAACCCGCTGGGCCCGATCTCGCTCGCCGCGGGCGTGCAACTGGCCGCCTCGATCCCCAATTTCCTCTGCCAGGAGCAAGTCTCGCTGGGCGAGGGCTATCTGAAGAAACCGTTCACGGTCAGCAACGGTTATCTGGAACTGCCCAAGGGCCCCGGCCTGGGCATCGAACTGGACGACCAGGCCATGGCCGGCAAGATCAACCACGACTGGCGCAATCAGGAGAGCTACGACGCCGAGGACGGCTCGGTCGTCGATTGGTAAGACGCGACTCATGACCAAGGAACAGGTTCTCGCCAACATCATTTCCATCGGCATCGTGCCGGTGGTCCGCACGGCCAGCGCCGAGAGCGCCATCCGGTCCATCGAAGCGATCCATCGCGGCGGAGTGCGGGCGGCCGAGATCACCATGACGGTGCCGGGCGCGCTGCGCGCCCTGGAGAAGATCGCCGACCAGTTCGGCGACCGGATCGTGCTGGGGGCGGGCACGGTGCTGGACCCGGAGACCGCGCGCGCCTGCATGCTGGCCGGAGCCGAGTTCTTCGTCACGCCCAGCCTGAAGCCGGCGACCATCGAGATGGCGAAGCGCTACTCGAAGGTGATCTGCCCCGGCGCCCTGACTCCCACGGAAGTCCTGACGGCCTGGGAGGCGGGCGCCGACGTGGTCAAGGTGTTCCCCTGCGGCAACGTGGGCGGGCCGAAGTACATCAAGGCGCTGCGCGGTCCCTTCCCGCACATCGAGATGATCCCCACCGGAGGCGTCAACCTGGAGACGGTCGGCGAGTTCCTCAAGGCCGGCGCCTGCGCCGTGGCCGTGGGCGGCGAGCTGGTGGACCCCAAGAGCATCAAAGAGGGCCGCTACGACATCATCGAGGAGCGGGCCCGCCAGTACCTGGCCGCGATCGCCAGAGCGCGCGCGGAGATGGCCGGCTAGCTAGAATAGACAGAACTCGTCACCAGCGCAGACTGCCTCCGTCAGCCAGAACTACAACGGTGAGCTGAGTCAAGGGGAGATCCAGTGCTGACGACTCTCTTCATTAAGATGTTAGCGCATGGCCGCGATGGCCTTGCTCTGCATCTGGCTCTGGTTCTCCATCAGCTTCGAGAGCAACTCGAACGTGCGCATGGCCTTTTGCATGTTCTGCTGCGCCTTCAGGGCGCCTTCCATGGTGCCGTCAGAGGCATCCTTCTGGGCATCGGCCATCAATTGGTCGAGGTTTTGATGGACAGGAATGCTGCTGCCGGGCCCTCCACCGGCGAGTTGAACGGAATCGCTGGCGCCACCGGCCGGCCCACCCCACTGGGATACGACAGCGTCAAGTCGTTCAGCGCGCACCAGTAGCTCTTGGCCCTTCATCTGGCCCTCAAGATCGGGAGACCCAAGCATCATCTGCCCCCGGGCCTTGAGTTGATCGGACTTGCTCCGAAGGTCTTGGATTGTGTCGGCGGGCAGGCGTGCCGTCCCCCCGCTGAGGCCCGCCGCCTTCTGCATCAACTCCTGCGCTTTCATTTGACCTTCTGGCGTGCCCTCGAGAAACGACTGGCCGGCGTGTTTGATGAGGTCACCGGTGTTGAGGCCACCCGGTAAACCTGGTCCGCCCGGCGCGGTAGTGATCGGCGGCAGCTTCGGGAAAGCGACGTTTCCGCCAGGTCCACCGCCCTGCTGCAACTGCCCCAGAATTTGGCTGAGTGTGTTGGCGATCTGGCTGAGCTGCTGGCCCAGACCCCGGAACGCTTGCAACGGCGCCTTTAAGTTATTGTTGACGTTGATGTTGGTGTTGTTCGTGCAACACTGCGGCCGGAACGGCAGCGGTTTCGGTGCGCAATGGTGATGATGCTTGTGCTTCTTTCCGAACAACTTGCCCAAAGTGTTCTTCAGCAGGCCACCGATCTGGCCCAAGGGCCCGCCGCCGCCACCGCCCCCCAGGATTCCGCCGAGGGCCTGCGAAGCGATTCCGCCCACGACCGGACCCAGCGAGGGCGCTAGGGTGCTTACTGCTGCGCCAATCAAAGGTAACATGTGTTTCTCATCCTTTCATTTGGTTGGGTTGAGGGCCAACCAGGCTCGACCGGTGCTACTCCCACTCGATCGTCGCCGGGGGCTTGTGGGTGAGGTCGTAAAAGACGGCGCAGACTCCCGGGATCTGGAGCAATTCGGCGGCGAGCGCGCGCAGGAGGCCGGAATCCATCGGGACCGACTGGGCGGTCATGCCGTCCACCGAGTCGATGGGGCGCAGCACCACCGAATCGGGATGGGATTCCGAGCCGGTGGGGATCAGGACCACCGGGAACTGCCAGACCTGGCGTTCAAAGCCGGACTCGTGGCAGACGCGGCGGACAATGGAATCGGCGCGGCGCAGGCGGTCGAGGCGGTCGGCGGAGAGCGCGCAGGGGCGTGTGCGCAGCGCGGGCAGCGGCGCTTTGGCCTCCACCAGGGCCACCACTCGATTGACGCCGGAGAGTCGATTGATCAGCTCGGTGGCGTGGTCGTGAAGGCCGGAGCCGGCGGCGGGAAAGCGGTCGAGCGCCAGCACCGGCGCGTAGGAGCGGGAGTCGCCCTGCACTCCCACGGAGTGGACCGGCAGCAGAAAGCCGTCTGGCGTACGCACGACCGGGGCCTCTTCGCTCGAGCAGAGGCAGCGGATGGCCAGCCCCGGACCGGGGAACGGGTGGCGCTCCAGCAACTCCTCCGGCAAGCCCAACTCGCGTCCCACTTCCCGAACCTCATCCTTGTAAAGCGAGCGGATGGGCTCGACGATTCGCTTGGCCTGGATCAGGCGCTCGATGCCTGCGACGCGGTTGTGGTGAGTCTTGATGGTGGCGGCCCGCTCGCCCCCGCCCGATTCGATGGTATC
>JACOSH010000593.1 GCA_016178945.1 Acidobacteriota bacterium
CATTTTGGCACGGTCGCTGGTGAAGTGAATCAGCGGGATGACGGCGAACGGCAATTGCATGCTGAGGATGACCTGGCTCAGGATGAGCAGCTTGAAGGTACCCTGGTCGCCGGCGATGTAAATTACCACGGCCGCGGGGACGATAGCCAGCAAGCGGGTGAGGAGACGGCGCAGCCAGGGGCGCATTCGGAAGTTCAGGAAGCCTTCCATCACGATCTGGCCGGCCAGGGTACCGGTGAGGGTCGAGGACTGCCCCGAGCACAGTAGCGCAACCGCGAACAGGACGCCGGCCAGAGTAGTGCCCAGCAGCGGCGCGAGCAACTGGTGCGCCTGCTGGATCTCTGTCACCACCTTGCCGTTCGTGAAAAACACGGCGGACGAAAGAATCAGGATCGCCGCGTTGACCAGCAGCGCCGCGTTCAAGGCCACCACCGAGTCGATCAGGTTGAACCGGCAGGCCGTTCGCTTGGAAGCTTCGCTGAGACCGATCTGCCGGGTCTGCACCAGGGCGGAGTGCAGATAGAGGTTGTGGGGCATGACGGTGGCGCCCAGGATTCCGATGGCCACGTAAAGACTCTGGCCGCTGAGCCGGGGGATGAGTCCTGTGGCCATCTCCGCCAGCGGGGGCTTGGCCATGAGGATCTCAAGAAAGAAACAGACGCCCATCACCGTGATGAGCGAGAGGACAAACCCCTCGACGGCGCGGATGCCGAAGCGCTGGAACCAGAGCAGCAGCAGGGTGTCCGCCGAGGTCAGCAGGACGCCGGTCAGCAAAGGCAGGCCGAACAACAGATTCAGCCCGATGGCCGCGCCCAGGACTTCCGCCAGGTCGCAGGCGGCGATCGCGATCTCGCACAGGAACCAGAGGGCGTGGCTGATGGCGCGCGGGTAGGTTTCGCGGCAGACCTGAGCCAGGTCCAGCCCACGCACGATCCCCAGGCGCGCGCTTAGGGTTTGCAGCAGGATGGCCATGGCATTCGACATCACCAGCACCCACAGCAGTTGATAACCGAAGCGAGCGCCGCCCTCCAGGTCCGTGGCCCAGTTTCCAGGGTCCATGTAGCCGACACTGACCAGATAGGCCGGTCCGGCAAAAGCAAACATCCGGCGCCACATCGACACGTCGGTGATGGGGACCGACGAGTGGACGTCAGACAGCGAGCGGAGATCCGTTGGCCGGGCAGCGGGGCTAATCATGGTTGCCGCTAAGTGCTTAACTATGATTAACACATCAGCCGGCGGGCTGTCAAGGCTTGACCCGGCCTGGGGGGCATGATAAAACGGGGCCAGGCTTTTTGAGGAGGTCTACTTATGAAGCTCCTTGCGCCAGTGCTGATCCTGGCCTGCGTTAGCTTGGCCCAGGATTATCGCGGCCGGGTTCAGGGCATCGTCACCGACCCTTCCAATGCAGCCATTACACGGGCCACAGTCACTCTGCTCAACAACAACACGCGAGCCGCCACGGTCCGGATCACGGACGAGTCGGGCCATTACCTGTTCGATTTCGTGGAGCCCGGCGCTTACACTTTGACCACGGATGGCGCTGGATTCGGCAGATTCGTCCAAGAAAACGTCCAGGTTCTGGTGCGCTCCGACCTGACGGTCAACGTGACTCTGAAAGTCGGCGACGTCAACCAGACCATTACGATCGCCGATTCGGCGGTTGAGATTCAGTTCAACACCACCACGCTTTCGCAAACCGTCGATGGCACGATGCTCAAGGAGCTGCCAGTCCTGGCGCGAAATCCCTTCACGCTAGCGTTGCTCGACCCGGCGGTCGTCAACCGCTACTCGGACGTGAACAAGCGCAATCCCTTCTATCAGCTTTCCACCACCGGCGTGGACGTGGGCGGCCAGACCAGCGGACGCAACGAGGTGCAGATCGACGGATCGCCGATCGGGGTGGGCTCGCGCGGCTCCTACGCGCCGCCGATGGACGCTGTTCAGGAATTCACGGTGCAGCAGAACTCGGTGGACGCCGAATCCGGCTTCTCGGCCGGCGGCGTGCTGAACGTCGGCATGAAGGCGGGCACCAACCAATACCACGGCAGTCTTTACTACTTTGGGCGCAACCCCTCGCTCAACGCCGTGTCCAACGTCTTTTCGCGCGCGCCCAACATGGTCCGGAACCACGTGGAGGGCGGGACGATCGGCGGCCCGATTCTCAAGAACCGGTTATTCACGTTCTTCACCTATGAGAAGTGGAACAACCGTCAGCCGTACACCAAGGTGATGACCCTGCCGACGGACCTGGAGCGCGACGGCGACTTTTCAAAAACGCTGACCAAGGCCGGCGCGCAGCGGGTGATCTTCGATCCCTGGACCACCCAGACCAACGCCGCGACCAACGCCGTGACGCGCGCGCCATTTGCCGGCAACCGCATTCCCGCGTCGCGCATGGACCCGACTTCCCGCCTGTTCCTGAACGATATCTGGAGACCGAACGGTCCCGGCGATGATTCGACGGGCGTGAACAACTTCCGGACGGCGTATCCCTGGTACATCAATTACTGGAATATCTCCAACCGGACGGACTGGAACCTCACGCCCAAGTGGAAGGTCTTCGGGCGCTACAGCGTGATCCGGACAGTCCTGGACAACCCCAACTACGGGAGCAGCCCCGCCACCACTTCCGACAACGGCGGCCTGATGGATGCGCTGAACGCCGCCTTCGACAGCGTCTACACGCTGAGCGCGCGCACCGTGATCAACTTCCGCATGGGCGTGGTCTACTCGGAAGACGAGTACGACTCCCAATGGGCCAAACTGGGCGAGGCCGGGCTGGCGAAATACTGGCCCAACAACCCCTGGTACAAGCCCTACACGGCGGACATGCCGGCGGTGTATTACCCCAATCTCAATGTCGGCGGGGCCACCTTCGGGAAATCGAGCTGGTGGAGCTACCGTCCTCGCAAGTACTCTTATCAGGGCAGCCTGGGGCACGAACGCGGCCGCCATTACATGAAGCTCGGAATGGCCTTCCGCCACGCTTATGAGTACTCACAACGCCGAACCTGGGCACGTTCCCATTCACGGCAAATCTAACGGCGGAGACGTATAACGCGCCCAACACACTGATCTACGGAAGCCCGTGGGCGACGTTTCTGCTGGGCGCCATCGACAACAGTCTTCTGGCGAACTACGTCTCGCCCAGATACACCAAACAGGACCAGTACGGACTGTTTTTCCAGGACGACTTCAAGTTGAACCGGCGGATCACGCTGAATCTGGGCCTGCGCTGGGAGCGTGAAACAGCGCCGTCGGAGAGAAACGGCCGCATGGCGCGGTACCTGGATCTGACCAGTCCGATTCCGGAGTTCCAGAGCAAGCCTCCCGTGATGCCGCCGCAGGTGGCCACCATCGCGGGCGCGGTGAAACCGGCCTACAATGGCGCGTGGGTCTACACGGACGATAGTCATCCGGGACTCTATGATGCGCCCAGCAGGAATTTCCTTCCCCGACTGGGCCTCGCCTTCCGCGTGAACGACAAGACCGCGATCCGCGTGGGCTACGCGCGATATGCGGTCCCGGTGATGAGCGTCCTGGGCTACTCGTGGATCCTCCCTTCCACGGATGGCTACTCGGCGCAGTCGACCGGCCCCGTGCAGGTGCAGGGAGTCCCGCGAGGAGTCTTCAACAATCCGTTCCCCGCTTCCAACCCGCTGGTCCTGCCCGTGGGCCGGGGCAACGGGCGCAACACGAATCTGGGGGCGACAGGCACCACCAGTTGGGCGCGTCAGGATCTGGAGATCCCCATGAACGACCGGTTCAATTTCACCGTGGAGCGCGACTTGTTCCAGGGTTTGAAACTGGACGGAACCTTCTTCATGAACCTGGGGCACAACATGGTTCCGGAAGGACAAGGCGGGAATGCGGGCTTCGGCCAGTCGTACAACCTGGTGGACCCGCAACTGAGCTATACGAATAAGTCCGCGCTGACCGTGCCCGTCGCCAATCCGTTCTTTGGCTTGCCGGCGACTCTGATGCCCGGGCAGTTGAGGGCCCAGGCGACGGTGCCGTTGTCGACGCTGCTGCGGCCCTATCCGCAGTACGGCGACCTCACGCAGACATTCATGCCGGGCATCGAGAACCGGTACAAGGCGCTGCAGCTTCGCGTCCAGCGCCGCTTCGCTTCCGGCTATAGCGTGGTGTGGGGCTACAACTACAACCGCGAGAGCACCGGGGCGTTCTTCAACGCGCCCGACCAGTTCGCCAACCGCCTCACCATGATCCCGGCGGCCTCGCCCCGCCATCGCATGACCCTGGCGACGACCCTCGACTTGCCATTCGGGCGCGGCCGGCCGTTCGGCGCGCACGTGCATCCAGTCTTGAACGCCTTGTTGGGAGGCTGGTCCACCAGCAGCATCTTCATGTGGAATTCGGGCGCCTTCCTGCGGTTTGGGCAGTTGGACGTGACCGGCCAGCCGGGCCCCAGCCCGCGGACCTGGTCCAAGTGGTTCGACACTTCCGTGTTCAAGCAGGCCACGCCGTTTACACCGCGCGCCAACCCCTTCCAGTACGAAGGCGTGACGGGTCCCAATTTCTGGAATCTCGACAGCACGCTCTCGAAGAACTTCGCCCTGACCGAGCGGTTCAAGCTCGAGTTCCGGCTGGAAGGCTATAACCTGACCAACAGCGTGATGCCCGGAAATCCGAACCTCACCGTGACCAGCACCCAGTTCGGAGGAATCACCAGTCAGGTCAACTACGGGCGGGAAGTGCAATACACTTTGCGGTTACATTTCTAGACGGGCTGCTTGAGGATCTCGCGGATCACGCGGCCGTGCACGTCGGTGAGGCTCACGTCGCGGCCGCCAAAGCGATACGTCGGCCGCTTGTGGTCCAGCCCCAGAAGGTGAAGGATGGTCGCGTGCAAATCGTGCACGGCGGTGATGTTCTCGACCGCTTTCATGCCCACCTCGTCGGTCGAGCCGTGGACGATGTCGCCCTTCACGCCGCCGCCCGCCATC
>JACOSH010000567.1 GCA_016178945.1 Acidobacteriota bacterium
ACGCCGTCGTCGTTATAGGCGACGCCGGCCTCCAAAGCGAGTTCGCGAAACGTCCCGCCGCCTTCGTTGTGGAACAGGAAATTCGGCATGGTGTCGTTGGCGACGAACACGTCGAGGCGGCCGTCGCCGTCGTAATCGCCCACCGCCACGCCCATTCCCTTGCCGGGGTGCGCGGCGATGCCGGACTCCCGCGAAACGTCCCGAAAAGTTCCGTCGCCCTGGTTGTGGTACAGCGCGTTGGCCAGCGGGCGGTACTGCTTCGGATTGCAGTACTGCCGGTAACCCGGCTTCTCCAGGCCGCAGTAGCGCTCGGTAGCCGGGTCCCAAACTACGTACCGGACCACGAACAGATCGAGCAGGCCGTCGTTGTCGTAGTCGAACCAGGCAGCCGCCACCGACCACGGACCGGTTTCGTCGAGACCGGCCCGGGCCGTCACGTCTTCGAAGGAGCCGTCGCCTCGGTTGCGATATAGCGTGTTGGAACCAACTCCCGTGACGAACAGATCCACGTGACCGTCGTTGTCGTAATCGGCAGCGGCGGCGCCCATCGAGAAGCCCTGGCCGGCGACTCCCGCCTTTTCGCCAACCAAAATGAACGTGCCATCGTGATTGTTGCGGAACAGTTGGTTGTGAAAGGACGCGTCGGTCTTCCTCAAAGAGGGAATGGCCGCGCCATTGGCGATGAAGATATCGGGCCAGCCGTCGTTGTCGTAGTCGAAGACCGCCGCCCCGGCGATCATGGTCTCGATCAGGTGCTTGTCTCCCGTGGCGCCGTTCCTGACGATCATGTCGAGCTCGGTGATGGCGAACCGCACCTGCGGTGGCGGCATTCCTTCGCGCCCGCTCGTGCGCCCTTCGAGCGCCTTCTTCACGCGCTCGAATTCCGTTCGCGCCCCGGCCTTCTTCAGCAGGTCCAGACTCTCGGGGCCGCGATCCTGTTTGAACAAGAACAACCCGTAATCCACCAGCGCCCGCTTCTCGCCCGCCGCGGCCGCGGCTTTGTAGCAGCGCTCCGCCTCCCGTGGCTGGTTCAGCGCCTCATAACTCAGGGCCATCCCCAGCAGGACTCGGCCATTCACCGGCGCCGCCCGATACGCGCGCAACGATTCCTCCAGGCGGCTTAGCGTGAAGTAGGTGCGCCCCAGGTAGTAGCAGGCGTCCTCTTCTTTCGGATCGAGGGTGCAGGCGCGCTCGAAAAAAGCCTGGGCCTGGGCGTACTTGTCCTGCGTGGCGTAGGTCATCCCCAGCAGCTTGTGGGCGCGGGCGCTGGAGGGCTGTTGCCGGATGGCCTCCTGAAAGGACCGCTCCGCGGCGGCGAAGTCCCGCTGCCGGAAGGCCTCCAGCCCGCGAGCCAGGGGCGTCTCGCCCGCTGTCTGGCAAAACGCGCACCACGCGATTGACAGGCCCGTTCTCACTCGGTATACTGCCCCCAATCTCGCTCCTGAAAGAGGCTAACATGAAACGCATCCTCTGGACAGTGACAGCTCTGGCCGGTATCCTGACCGGCCAGGTCGATCGGGGCAACATTTCCGGTACGGTGACCGACGCCACCGGCTCGCTGGTTCCCGGCGTAGCCATCAGCCTGGTCCAAGAAGGCACCAATGCGGCCTTTCAAGTCGCCTAGCAGCGCCAGTGGTACGTTCGCGTTCTTCAACCTGCGGTGGATTCAGGCAGCTCCTATTTCCGTTCGTCTCTACCAGGGGGCCGCTACAAGTATTACGGCGCTTTCTTCGACGACACCTACAAGATCACACCCAAGCTGACGCTGAACCTGGGCGTGCGCTACGAAGTTCAGGCGCCGTCTTCCGATCCGCTGGGACGGCTGTCCTACATGGAGCCGTCGCTGCCCAACCCCGGGGCCGGCAATCTGCCCGGAGCTTATGTCTTCGGCGGGGACGGCACGGGCCGGCAAGGATGGCAGCGCTTCTTCGACATCCACCACACCAACTTCGCGCCGCGCATCGGGTTCGCCTACTCCATCACCCGGAACACGGTCCTCCGCGGCGGGTACGGCATCTTCTACAAGGAGTACATCAATCAGGGCGTGGGGCTGCCGCAAGTAGGCTTCTCGATCACCCCCAATTTCTCCAGCGCCGACAGCGGGGTGACGCCGGGCTTCTACTGGGACAGCGGATTCCCGCAGAGCTTCAGCCGCCCGCCGACCATTTCGCCCACCGTGGCCAACGGGCAAGGCGCGGCGATAGTGGAGCGGGCCACCGGGGGCACGATCCCCTACGCACAGCAGTGGAACCTGACGCTGGAGCGGCAGCTCACCAACTCCCTCATGGTCAGCGGCGCTTACGTGGCCAATAAAGGCACGCACCTCTACGACAGCTTCAACCGCAACCAGGTGGATCCGCGCTACTACAGCCTGGGTCAGCCGTTGCTGACGGCCTTGGTCACCTCGCCGGCCGCCCAGGCCGCAGGTATCCGCGAGCCGTTTCCCGGTTTCGTTCAGCTCTACGGGAGCCGCGCCACGGTGGCGCAAGCGCTGCGGGCGTTTCCCCAATATCAAGGCGTCAGCACGGTGGCTGCGCCCTACTCCAATTCCAGCTACCACTCCTTCCAGTTCAAGCTCGATCAGCGCTTCTCGCGCGGCTTCGCCAGCACCGTGGCCTACACCTTCTCCAAGATGTTGGCCGACGGCGCCGGCTTTACCGACGCGCACGGCGGCGTGATCCGCCAGAACTATTTCCTGCGCGAGAAATCGCTCTACGCGACCGACCAGCCGCACATTTTGACCTTCAGCTTCAACTACCAGCTTCCGTTTGGCGCCGGAAAGCGCTTTTCCTCCGGGCGGGCCGTCAACGCCCTGATCGGCGGCTGGTCGCTCAGCGGTGTGGGCGCGTATTCCGCCGGTTTCCCGCTGGCCATCAGCACCACCAACATTCAGAATTTCATTTTCAACGGCGGCCTGCGTCCGAATCTGACCGGCGTCGCGATCCGCGCCACGCAAGGCGCCGGGAAGTTCGACCCGCGCCGCGACGCCTTCCTGAATCGCGCCGCGTTCTCCGTGCCCAGGGCGCTGGAATTCGGCAACGCGCCGGTGTTTCTGAACGTCCGCCAGCCGGCCTTCATCCAGGAGTCGTTCGGCGTCTTCAAGGACACCCACATCTGGGAGCGCTTCACGCACCAGTTCCGGTTGGAGATGTCGAACCCCTTCAACCGCGTGGTGTTCGGCGCCCCCACCACCGATCTTTCCAACGCCGCTTTCGGCGTCATCAGCAGCCAGGGCAATTCGCCTCGCATCATCCAGTTCGGCATGAAGCTGATCTTTTGACGTGCTCTTTCTCCTCGCTGTCGGGCTGGCCTGCGTGGACTGCCACAAGGACCTTGTCGAGCGCTACGCCCGAACCCCGATGGCGAACTCCAGCGGCGCGGTGAATCCCGCCCTGGAGTTCACCGGAACGGTGGAATCCACCACGCGCTATGAAATCGCCCGGCATCGAGGCAAGCTGGAGCTGCGCTGGCCGGGTGGGCAGGCGGGGCTCGACTTCTTCGTCGGCTCGCGCCGCATGGGCCGCAGCTACGTCTACAGCGACAACGGCTTTCTGTTTCAGGTCCCGGTGGGCTATTACTCGACTCGCAACCAGTGGGACCTGGCGCCCGGATACGAGCACGACGCCCAACCCGACCTGAACCGTCCCATCGGCCCTGAGTGCCTGTATTGCCACGCGACCGGAGCGCGGGCGGCGAAGGGCACCTGGAACCGGCTGGCCGATCCGGCCGCCTTGCATGGGGTGAGCTGCGAGCGCTGTCACGGCGACGCGCCATCCCACGACCGCCTGGTCAATCCGCGCAAGCTGCCGGCGCGCCGTCGCGATGCGGTCTGCGAGCAGTGTCACCTGGCCGGAGAAGTCCGGCTGATCCAACCTGGCAAGAGCCTGGACGACTTCCGCCCCGGCCAGAACCTGGCGGACTACCTGGAGGTCTTCGTGCGCCCAGCCGGTCCGGAGTCGATGCGGGTGAACGGACATGCCGAAGCCCTGGCGGTGAGCCGCTGCCGCCAGCGGGCGGGCGACCGGATCTGGTGCGGCTCCTGCCACAACCCTCACGCGGCGGCGGTCACCTATCGCGAGATGTGCCTGACCTGTCACACGCGCCCGCACCGCGAGGAAGACTGCATCGCCTGCCACATGCCCAAGGCCCGGGCGTATGACGGAGGTCACGCGGTCTTCACCGACCACTCCATCCCGGCCCTGCCCACGCGGGCGGAGTCGCGCCCCGGCGAGCCGCGCCAGCTTCTCTCCTACTTTCGCGGCGAGCGAGCCTCGCCGCGCAATCTGGGCCTGGCCTATGCCGAGCTGGGCAGTCGCTACCGCAATTCCCAGTGGGTGGAAAAGGCCTGGCCCCTGCTTCGCGCGGCGGCCCAGAGCCAGCCGCGCGACCCGGCGCTCTACACCCGCATTGCCTCGATTCTGGCCGCCGACGGCCATCTCGATCAGGCCGAACAGTACTACCGGCGGTCGCTGCATCTCGATCCGGACCAGTACGACGCCCTGACCGGATTGGCGAACGCGCTCGCGCGGCGCGGCCGTGACGCGGAAGCCGTGGAGGCGCGCCGGAAGGCGCGCGCCATGGTGTCGCGGTAGCTACTAGCTGCCTTCGTCGGGCCGCAAACTCTTACGCAACTATTACGCATACCCGAGCGAACTTCAACTACTCGACCGAACTTCAACAAGGCTGGCCGCAATATTGTCGGCTCAGCGAAGGTCTACAATATTCTGAGACACAGGGATCAAGAGACACCATGCAGAATCTCAGACGACTGATGTTACTGTGCGCCCTGGCGCTTCAGGCGCTGGCGCAAGAGACCACCGGCGCCATCACGGGCACTGTCCGCGACCCGAGCTCGGCGATCGTGCCGGGCGCCGAGGTCACCATCCGCAACACCGGCACAGGCGCGCAGCGCCGCACAGTGACGGGCCGCGAAGGCCAGTACGTCGCCACTTCACTCCCAGTGGGGACCTATGAAGTCGAGGTCACTCATCAGGGCTTCAAGAAGGCCGTTGCGCAAGGCATTCCGCTCTCCGTCGACAACCGCCTTGTCGTCGACATCGCTCTCCAGGTCGGCGCGGTCACCGAGCTGACCACCGTCGAGACCCACATCTCGCAACTGGAAACCGAGACCGCCACCGTCAGCGGCCTTGTCGATTCGAAGCGCGTCGTCGACCTGCCGCTCAACGGACGCAACTTCGCGCAGCTCATCAATCTGCAAGCCGGCGTGTCGACGAACAACAACAGCAATCAGGGATCGGGCCAGTTCGTCAACGGCTCGCGCGGCGCCTACAACAACTTCCTGCTCGATGGCGGCGACCTGAACGATCCGGTGGTGCCCAACGGCTCGGCCGCGGGCGTGACCGGCGCCTTCACCGGCTCGGCGCCCGGAATCAACGCCGTGAGCGTCGACGCGGTGGAAGAGTTTCGCGTCATCACCTCCGGCGCCACCGCCGAGTTCGGACGCAACTCCGGCGGCCAGATCAACGTCATCACCAAGTCGGGCGCCAATCAATTGCATGGCTCGCTGTTCCACTTCCTGCGCAATCGCGAATTCGCCGCCCGCAGCTTCTTCGATCTCAACCCGGCCTTCCAACGCGACGGCAGGGCCATCGCCCCGCCCTTCACGCAGAACAATTTCGGCGGCGCCCTGGGCGGCCCCATCCGGAAGGACAAGCTGTTCTACTTTGGCAGCTACGAAGGCTTCCGCCAGCGGCAAGGCGTTTCCGTCGTCAACAACATCCCCTCGCCGAACACAATTGCCGCCATCAAGCGCCAGAGTCCGGCGCTGGGGCAAGTCTTCGAGTCCGTGTTCAGCGGCCCCTTTTCGGTTGCGGTTCCGAATGACCGCACGGTGGAGCAGATCATCGCCGCCAACACGCCCGTGCTGGGCGCGAAGTCGCTGGTCCGCTCCAACAGCTTCGATCAGGACGCCTTCCTGGGCAAGATCGACTACCATGCGAACGTGAACTCGCGGCTCTCCGGCCGCTACACGCACTTCAATAACGACGCGGGGCCCGGCACGGTAGCCGGCAGCGGCTTGCCCGCGACGGGCGTGGGCTTCAACAACAAGGTGCACAACCTGGTGCTGGCGCACACCCTGACTCTCTCCTCCACCAGGCTCAACGAATTGCGCGCGGCGTTTCAAAGAAACGGAGTCGGCAACTCATTCGACCCCGCGCCGCAGGCCCTACTCGAGTCCGGCAAGCTGCGCACCGGCCCCTTCGCCGGACAGGCCTATGGCGATCCGTTTACGCCCAATGGAATTCCCACTATCAACGCCGGCTTCGGCCTGCCCGAGCTTGGCTACACCGTGACCTCGCCCAACGTGCGATTCTCGAACACGTATCACGTCAGTGATTCCTTCGCCTGGATCCGGGGAAGGATGACGATGAAGTTCGGCGGTGAGATTCGCCGGATTCAGGACAACAGCACGTTCAGCTTCCTGGTGCGCCCAAATCCGCAGTACGCTTCTGGCGGCGCCAACACGATCCTGCAACCGGGCGCGCCGATCAATTTCTTCACACAGAATCTGTTCTTGACGCCGGCGACCTAGCTGCGCGGATTCCGCATGGCGGAGTGGGCGCCCTTCGCGCAGACCACCATCCGCGTGACGCGAAACCTGACGCTTGAAGCCGGACTGCGATACGAGTATCTGGGGCGCGCCAGCGAGGTCAACGGCTTCCTGAGCAACGCCTTCCTCGCGCCGGACGGAAAGCCGGCGCTGGGCGCATCGGTGATCTCCAACGGGATCGCCGCACTCAATCAGATCCGGTTGATCACAGTCGGGCGCGGCCGCGGTCAGGGCCTGTTCCAGGCGGATAAGAACAACTGGGCGCCCCGCCTCGGCGCGGCCTGGAGCATGGGTCTCACGACGCTCCGCGCCAGCTACGGCATTTTCTACGACCGCATCTTCGACAATGTGCTCGGCAACGCGCGCAATTCGCCGCCGTTCGTTGTGCCCGTGACGACGGCCGGAATTCCGTTCGGCGCCTCGGTGGCGGCTCCGGACCCCTTCAACACCGACCTCCCCATCGGGCCGACAACGGTGAATCCGGATCTCGTGTTTCCCCGCACACAGCGCTGGACGGTCTCGCTGCAGCGGCAACTGGAGAAGAACTCGGTGATCGAGATCGCCTACGTCGGGTCGGCGGCGTCGAACCTGGTGCGGACCATCCAGCCGAATTTCGGCGGAGGGTTCCCGGCGCCATTCCGCCCCGCCAATATCGATTTCCCAACGCAACCGGCGATCGCGCTCGACAACTTCCGGCCGCGCGTCCTGGCCACGTTCTCGACGCGCGATTCGTCGGCGTCGTCCAACTATCAGGCGCTGCAGGTTTCGGTGAAGCGCCGCTTCGCGGCCGGGTTCGCCGCGCAGTTCAGCTACACCTGGGCGCACGCGATCGACGACGGTTCGGGCGAGATCGTAACCGGCGCGCCGCTCGCCAGCGTGTCCAACCTGCTGCCGGCGCGGAATGCCAACGGCGCCATCCCCGTGCCCACACTCGCCATCGTCAACCAGGTTCGCGCCGGCCGCAATCTGCCGGCTTTCACGCAGGAGGCCGATGCAGCCCGCTACTTCATCCAGAACTTCGTCGGCGGTCCGCAGTACGAAGCCGAGCGCGGCAACGCCGATTTCGATCTGCGCCACGCGGCTATCGTCAACTTCATGTATGAGCTGCCCTTCGGCAAGGGACGGCGCTTTGGGAGCGGCGCGCACGGGGCCGGCGGCTGGCTGATTGGCGGCTGGCAGACCAACGGCATCCTGCGCTTCCAGACTGGCCAGGCGTTCTCGCTGATCGCCGGCGTGGATGTAAACGGCAACGGCGTGGTGAATGATCGCGCATCGCTGCTCTCCGGCGAATTGGGCAAGGTGCTCAATCCAGGCTTCGGTAAGAACGGCAGCCGGCAGTATCTGGTGAACGGCAGCGGCGCGACGCTCGGCGTTTCGCGCACGCCCGAACTGATCGGCTCCATGCTGAACCGCAATGTGCTGTTTTCGCCCGGCGTCGCAAACGTCGACCTCTCGATCTTCAAGAATTCCAAGTTCAACAGGATGGGCCGTGAAGGGCTTAACCTGCAGTTCCGCGCCGAAGCGTTCAATCTGTTCAATCACACGAATTTCGGTTCGCCGAATGCGCTGGTCACGAGTCCGGCCTTCGGCGCCACTCAGAGCACTACGGTTCCGGGCCGGCAGGTGCAGCTCGGTCTGAAGCTGGTATTCTGATGTGATCGGAGCCCAAGCGTCTGCGATTTCCTGGCGCAGACGTGGCTTGAGCCTGTTCGGGGAAGACGATCCGCGCGCAGGTGCAGACGGTGGTGGCGGACCGGGGGGCGACAGTTCCCCCTACAGTCGGCGGCGCTCTCGGGAACCAGACAGTACTCGCCTGACGGCCCGGCCTACCCGGTCAACATCTCACAGCCGGATGATGCTCCCCTTCAGATTCCGGGTACTGTCTATCATGGAAACGGGC
The DNA here is from genome assembly GCA_016178945.1 of Acidobacteriota bacterium. GTDB lineage: Bacteria > Acidobacteriota > Terriglobia > Bryobacterales > Bryobacteraceae > JACOSH01. Next base: position 8,472 of record JACOSH010000567.1, read on the forward strand.
TGTATGACTGGCTCGACGCACCCGGATGGAGAGGTACCGTTTACTCTGCGAATCTGACCTTCAGGTTTACGTCTACTAGCCTTACGCAGCAGAGGATACGATGAACTTAAGATCTTCGGTTATGATTGCGATAGTGGTGGGTTGCGTGGACGCGTCTGCTCAAGATGCGAGTGATCAGGAGTTGGCTCAGCGGCTCGCGAATGACAGGACTCGACAGAGCGCTGTCGCCAAGATCCTGGCTTCAGGGCGCCGCAGAGTTCCCCTCCTGCTGTCGTGGGCCCGGAAGCCCCCGGCTGACGTCGATCAATACCAACTGTATATTGGCTTGGCTGACGCTTTTGGCCAACTGCAGACGAAGGAGGCGATTCCGTTCCTAATCAAGAACATTAGCCTTGATCGAACGCGCCCCGCCGACTTCGCCCCTTGGCTGAAGGCGCCGCAAGTGATCGAGAAGACCTTTCCCGCAGTGGCGGCACTCATACAGATCGGCCCGGAAGCCTCTAAGGCGCTGATTCGTGCACCTTGGGAGCGCGCGGGGGCCGAGGATCGTCTCGCCGCGATTTTCGCCGTCTCCCGGATTAGGGACCAAGCGGCACGGGGTTTCCTAGCCTCAGCGCTTGGTCAGGCGAATATGGAACGCTACTGGGCCGAGGAGGGGCTTAAACTCTTGGATGCGCGCTGAAAGCCGTGCAGAAGATCGGCGCTCACTACGCCGAGTACAAGCCGCTCTGGTGCGCGCCGCCCTGAACTTCACCGACCACTCCATCCCGGCCCTGCCTACCGCGCGGAGTCGCGCCCCGGCAAGCCGCGCCAGCTTCTCTCCTACTTTTGTTACCGCAATTCCCAGTGGGTCGAAAAGGCCTGGCCCCTGCTTCGCGCGGCGGCACAGCGCCAACCGCGCGACCCGGCGCTCTACACCCGCATTGCCTCGATTCTGGCCGCCGACGGCCATCTCGATCAGGCCGAACAGTACTACCGGCGGTCGCTGCGGCTCGATCCGGACCAGTACGACGCCCTGACCGGATTGGCGACCGTTCTCGCGCGGCGCGGCCGCGACGCGGAAGTCGGGGAGGCGCGAAGAAAGGCGCGCGCCATGGTGGTGCGGTAGAGGTCCGGGGCTGACTCTTAGGGCTTGCTATGCATGCTATGCTAGGATAGAAGTTGAAGGGAGAGTCGAAAATGAGGCCAGGCATTCATACCAAGATCTCCGGATCCGACGAGGTCAGGCAATTCGCCGTTGAACAGTATGTCCGGCCGGCGCAGAGCCGCGGGGAGCGTTCCTTTAGCGTTATTGTGGGCGACGTTCATCGCGCACTTGGCTTCCGAAATCGCGTCCCTCTGGTATGCGCCGCACTGAAGTCAAACAAGTTTCTTCGGGAGAACCGGGTCTCGCTGAAGCAGGTACAGGGTCCGCCATCCGGCCTCAGCACCACGGTGACGATCACCTACGAATTCGAGGGTGGTGAGGTAGCCGGCGCCAAGCCCAGGAATCCCATTTGGGGGCTCCTGGGGAAAGGTAAGGAGATGTTTCAGGCGCTCGGCGGCGGTGAGGCTTTCATCCAAGGAGAAAGGGAGAGCCTCAACCGGCTCGACGCCGCTCCCGCCCGGAAAGAACGGGCATGAGCCTGATCTACTGGGACACGATGCTCTTCGTTTACTGGCTCGAAGAGCATCCCGGCTACGCGCCCCGCATCCGAACGATCCTCTCCCGGATCGAGGAGCGCGAGGACGTCCTTTGCACCAGCTCGTTTGCGCGGGCCGAATTGCTGGTCGGCCCATATAAGACTGGCAACCAAGAGCTTGCCGGACAGATCCGGGCGGCTCTACAGCCGCCGCTCGTGCGCATTCTCCCTTTTACCGGCGATACCGCCGAGCATTACGCAAGAATCCGGGCGAAACCGGGGATCGCCGCGGCCGACGCCATCCACTTGGCCTGCGCGGCCGAGGCGCGTGTCGATCTTTTTCTCACGAACGATCGCGGTCTGGCCGGCAAGATTATCCCGGGCATCCAGTTTGTGGCGAGCCTCGACGTGAACCTATTCTGATTCCGCTGCGGGCTCGGACCGGTGAGGTTGGTCACGTGGTCTCGTCCTGTGCCCTTCATGTGCATAGGATAGCGCTGGTACACTGGGGAAATGCTTTGGCTTGGGGTAGTGATCCTGCTGGCCGCCAACTGGCCGCAGTGGCGTGGACCGGAATCGAGCGGCGTCTCCAGCGAGAAGAACCTTCCCCTGGAATGGAGCGCGACCCGGAACATCGCCTGGAAGACGCCGGTTCCGGGACAGGGACGCTCGTCGCCGATCGTGTGGGGCAACCGCATCTTCCTCACGTCGGCCGTGGAGGGCGACGTCCTGCCCGGCGCCAAAGCGCCCAAGCACGTCATGGACGGGAATGACTTCGTGCATCCCGACAGCGTGGGCGCCACCAAGAGCCACAAGCTCCTGGTGATCTGCCTGGAACGCGACAGCGGCAAAATCCTGTGGGAGCGCACCGCCTACGAAGGGGCGGTCTACGACGATCGCCACAAGAAAGGGAGCTACGCCAGCCCCACGCCGGTCACCGACGGACGCGCCGTCTACGCCTTCTTCGGATCGCAGGGACTGTACGCCTACGACTTCGACGGCAAACTGCTGTGGAAGATGTCGCCGGGGAACCTGGGGAGTTTCGGCATGGGACCCGGAACCTCGCCGGCCCTGGACGGCGATCTGCTCTTCCTCCAGTGCGACAGCGAGGACGGCAGCGGCTCCTTTGTCGCCGCCCTGGACCGCCGCACGGGCCGGCAGGTCTGGAAGGCGGAGCGCAAGACGCGGGTATCCTGGGCCACGCCGGTGGTGATCCAGGCCGCCGGACGGAAGGAGCTGATCGCCAGCGGCTCGGAAACCATCGTCTCCTACGATCCGGCCACCGGCAAGGAGCTGTGGCGCGCCGGCGGCGTGGCCGGACACGCCATTCCCAGCACGGTCCACGGTCACGGGATGGTGTTCGTCTCGGCCGGGTATCCGGAGAAGCGCGCCTTTGGCATCAAGCTCGGCCAGGCGGGAGAAGTTGTCTGGTCGTACCAGAAGGGCACCGCCTACGTGCCCTCACCGATCCTGTACGGCGATTATTTGTACTTGATGACCGACCGCGGCCTGCTGACCTGCCTGGAGGCCAAGACCGGCCAGGTGAAGTACGAGGGCGCGCGCGTGCCCGTTCCGGCCACTTTCACGGCCTCGCCAGTCGCCTTCGAAGGCAAGATCCTGCTGACCAGCGAGGATGGCGACACGTTTGTCCTGAAAGCCGGCCCGGTCCACGAGGTGCTGCGCACCAACCCGCTGGGCGAGCCGGTCTACTCCTCGCCGGCGATCTCCGATGGCCGCATCTACCTGCGCGGCGACCGCCATCTCTACGCGATCCAGCCATGAAAGCCGTCTGTATCCTCTTCCTGACCGCCGCCTTGATGTGCGCCCAGCCGCCCGCCGGCGATAACCGCGATCACCGCGCCGACGAGCTGTACAAGGCCATCGACGACGTGATGTGGCACTTGAAGCTGAGCGACATCGCCGAAGTGGACAAGGTCTTCTACACCAGCCTGCCGCCGCGGCGGGAGCCCAATCCGGCGGCGCAGGGCGCGGGCAATCCGCTGATCATCCAGGCCTACACGTTTATCCCGCGGAAACTCGACCGCTCGAAGAAACAGCCGCTGATCGTCTACGCGCACGGCGGCGTGCACGCCAGCTTCACCACCGGCGGCGGCAGCGCCAACCTCCACATCGTGCGCGAGCTGATCGAGCAGGGATACACGGTCGTCGCGCCGGACTACCGCGGCAGCACCGGTTACGGCGGCGGATTCTACCGGCAGATCGATTACGGCGGCCGCGAGACCGACGACGTGTTCGCCGCCCGCGCCTGGATGCTCGAGAACCACGCCTTTCTGGACCCGAAACGGGTAGGCATAGTAGGCTGGAGCCACGGCGGCATGATCACGCTGATGAACATCTTCGACCATCCCGGCGCGTATGCCTGCGCCTACGCCGGCGTGCCGGTAAGCGACCTGGTGGCGCGCATGGGCTACAAATCGGAGAGCTACCGCAAGATCTTTTCCGATCCCCAGCACATCGGCAAGACCGCCGCCGATGACGTGAAGGAATATCTGCGGCGTTCTCCGGTCACGCACGCGGCCAAACTGTCGACGCCGCTGCTGATCCACACCAACACCAATGACGAAGACGTGAATGTGCTGGAAGTCGAGCGCCTGATCGCCGCCCTGAAAGCGGAAGGGAAGAAGTTCGACTACAAGATCTACCAGGATGCGCCCGGCGGGCATCACTTCAACCGGATCGACACGCCGCTGGCGCGCGAATCGCGGGCTGAGGTGTGGCGGTTCTTGCGGGCGTATCTGAAGCCCTAACACGGGAGGCCATATGTTCATGAGGATGATGCTACTGGCAGGAGGACCTGCGGCCGCTCGAAGTGATCCGCTGATGGAAATGTTCGTGCGGTTACCGGAGGAGATAAGATGGACGACGTTCGACTGACAAGCTTGCATACGCGTCGCTCGGCCCTGATGCTGACCGCCACCGCACCTCACTTACTGAGTCAGACAGGAGGGAAGCCAATGGGACGACCCGTTATACACTTTGAGATCGGGTGCCGCGACCGGGCCAGAACCGGCGAGTTCTTTTCCAAGCTGTTCGACTGGCAGATCCAGGCCAGCGGCCCGGCGTCCACCATCAATACCGGCAGCGCCAAGGGTATTTCCGGGCACATCACGTCGCTCGGCCACGAACCGCAGAACTATACGATGTTCTACGTCGAAGTGGACGACGTCCAGGCGTACCTCGCCAAGGTCACGGAACTGGGCGGCAAGACGCTGGTCGGTCCGGTCAAGATTCCGGCGGGGACGTTCGCGTGGTTTTCCGACCCCGATGGGAATATGATCGGCTTGATGAAGCCGGCGTAGACCATGCGCCTCTTCTCCTTCGTTTTCACCTTCGCGGCGTGCGCCTCGCCCGCCGAAATCCGTGATGTCATGAAGGCCTCGGAGGTCGACGCCGCCTTCGCTCGCGCCCGCGCGTCCTTCCCGGTCAACGAGACACCGGCCTACGCGGTCGTGTTTCGCATCAGCCAGGGGCGGGCGGCTGCCTGCGAAGCCCACGACAACGCGGATGAAGTGTGGTTCGTCCGGCGCGGCAATGCCAGGCTTTCGCTGGGCAGCGCCCAGTACGAAGCCGGCGCCGGCGATGTCGTTCACGTACCGCGGCGCGCCGCCTGCCGGATCGATCCGGGCGGCGGGCGATTCGAATATGCGGTCGTCCGTGTCTTCCCCGAAACCGCTCCGCCGCGACCCACCTTCGGCGGGCTCCTGGCGGCGCGCCGCATGCCGGATGTGTTGAAGAAATCCGCCATCGACTCGACCTTTGCTGCCTCCGAGACCAATCAGCCGCTCCATGCGGCCGCCAACTTCACCGTCAACTACGTGATCTACAAAGGCCGGAGCGGACCCTGGGAAGCGCACCGCGGCTGCGTGGACATCTACTTTGTCTACACTGGCGCCGCCGCCGCGGAGCTGGGAGGCGAGATCTCAAATCCCCAAGAGGAGGCGCCCGGCGAGATTCGGGGCGCGGGAGTCGCGGGCGCGCGCAGGCACTCCATCGGTCCCGGCGATATCGTGTTGATCCCGCGCAACACGGCGCATCACATGACGCCCTCATCCCAGAAGCTTGGCTATCTGCTGGTGAAGGTGTGGGCCGAATAGGGCGTTTATAATAGAAGAAGGAGGGGCATGATTCCGGATTCCATACAGCCCTTGTTCTGGGACATCCCCTTAGAGACCTTCGATCCCGCCGCCTACCCGGAATACACGATCCTGCGGATTCTCGAGTTCGGCGACGAGAATGCCGTCGCTTGGCTGCGGCGCACTTTCACCACACTACAGATCACTCAGGTCCTCCGGAGCGAGCGGAGGCTCTCCCGCCGGTCCGCCAATTTCTGGGCTCTGGTCTACGGTGTGCCCGTGGACCAGGTTGCGGCACTGCGGCAAGGCGGCTGACCCGGTGTGGCATCCGGAAATACTCGGGGAACAAGCGGCGCGAACTCTGCGCGATCTGGAACGCGATTCGCTGCTCGAAGGCTTCTATTTGGCCGGCGGCACTGGCCTCGCGCTGCACCTCGGCCATCGCGTCTCGCGGGACCTGGACTTCTTCAGCCCGGGTTTGTTTAGCGAGGAAAAGCTGATCGAAAAAATCCGCCACGCCCGCGACTTCTCGCTGCTGGCTCGGAGCGCTCAAACTCTTCATGCGGAGATCCAACGGACGAAGGTCAGTTTCCTGGGCTACGCTTACCCGCTCTTGTTTCCGCTCTTCGACTTCCGGGGCGCCGGCGTTGCCGATCCACGGGACATCGCCTGCATGAAGATCAGTGCGATCGCCAGCCGTGGCACGAAGCGGGATTTCGTGGACCTCTACGTGACGGCGCGGCAGTATGGACTTGCCGATCTGCTCACCTTGTTCAGCCGCAAGTTTGCCGGCGTCGAGTACAGCAGGGTCCACCTGTTCAAGTCCCTGACCTATTTCGAGGACGCCGAACAGGACCCCATGCCCGACATGCGAGCGCCGTTGGTTTGGGACGACGTCAAGGGATTCTTCGAACAGGAACTTCCGCGGCTGCTGCTGTGGACTGACCGCTGACCGCTACTACCGCTTCGCTCCCAGGTTCTCGTACCACTTGATATTGGCCGTCGACGCGCCGATGCAGATGACGTCCACCTGCCCGTCGCCGTTGATGTCGGCCGTGGTGCAGCCGGAACCGGCCATGCCGCCCTCGTCGATCACCTGGTGACGCCAGCCGGCGCCCGTGTCGTCCTGCGCGAAAAAGACGTGGACGCTGGCGCCCTTGCCGCGGTCGCCGGCCACGATGTCGTCGCGGCCATCCCCGTCGAAATCGCCCAGCGCCACTTCGTGGCCCTCCACCAGCCCGTTGAAAATCACGCGGCGCTGCCACTTGTGGGCCGCATCTTCGGTGTAGACCACGACTTCGTTGCCATGCCAGGCCTCGACCGCGGCCAGAAAGCGGCGCTTATGCAGATGCCCCAGGGCGACATCGCTGGTGCCCGCCTTGGGGGCCGGCTCCTCGTGTCCCTTGGCCAGCCGCGTGTTTTCCCAGCGCAGCTTCTCGCCCTTGCCGCGGGACTGGTGCAACACGATCCCGTCGAAGCCCGCCGTCAGGATCTGCTCGCGC
>JACOSH010000175.1 GCA_016178945.1 Acidobacteriota bacterium
GAAGGTGAAGACTGGAATCAGGTTCTGCAAACGCTTTCCACTCCGAGCCCGCTTGCGGACCGACCTGGGTCAAGTTAGCTATTGCCAAAACAGCCGTCGCCGAGGTAAAACAAGTTCTTGTCCATAGGGATGTCCGTTGGTCGGTTTTGAAGTGACCCTCTATGGTCGGTTTTGAGGTGACCCCCGATGGCGTCGCCGGTTCGCGGAGCAGCGTGGTCCACGCCGCCTTGGCAGCCGCATGGTTCGCGTCGTCGCGGTCGAAGACCGCATAGAAGGCGGAGGTGTCGACAAAAACGGTCATCGCCGGAACGCCTCGGCCAAGTGCCGGTCGTGGCCGGCGCTAACGCCGGGGAGTCCGGACGCGAACCGCCCGGCCACCCCAAGGGCGCGTTCGATCCGGTCCTGGGCTTTCGAGATATTCTTCCCGGCAAGGTATTGATCGATCCCATTCCGGATCAACTCGGCGGTGGACTTGCCCTGGATGGCCGAAAGCCGTCGAAGCGCTTTCAGTTGGTCGTCCGTTAACTGGATCTGTGTACGGATCATTGTACATCATGATAGCAGTTTCGCCATCATGTTGGCATCGGTATCCCGCCCCAGGACGTCCGGTCACGGTTATGCCGCAGTTTTTCCGGCCACGACTGGCTCGACTGTCAGCCAGTTACCACCCTACGGCGTCATGCCTTTGCACCCAGGTCCCGGCCCCAGTAGCTGGGCTGCGGGCGTGTTAGAGGCCAGATTCGACAGCCGGATGTATACCGAGCCGCAATTGTTCGACTTGTCCGCCTCCACCAGCCGGCCGTCCGGATCCGCGATGGTCTGTAGGATGTACACACCATCGGCGACGCCGCTGATGTCAATGTACTGGTCCGGTAGGTACCAGTCATAGACGTCCGCCCAGCCCCGGTTGATGCCCTGAACGAAGTGGTCGTAGCCGCCTTGGGTGAACGCCGGGTCCAGGCAGTCGGGCGCATTGTAGGTCCGCGGCCCGTCGCCCTTCCGGGCCCATGCGTCGATCATCACGTCGGCCAGGCAGAAACTCACTTTCCTGCCAGTGCGGGTCAGGTGTGCTCCCACCGGGCGGACGCCGTGATGCTGCCGCAGGGGAGCCGATCCCGCAAAGTTGCCGGCGTTATCCACACTCCAAAGGCTGGAGAGCCCGAAGCTCTTGAAGTGATAGTGGCCGTGCGCCTGGTGAAACTCCATCTGGCCGGCCAGCCGCTCTTCAAAGTGGGCCGGGCTGTCGCTCCAGTAGAGGCGCTGGTACGCGTTGGTGACGGGCGGGGCCGGCAGGCCACTCGGAATCGCGAAGCGCAGCTCCATGGGACCTTCGCCGGTATTCGCCAGAGTCTGGTCAAAGCGCAGGCAGAGGCGCGCCCCTTCCTCCTGCACTTCGCTCTCGTAGCAGGTGGGATATTGCGCGGAAATGTTATCGAAGAAAATCCCCACCGGATCGAAACTGAGGTTCCGCTGCGGTCGCACCGCGAGATCCGGAAGCAACCGCCTGGCCGGATGCGGCTTAGGATCGTACTCGACTTCCGCCAGACCCTCGTAGGCCACTGCCGCACTGGGCGAGTCCGGGTCATACGCCACGTACACCTGGTAAACGCCATCCTGACCTTCGCGGATGAGAACGGACTGGGCCGTGGAAATGATCCCGTCCGACTTGGCAATGAGCGCTCCTCCACGGTAGACGAACAAGCGCAAATTGTCGAAGATGGCGCCGCCAAAGCGTATGGCCACTTGAAGGCCGCCGGGCTTGTTGTTCCACGCGCCGGGCGGCAGATCCACGGTCAGATCGAAACGCTGGCAACCGGGTGCGCACTCCGGCACTTCGCTGGTAGGTCCGCTGCCGGCGGTAACCGCTCCGGACCAGAGCACCGGCTGTGCCGGATTCTTCAAGGCGCCGTTAGCGGCGAAAGCAGCCGCGCAGATCGAGATCAAAGTAAGTAAGGTTTTCATGGAATTCCTTTCCGCCGCATCATCTTCCGTTAATAACTTCCGTGGTCCCTGCGCATGGTGGCACGCCGCAGGCCTGCGCCACACTGTCGAGTCTCATATCCTGTGCTCCTACCCCTACAAGCGGAATCCACCGGGATTTTTTTCATCGGCTTTCAGCGGCACGCCAGTAGGCCTGCCGCCACTGCTATGCTGGGCGGGTGGAGGAAGTTACTCAGCTTCTGGCCCGGTGGGCCACGGGCGACCGCGGCGCGCTGGATTCGCTGATGCCCATCGTTTATTTCGAGTTGCGCAACATCGCCGGAGCGTACCTGGGGCGCGAGCGAGGCGGGCATACCCTCCAGCCCACCGCGCTGGTGCACGAAGCCTGGCTCCGGATGGTGAAGCGGGAGCGCCTCAGCTTCGAGAACCGCAAGCAGTTCTTCGCCCTGGCGGCCCAGGTGATGCGCCAGATCCTGGTGGATCACGCGCGCGGCGTGCGCGCCGAAAAAAGGGGCGGCGGCGCGGTGAAGACAACGCTGGGGGATGCGCTGGATTACACAGCGGATCGCGCCGACGAGTTTCTCGCGCTGGATGAAGCGATGTCGAGACTGGCCCGCTTGAGCCCGCGCAAGTCGCAGGTGATCGAGCTGCGCTATTTCGCAGGGCTGAACGTGGAGGAGACGGCGGAGTTATTGGGAGTCTCCATCGCCACCATCAGCCGCGAGCAGCGGACCGCGGAAGCCTGGCTCGGCCACGCGATGTCGAGCTGAGGGCGCGGGCCACGTTCTTCACGCTATCCTACACTCATGACCGGCGAACGGTGGCGGCTGCTGGAGGAGCTATTCGACGCTGCCGTGGAACTGCCGAGGGAGCGGCAGAACGCGCTCATCGAACAGGCCGGCGAACTCGGCCCCGATCTGGCGGGCATGCTCGCGCAGGCCGCGCTCGGAGCGGATCGCATCGGCCGGATCGTCGAGGGCGCCGCGATGGGAGCGGCTCCCGCGGGCGCTTGGACCGGGCGGCGCTTCGGCCCGTACCGCGTGGTGGGTGAGATCGGCCGCGGCGGCATGGGCCTGGTGTTTGAAGCCGTCCGGGATGACGACGAATACCACAAGACCGTCGCCCTGAAAGTGGCGCCGTGGTGGCGCGATGTGGATCTGCTCCGCGAGCGATTCCGCCACGAGCGCCAGATTCTGGCGGGCCTCGAGCACCCCAACATCGCCCGGTTCCTGGACGGCGGCGCCGAAGAGGGCGTCCCGTACTTCGCCATGGAGTACGTGAAGGGAAGCCCCATCACGGAACATGTCCGGCAACTGGGGCTGCGCGAGCGGATCGCGTTGTTCCTGGAAGTCTGCGCGGCGGTGCACTACGCGCACGAGCGCCTGGTGGTGCATCGCGATCTCAAGCCCGCCAATATTCTGGTCGGACAGGACGGCATACCGAAGTTGCTGGACTTCGGCATCGCCAAGCTTCTCAGCCCGCCGGCCGGCGGCGACACCACCGCCACCGGTATGTTCTGGACGCCCGATTACGCCAGTCCGGAGCAAATACGCGGCCGCGCCATCACCACACGAACCGACGTGTATGGGTTGGGGCTGGTGCTCTACGAGTTGCTCACCGGAGAGCGGGCCCAGTCGGCCGACACGTCATCTCCGCTGGCGCTCGACCGCTCCATCTGCGAAGCCGAGCCGAAGCCTTTGCTCACCGGCGATCTGGCTAGCATCGCCGGCATGGCCGTCCGCAAGGAACCCGAGCAGCGTTACGAATCGGTGGCGGCGTTGAGCGAGGACCTGCGCCGGTACCTGGAGGGGCGGCCAGTGCTGGCGCGTCCGGGTACGCTGGCCTATCGCGCCGGGAAACTGGTGCGGCGGCATCGCGTCGGCGTGGCTGCCGGCGTGCTAGTGGCGGCGAGCGCCGCCGCCGGACTGGTTTCCACGGTTCACCAGGCTCGCCGCGCTGAGCGGCGCTTCAACCAGGTGCGAAAGCTGGCGAATAGCGTCGTATTCGACTTGCACGATCGCATCGCCACTCTCCCAGGATCCACAGGGGCGCGCAAGGCCCTGATCGGGACCGCGCTGGCCTACCTGGAGAGTCTCCGGGAGGAGGCGGCGGGCGATGCGGCGCTGTCCCTCGAGCTGGCCGAAGCGTACGAAAAGATCGGAGACGTGCAGGGTCATCCGCTGAGCAGCAATCTCGGCGATCCAATGGGCGCACTTTCCAGCTATCGCCGCGCCGAGGCGATCTTGATTGCGCTCCCCAGCCGCGGCGAAGCCTCCGCGCGGCGGCGGCTGGCCTCGGTCTGCCTGAGGCTGGCGGCGGTGCAGAGATTTCAGAGCGATTCTAAAGGGGCTTTCGAGAATTACGCGCGGGCGCGCGATATCGGTCAGCGCCTGTTGGAGGAGTCGCCGCGGGATAGGACGATCCTGGAACTGCTTGGAGAGGTCCATTCCGAGACCAGCCGCGCCATGGTGGACAACAGAGACCTGAATGGCGCCGATCAGGCCGCCCGCTCGGCTCTGGAAATTGCCGGCCGATTGGTGGCTCTCGATCCGGCCAACCGCGCGTACCGCAACAACCTCTCGGACGCGCACAGCGGCCTGGGCGGGGTGGGCGCGAGCCGCGGACAACTGGAAGAGGCGGCGGAAAGCTACCGCGCCGCCGTTCGCATTCGTGAGCCCCTGGCGAGCGAAGAGCCCAACAATACCGCGTATCGGCGCAGTCTCTTGATCGGCTATGGCAACCTGGGCGATATCCTGGGCGTTCGGATGGGCGAGAATCTGGGGGACACCGCGGGCGCCGCGGCGGCGCTCGAGAAGTCCCTGGCCATCGCGGAGTCGCTGAACCGGGACGATCCCGCCGACCGGCGAGCGTTGCTCGATCTGGCTAGTGTGCAACTCCGGCTGGGTTTGCTGTTGATGGAAGACCCCCGGCGCGTGGAGGACGCCTTACGGCGGCTCCAGGAATCCGAGCGGATCACCGCCCGGCTCATGGCCGAAGATCCCAAGAATTTCCGCTATCAGCAAAATGCGTTGGTCCTGGACCGGAGAATCGGTGAGGTCCTGGCGGCGCTGGGGCGAAACGGCGACGCAACGCGGCGGCTGGAGCGGGCCGTCACCGCGGCCGCCGGCCTGATGAGGCGGCCAGAGGGGCGTACCGCGCGGCTGCAAATGATCCTGGCTTCCCTGCGTCTGGCGATGCTCCGCGCCCGCGCCGGCGATTCGCGGGTGGCCGCGTTGGCCGATTCCGTTGCGGCCGAGATCGCCCGCCCTCCCACCGTGCTCACCCCGCCGTGGAATGAAGCCACCGTGTCCGCGGACCTGGGCCGGATCTACCGCGCCAGCGGGCGGACGCGCGACGCGGTAATATGGCTCGAAAAGAGCCGGCAGGCCTGGCAAGATATGAAGGTTCCCAGAGCGTTGGAGGCGCGCCAGAAGTCCGAGCTTGCCAGGGTGGAAGCAGAACTGGCGGCCTCGCGGCGATGAGCCGCTTCACTCGCCGGCTCACCGCACTGTAGGCCCTGGCGGCTCGCCCCTTACCGTAAGCCGCCTACCGTAAGATAACCCGCCATTACTCTTATCCCACCTCGGATGAGCGCAAGCTGTCTCCATGGGAAATCACCTTGCAATTGCTTTATTGGCGCTCGCGTCGCCCGGCGCCTGGCAGAACTACACGGACGCGGGCCGGACGGCCTACACCGAGGGCCGGTATGAAGCAGCCGAGCGCAGTTCTCCGCTTCGCTGCGGGAGGCCCCAGAGGGCCGGCGCCGTGCGGTCAGCCTGGCCAATCTGGCGGCCACGCTTCAGGCCGTGGCCCGCTACGCCGAGGCCGAGGCGCTCTACCGCCGGGCGCTGGGAATCTGGGAACGCGACCCGGAAGATGCCGAGGCCGCCGTGGCCCTGCACAACCTGGCTACGCTCTGCCGCATCCGCGGCGAGCTCGGCGAGGCCGAGTCCCTGCATCGGAGCGCGCTCGCCATCCAGGAGCGGCTGTTCGGGCCAGACCATCCCGGAATGGCCGCGGGGTGGAACGATCTGGCTCTGGTCTACAAGACCCAGGGCCGGCCTGGGGAAGCCGAACAGCTCTACCGGCGAGTGCTGCGGTTCGCGACCCCCCAGCACTCCGGCTACAGTACCGCGCTGAACAATCTCGGAGAGCTTCTCCTGGAGCAGCGCCGGAGCCGTGAGGCCGAACGGCTGCTGCGGCAGGCGCTGCAGGTGCGCGAGAAACGCTGGCCGGGCGGCCATCCGGCCGTCGCCGCGACCTGCGCCAATCTGGCGCATCTTCAAGTTCAGCGCGGCCGCCTTTCGCGCGCCGAGGCGCTCTACCAGCGGGCCCTGGAGATCTATCAAACCTCCCTTGGCCCGGACCATCCGGAGGTGGCGGCGGTCCTCAACAATCTGGGGACGCTCGAGACGCGGAGGGGGCGCTTCCCGCAGGCCCGCGCGTTTCTGCAACGCGCTCAGTATGTGTGGGAGCAGGCGCTGGGCGCCCAGCATCCGCTGGTGGCCGCGGCCTTGACCAACCTGGCGGAACTGGAGATCCGCGAGCGAAATTATCCGGCTGCCGGGGACCTATACCGCCGCGCACTGGCCATCCACGAGAAGTCGGAGCATCCGCAAAGCCTCGCGCAGGCCCAACGGTTGGAGGCCTACGCGGCGGTGCTGCGCCGCCTGCAGCACTA
>JACOSH010000582.1 GCA_016178945.1 Acidobacteriota bacterium
GTGCGATACGCCTCCACCAGGTCCACCTCCGCGCCGCGTGCGCGGAGGGCGACGGGCAGCAGATCACGCGCCACCGCGGCCCGCGCCAGAAGGATGCGCTGCCCCTTCAGATCGTGCTCCCCGAGGGCCTCGACCAGGCTCTCGGCCACGTACTCGGCGCCCATCAGGTCGACTTTCAGGTGCAGGCGCTCGAGCGCCGCTCGCGTGGCCGGGCCGATGGCGGCGATCCGCCCGCGAAGGGCGCGCAGGTCGAACTGGGACCGGTCCAAGCGGTCCAGGAAGAAGCGGACGCCGTTGGCGCTGGTGAAGACCAGCCAGTCGTAGCCGGCCAACCGCGCGATGGCGTGGTCGAGCGCTGTGTAGTCGGCGCTGGGGCGGATCTCGATGGCCGGCAGCTCGATCACCTGCGCCCCCAGGGCGTGCAGCTTTGAGGAGAGCGCTTCGGCCTGGCCGTGCGCCCGCGTGACCACGATCCGCCGCCCGAACAGCGGCAGCCGTTCGAACCAGTTGAGCTTTTCGCGCAGCCGGACGACCTCGCCGATCACGATGGTCGCCGGCGGTTTTAGCCCCTGCTGTTCGACGAGCGCGGGCAGCGTCGCCAGCGTGCCGGTCACCGTCTGCTGGTCGGTCCGGGTGGCCCAGCGCACGGCCATGGCGGGCGTCTCCGGCGAGCGGCCCTGCGCCAGGATCGCCCGGGCGATCTCGCCGAGATGGGCCAGCCCCATGAAGAGGACCAGCGTTTCGGCTGCTCCTACTTTGCTCCAATCGATCTGGGCCGGGTCGTGCCCGGTGACGAAGGTGACCACCGAGGTGTGATCGCGGTGGGTCAGCGGGACGCCGGTGTAGGCGGCGATCCCCAGCGGGGTGGTCACGCCCGGAATCACCTCGAAGGCCACGCCGGCGTCGGCTAGCGCTTCGGCCTCCTCGCCGCCGCGGCCGAAAATGAACGGATCGCCTCCTTTGAGCCGCACCACGTTCAGCCCCCGCCGCGCGCGCTCGATCAGCATCCGGCAGATCTCTTCCTGCGAGCAGGCGTGCGCGGCCCGCTTCTTGCCGACGTAGATGCGCTCGGCGCGCGGCGGCGCCAGGTCGAGCAGCGCCGGATTGGCCAGGTGATCGTAGAGCACCGCGTCGGCCGAGGCGAGCGCCAGGCGGCCCTTCCAGGTGATCAGATCGGCGTCGCCCGGTCCCGCGCCCACCAGATACACTTTGCTCATAGCCGCACGATCATTTTCCCCACGCCATCTTCATAAGATTCGGCGATGCGGAAGGCCTCGTCAATCCTCTCGAGCGGGCGCTGGTGTGTCAGCAGCGGCGCGAAGCGGGCGGTGTCGGCGGCCAGCAGGTCGCGCGCCCTCTCGCTCTCGTGATTGGAGCGGCGCACCTGGTAAAGCGCCAGCTCCTTTCGCCGCCAGGGATGAAAGTCGATCGGCACCTGGACTTCCGCCGGAATGCCGGTAAACACCACGCGCCCGGCGTTGCGCACCACCCGGATGCACAGGTTGGCAGTGTGGTCCTTGGCGGCGCAATCGATGGCCGCATCCACGCCGCGGCGGCCCGTATCGCGCAGGATGTCCGCGCCGGCATCCACGGCCTGAGGATCGACCACGGCGTCGGCGCCCATCCGCAACGCAAGCTCCCGCCGGTGGGCCACCGGATCGATGGCGAAGATCCGGCCCGCGCCGGACAACCGCAGCAGCGCCACGGTGAGTAGCCCGATGGGTCCGGCGCCGATGACCGCCGCCGTCTCGCCCGGCCGCAGCGCGACGAATTGCATCGAGTGCAGCACCACGGCCAGCGGCTCAATCAGCGTCCCCAGCGTCGCGTCCAGCCCGACGGGGAGTGGCAGCAGATTGGCCGCCGGCAGGTTCACGAAATCGCGAAAAAAGCCCGGATCCTCCGGTGTGCTCAGAAAGCGCAGGTTGGCGCAGACGTTGTGGCGTCCGGCCATGCAGTGCTCGCAGTGGTAGCAGTAGATAGCCGGCTCGAAGGCGGCGCGATCTCCCGCCCGCCAGCCGGTGACGCCGGGCCCGGTCTTCACCACGACGCCCGCCGGCTCATGTCCCAGCACCATCGGATAGACACAGGAGGTGTCGCCCACCGCGCCATGAATATAAGAATGCAGATCCGACCCGCAGATACCCACCGCCTCGACACGCACCTCCACCTGGCCCGGACCGGGATCGTCAATCCCGCCCTCCACCAGGCGAAATTCGCGGGGCGCAATGAGCTGAGCGATGCGCAAGGCAGGTGTTAGGTGCGAGGTGTCAGGTGTTAGGGGGTGATCCCACTACCCGACACCTAACACCTAGCACCTAGCACCTGACACCTGACACCTGACACCTGACACCTGACACCTAACACCTGACACCTATCACCTAATCCGGCCTCTTCTTCATGGTAAGGGATGCGACATGATCCAGTACGGCGTGGAAGTAGGCCATGTCCCGATCCGCCTCCGGCATGTCATCGCGCACTTGGGCCGCCTGGCCAGGCAGATAGCGGAAGGGGAAGCGCTGCGCCTGCACCCAGGGCATGTATCCCCATCCGGCGCCTTGACTGAAAAAAATGTCGCAACTGGCCAATTCCTTGGCCAGGTTGGCGGAGGTCGAAAGCCGGCCGTTGTCGTCCTCATTCATCAGCACCGGCCGTCCGGGATTGTGGAAATAGGCGGCGCGCTGCGACTTCTGCTGCGGCGTGCGACCGTTGCCGTGCAGCAGCACCACGTCCACGACGCTGAGAAAGGAGGCCGGGTAGTTCATCCGCCCGTCGCTAGAGACGCTGATCGGCAGCGCATAGTCGGCCCGGCGCTTCTGGAAACGGTTGCGCACGTCGGCAATCAGTTGCAGGATGTTCTCTGGAATGTACTTGCCCATGTCCCAGCGATCGCCGGGCAGATCCCATTCGTTGGCCACATCGATGATCACGTTGCGGAACTTCTTGTCGATGAGCCAGTCGGTCACGTTGCGGGCGGCGGCGTGGATGGCCTCGGGCGAGTCGAACAATTCGTCCTGGCCCTGGTAGAAGTACAGCAGGTTGACGATCATGCCGCGCTGGTCGGAGGCGGCCAGCAGGCGCTCCAGGCGCCGGAGCCAGTCCGGTTTCAGCGACCCGTCGGAGTGGAAGGCGCTGACATGCGTACCCTTGCCGGGGCCGTGCTTGAAGCCGTTGGAGCGGCCGAGCCCGTAAATCTCCCGGTCGTAGCCGGCCTGGCCGCCCTGGAGGCTCACATTGATCATCAGTACGCCGTGGCTTCTGTAGAAATCCAGGGCCGCGATGACCGCGTCGGTATTGGCGTCGGGGGAGAAGGGTTTCTCCACCAGCCACTCGTCGTGGTAGAGCGCTTGGGCCAGCCGGATGTTCATGAGTTTGCCTTGCGCCTTGCGGTTGTACTCCGGCGTCGAATAGGTCTTGTGCCAGGTCTCGCCGGAGTGCGCGCGGATGTAAAAGGACGAGTGGTCGTACCGGGGGCCCAGCAGGAAGCCGGTGGTAATCTCGGTGGCGGGCAGGAGCGGCGCCGCCAGGAGCATCCAAATGAGCGTGCGCGAATCGCGGGTCAATTCTCAGTATACACAGACCAGGCCGCGCGCTTCCGCCTCCAGGCCCGGCGCGCAGCAGACGCAGTTGCCGGCGTGGATACTGCTGCCGCCGTCGAAGTTGAAAAAGCAGCCACCCGCTTCTTCCACCAGGATTTTGAGAGGCGCCAGGTCCCAGGCCTTGGCGGCCGGCTCGATCCATAGGTCCGCCTGGCCGCGCGCGATCATCATGGCATCCAGGCAGCCCCCAAAGCTGCGCACCGCCCAGAACCGTTCCATCCAGCCCTGAAGGCGCGCGTTGAACGGGTACCGCGACAGGATGTTAAACCCGTTCACGCAGAGCACGGCCTGGCCGGGCGTGGAAATCCCGGAGGCGCGAATGATCGACCCGTTGCAGCGCGCTCCTCTGCCTCGGGAAGCCGTGTACAACTCCTCCACGGCGGGCAGATACGCTACTCCGGCGACGACCTGGCCCTCTTCCTCTAAGGCGATCAGAACCGCCCAGGCCCGGTTTCCCCTTAGGAAGTCGCGTGTCCCGTCGATCGGGTCGATGATCCAGCGCCGCCCACTCCGCGAGGCCTTCCGCGCGCCCTCCTCGCCAAGCATTCCGTCGTCCGGGAAAGCCTCCTCCAGGAGCCCCGCGATGGCCCGCTCCGACTCCCGGTCGGCGACGGTGACCGGTGAGTCGTCCGCCTTGTTCTCCGCGGCCACGCCCCGATTCCAGTAGCCCATGGCGATCTGGCCGGCCTTACAGGCGGCTTCGCTGGCGATGTCCAACTCGTGCTGGTACAAAGGTAATCCCCCTCAATAAGGTATAACGCTGATTGTCGCTCCGGCCCCGGCCCTCTAGACTGAAGATGCCCCAAGGACAACCTCTCGATCATGCTGCGGTGCATTGAATGCAATTCGCTTCTGTCCAAAGAAGAGAAGGTCTGCGCCGAATGCGGAGCGCAAGTCGAAACCAAGCACTCGGGCGCGGCGGGCTACTTTTCCAAGCTGGTGACCGCGCTGTTCTACCTCTCCATGCTGGGCATCTTGGCGGCGCTGTTTCTGGAGAAGGGTCCGCCGCTGACGGTCAGCATGCTCGTAACCTGCGCCCTCGGTTTCCTTAAGAAATCCGCGCGCGACGGAGTGCCTGAAGCCGTCCGGAAGCACTAGCTCCTCAGGGCCTGATAGCTGCTGTTGAAATACAATAGCGGACGCCCTTCGGTCCAGCTCACCCGCATCACTTCCGCAATCAGCACCGCGTGGTCTCCGCCTTCCACCGCGCGGGCAACCATGCACTCCAACGCCGCCAGCACGCCGGGAAACAACGGGACGCCGGTTTCGCCGGTTATCCATTCCACGCCGTTGAAGCGATCCTGGCCGCTGCGCGCGAATTGGGCCGAGAGGTCCTGCTGGTCCTCGCCCAGCACGTTCACGCCAAATGCCACGCCGGGTTGGAGATATCCCAGCAGGCGCGTCCGGTAGTCAACGCAGACCAGCACCAGCGGCGGATCGAGAGACACCGAAGTGAAGGAATTGGCTGTCATTCCATGGGGTGTGCCCTCCGGATCAAGAACCGTCACTACGGTGATTCCGGTGGCGAATTGCGCGCAGGCGCGGCGCAGATCTTGGGGTGACAGCGAAGAAGGCATCCGAAGGGCCGCTTGACAAGAAGATAAACCTAATCCTATCATGAAGTTGACTTTTCCGGGAATTCCCGATTGCGGGGCCCACACCAGGAGGCGGCTTTGATCAAACTGGACATCATCAACGAAGTGGTGAACAAGACCGGGATCACCAAGACCAAAGCGGAGATGGCCGTCGAGACGGTCTTCGAAACCATGAAGAAGGCCCTCGAACAGGGCGACCGCATCGAGTTGCGCGGTTTTGGGGTCTTCAACGTGAAGCCCCGCAAGACCGGCATCGGCCGCAACCCCCGCACCGGCGCAGAGGTCTCCATTCCGCCCGGCAAGGCCGTGCGCTTCAAACCGGGCAAGGAGCTGCAGTCGCTGCAGTAGGCGTGTCTCCAGAGGATCTTTCCCACGCCCCCACGCCTGCGCCGGGGGCTCTCCACCGCCGTCCGCGGCTTTGGCTGCATGCGCTGCTCTTTGTCGCGACCTTGGTTACCACTACTTTGATCGGCGCGCGCATGCAGCGCGATTTCGATCACAACTTGCCCTTCATGGGTGCGGAAGGCGTCTTCGAGGCCTTCTCCCAGGGATGGCGCCATCCGCGAGAGGCCGTCGCCGGATTGCCTTTCTCGCTGACGCTGCTGACGATTCTGCTGGCCCACGAGCTCGGCCACTATCTGGCCTGCCTCTACTACCGGCTGGATGCCAGTCTGCCGTATTTCCTGCCCGCGCCGGTGCTGATCGGCACGTTCGGGGCCTTCATTCGCATCCGCTCGCCGATCTATTACCGGCGCATCCTGTTTGATGTCGCCGCCGCCGGTCCGATCGCCGGGTTTGTGTTTGTTCTTCCCGCGCTGGGAATCGGGCTGGCCCTTTCCAAGGTGATCCCCGGCATCGTGCCGGAGAGCGAGCTGCGGTTTGGCGCGCCGGCCTTGTTGCGCTTGGTTCAGCAGGTGGTATTCCCCGGGGTAGCCGCCGACGACCTCTACTTGCACCCCGTGGCTCGTGCCGCTTGTATCGGGCTGTTGGCCACGGCCTGGAACCTGCTGCCCATCGGACAGCTCGACGGAGGGCACATCCTGTACGCGCTGGCCAGCCGCTGGCACAAGTCGTTGACCTATGTCTTCCTCGGGATGCTGCTGCCGATGGGGTACTTCTGGCTGGGCTGGCCAGTCTGGGCCGTCCTGCTGTACTTCTTTGCCCGGCGTCACCCCTCGATTTTCGATCCCGATCCGCCCGGGCCGGTGCGCGCCAAGCTGGCCTGGCTCACGTTGGTTATCTTCCTGTTATCCTTCACGGTGACCCCTTTCGAGCAGCGATGAAGATCACGGCTACTCTCATCACGCTGAACGAAGAGCGCAATATCGCCCGAGCTCTCGAAAGCCTGCGTTGCTGCTATGAGATCGTGGTGCTGGACAGCGGCTCGACGGACCGGACCACGGAGCTGGCCGCCAAACTGGGTGCCCGTGTGGTGGAAGACGAATGGCGCGGCTACGCAAACCAGAAGAACCGTGCCGCGGCGCACGCCGCGAACGACTGGATTCTCTCCATCGACGCCGATGAAGCGCTGAGCGAGGCCCTGGAAGGCGAGATCTGGCACCTGAAGAAATCCGGACCCGAGTTCGACGCCTACACCTTGCCCCGCCTGGCGCAGTACCTGGGGAGGTGGATCCTGCACAGCGGCTGGTACCCGGATCGCAAGGTGCGGCTCTACGACCGGCGCAAGGCCACCTGGGTCGGGGACTTCGTCCATGAGAGCGTGAAGGTGAACGGACGGATCGGCCACCTGGAAGGGAACCTGCTCCACTTCACTTGCGATTCCCTCTCCGAGCATCTGAAGACCATGGATCGCTATACCACCTTGGCCGCCGAAGAGCTGGTGTCGCGCAAGGAGAAGGTCAGTCTGGGACGGCTCCTGGCCGAACCGCCCTGGACGTTTTTCCGGACCTATATCCTGCAGCGCGGTTTTCTGGACGGCGTAGAGGGGCTCTCGATCGCCCACATGGCGGCTTTGTATACCTTCCTGAAATACGCCAAAGCGAGGAACATGAGTTGAGGCCGGGAATCGGAACGGCGTGGCTGCTCCACCTGGACTCCGGCGCGGAGATGCGCGGAGGCCAGTGGCAGGCGCTGCGGCTGGTTCAAGGGCTGGTCCAGGCGGGCCACCAGGTCCGGCTGCTGGCGCGAAAGGAATCGCCGCTGATGGCCGAGGCGCGGCGGTTGGGCCTGGAGGTTGGGTCCTTGACGGGAGCCGCGGTCTGGCGTCTTTCGCGCCGGGCGGACCTGGTGCACGCGCATGACGCCCGCTCGCACACGCTGGCGGCGGTGTTGTCGAGAGCGCCTCTGGTGGTCTCGCGGCGCGTGGCCTTTCCCCTGGGCCGCGGACCGGCCTCGCGCTGGAAATATGCCCGCGCGGCCCGGTACCTGGCGGTCTCGAGCTTTGTCCAACAAGTGCTGGAACAAGGGGGCGTCCCCGCGCACAAGATCCACGTGGTGCGCGACGCGGTTCCGCTGCTCGACCCGGTAACGGGCGGCAGTGAGATTGTGGCGCCGGCCAGCGAGGATCCGGGGAAGGGCACGGGATTGGTGAAAGACGCGGCGCGCCTGTTGGGAGCGCCGCTGCGCCTGGCCCACAACCTGGTCGAGGAGCTGCGCGACGCGGCGGTGTTCGTGTACATCAGCCACAACGAGGGCCTGGGGTCGGCGATTCTGCTGGCGATGTCGGCCGGAGTGCCCGTGGTGGCCAACCGGACGGGCGGCATCCCGGAGATCGTGCGCGATGGGGAGACCGGTGTGTTGACCGACACCGCTCCCGCGGCCATCGCGGCCGCTATTCGCCGCCTGCTCGAGGATCGCGCGCTGGCTTGCGCGCTGGCCGCGCGTGCGCGTCAAATGGTGGAGGAGGAGTTTTCCGTGGCGAGAATGGTGCAAGAGACGCTGCGCGTCTATGAGCAGGTTCTGGCATGATCGAAGCGCTGGTGGCGCTGGGGTTCGGGCTGCTGATCGGCAGCTTTCTCAACGTCTGCATCTACCGCCTGCCCAACGATCTTTCCGTGGTAGGGCCTCGCTCGTACTGTCCCCGGTGCAGTCAGCAGATTGCGTGGTACGACAACGTTCCGCTGCTGAGCTATATCCGGCTGCGCGGGCGTTGCCGCCACTGCGGCGAGCGGATTTCCGCGCGTTACCCGGTGGTCGAGCTGCTCACCGGCGCGCTGTTCTTCTGGTTTGTGATGGCGCTCGGCCCCACGCCGCTGGCCGGCAAGTACTGCCTGCTGTCGGCGCTGCTGGTCGGCCTGATCTTCACCGATCTGGAGTCGATGATCCTGCCGGACGAATTTACGTTGGGCGGCACGGCCGCCGGCTTGGTGCTGGCCTGGTTCCTTCCGATCCGGGGAGGGCTGGCCGAGTTCGCGCTGCAGGTGGCCGGCGTCCAGATGCCGCCCGCCACCGTGTCCCTGGTGGAATCGGCGGTGGGAGCGGCGATTCCGAGCTTCTTTCTCTGGCTGGCCGGATTCCTGTTTGAAAAGATCCGGCACAAGGAAGGGCTGGGCCTGGGCGATGTCAAGATGCTGGCCGCGCTGGGAGCCTTTCTGGGCGTCCACGGCGCCTTGGTCAGCTTCATGATCGGCGCCGTCCTGGGCTCGGTCGTGGGCGGCGCCTACATCCTGATCGCGCGCAAGGACCCGGGCTCGTATCCCATTCCATTCGGTTCCTTCCTCGGTGTCGCCGCAATTGGCGTGACGGTGGCGCATGTCGGCGGACTTGGATTAGTGTAGACTGAGCGCAAGGAGGCTTGCACGATGCAACGGCTCGCACTTTGCACCCTAACTTGCGCACCGTTTTGGGCCGCAAGCGCAAACAGGAAGCAAGCCAAGTACACTACAGAATGCGTTGCGGGCAGGCAAGGTTGAGGTCACCATCGTGGGAACGGGAGCCAGTAGCGGGGATTCGATCAAGGTCACCTTACAAAAGACTGCGTCCTCGGGTCCCAGCCCGCTGATCTTGACGATTCCCAAGGGATCGGTACTCGTGAGCCACTCAGCCGGCTACCAAAACATGGTTGTCGCAGGCGTGCGTGGCCGCGACTCTGGTGGTCTTTTCTTCACTCCACAAACGACCATAGTTGTACAAGGCAAGAATCCTGTCACATCCTTGGTATCAGCTTACTGTGCCAATTTCGGGAAACAAAGCCCTACACGGACTACCAGCTTTAACATCGACGATCCAGAGCCGATGCTGGCGTGTCTTGTGAATCGTGGACACCCTCTATCGATCAATGCCCTCCAGGCTGCCGTGTGGATGTATACGGACGGCATACCGCTCTCAAGGA
>JACOSH010000583.1 GCA_016178945.1 Acidobacteriota bacterium
GACGAGGCGCTGGCCATCGAGGACCCTTTCCTACGCAAGACTCTGAGCCTGGCGGTGGACGGGACCGACCTCCAGGAGCTGCGCAAGATGATGGAGCTGGAGATCGTCTTGGGCGAACACGCCGTCGAGGCCCAGGCACGCGTCTTCGAGAGCGCCGGCGGATACTCCCCCACGATTGGGATTATCGGTGCCGTGCTCGGACTGATTCAGGTGATGCAGCAACTGGCCGACATCGAGAAAGTGGGTCACGGGATCGCCACCGCCTTTGTGGCCACTATCTACGGGGTGGGATTCGCCAATATTTTCCTGCTGCCGGCGGGCGGTAAGATCCGGGCCCGGTCGCAGGCGCGCGTCCAGCTCAAGGAACTGATGCTGGAGGGCGTGATGGGGATCGTGGAGGGGCTGAATCCGAAACTGATTCGCAGCAAGCTGGAAGCCTACTCCCAGGTTCCCCCCGAGCCGGCGGAGGAGAAAAAACCGGAAGGGCTGGTGGAAGAGGAGAAAAAGCAGCCCGTGACGTGAGGAACTATGGCGCGGAAGACCCCAACCCGTACGCATGCGAACCACGATCGGTGGCTGGTGTCCTACGCCGACTTCATCACGCTGCTGTTCGCCTTTTTCGTGGTAATGTTCGCCAGCTCGCATGCCGACCGGGGCAAGGCCGAGCAGGTGTCGGAATCGATCCGGCGGGCCCTGTCGCAGGATCAGATCGCCTCGGCGATCGCCGGGATCCTGGGCGGAACCACCGGGAAGAAAGGCTCCGGGAACGCTCAGTTCAAGGGGCCGGGCGGAGTGGAGCGCTCCAGCGGCAGCCGCAAGGAGGCCCAGCTCGGCGATCTGGCCCTATCGCTGGCCGTGCTCAGGACCCAACTGCGCCAGGAGATCGAGGGCGGGATGCTGCAGGTCAACCTGGAGGCGCGCGGGCTGGTGATCAGCCTGCGGCAGGCCAGCTTCTTTCCGTCGGGACAGGATGCCATCGCTCCGTCCACCTACGCGGCGCTGGACAAGCTGGTCGGGACCGTCCAGCAACTGCCCAACAAGGTGCGCCTGGAGGGCCACACCGACACGGTGCCCATCCGCGGGGGACGCTTCCGGTCGAACTGGGACCTGTCGCTGGGCCGCGGGCTGGCGATGCTGGAGCTGCTGCGCGACCGCTATCGCGTCGCCGAGGAGCGGATGTCGGTGGCCGGATACGGGGAGACCGTGCCCATCGACTCCAACCAAACTCCGGAAGGGCGCGCGCACAACCGCCGTGTGGACATCGTGATCCTCAACGAGATGGGCGTGAAGGGAGAGCCCAAGGCCGTTTCCGGCGCTCTACAGTAACAGGCCCTTCACTTCTCAATCCGCATCCCGTAGAACGACCGCCGCACAAAGTACATCGAGACCAGCAGGAAGACCGCGGCCAGAGTGTGGGTGAGCCCCGTACCCTGCTCGTTGGCGATCGAGACGGCCAGCTCCACGGCCAGCAGTCCGAATAGCGTGGTGAACTTGATGATGGGGTTCAACGCCACCGAAGAGGTGTCCTTGAACGGATCGCCGACCGTGTCGCCCACCACCGTGGCGGCGTGCAGATCGGTGCCCTTCTGCTTCAGCTCCGTCTCCACGATCTTCTTGGCGTTGTCCCAGGCGCCGCCCGCATTGGCCATGAAGATGGCCTGGTAAAGCCCGAACAGCGCGATCGAGACCAGGTAGCCGATGAAGTAATACGGCTCCACGAAGGCGAAAGCCAGCGTGGCGAAGAACACCGTCAGGAAGATGTTGAACATTCCCTTCTGCGCGTATTGGGTGCAGATTTCGACTACCCTCTTGGAGTCCTTCACCGAGGCCTTGGTGGTCCCTTCGAGCTGGATGTTGGCCTTGATGAACTCCACCGCGCGGTAAGCGCCGGTGGAGACCGCCTGAGTGGACGCCCCCGTGAACCAGTAAATCACCCCGCCGCCGGTAATCAGCCCGAGCAGAAACGGCGGGTGCAGGATCGACAGGTACTGCATCAGCTCCGGCTTCAGGCCGCTGGTGAGGGTCATAATGATCGAGAAGATCATGGTGGTCGCCCCGACCACGGCGGTGCCGATCAGCACCGGCTTGGCGGTGGCTTTGAAGGTGTTGCCCGCTCCGTCGTTCTCCTCCAGGGTGTCTTTGGCCCGCTCGAAGGCCGGGTCGAAACGGAACTCGCGTTTCACTTCCTCTTTGATCCCCGGAATCTGCTCGATGAGGGAAAGCTCGTAGACCGACTGCGCGTTGTCGGTGACCGGGCCGTAGGAGTCCACCGCGATGGTGACCGGTCCCATCCCCAGGAAGCCGAACGCCACCAGGCCAAAGGCGAACACCGCCGGCGCCACCATGAGGCTCGCCAGGCCCGCTGTGCTGACCCCGTAGGCGATGGCCATCAAGGCCATCATCGCCATACCCAGCCAGTAGGCGCTGAAGTTCCCCGCTACAAAGCCGGACAAGATGTTCAGCGACGCCCCGCCCTCGCGCGACGCCGTCACCACTTCCCGCACGTGGCCGGACTCGGTGGACGTAAAGACCTTGACCAGCTCGGGGATGATCGCGCCGGCCAGCGTGCCGCAGGTGATCACGGTGGACAACTTCCACCACAGCGTGCCATCGCCCAGATCCGGGATCAGGACCGCGGACACGATGTAGGTCAGGGCCACCGATACGAACGAGGTCAGCCAGACCAGCGTGGTCAGCGGGGTCTCGAAGTTCATCTTCTCGGCGCGGCCGTATTTCGCCTTGGCGATGAGGGCGTTGATAAAATACGATCCGCCCGAAGCGATCACCATCGTGACCCGCATCATGAAGATCCAGATCAGAAGCTGGACCTTGACCAGCGGATCGTTGACCGCCAGCAGGATGAAGGAAATCAGGGCCACGCCCGTCACCCCGTACGTCTCGAATCCGTCGGCGCTGGGGCCGACCGAGTCGCCGGCGTTGTCCCCGGTGCAGTCGGCGATCACGCCGGGATTGCGCGCGTCGTCTTCCTTGATCTTGAAGACGATCTTCATCAGGTCGGCGCCGATATCGGCGATCTTGGTGAAGATGCCGCCCGCCACCCGCAGCGCCGCCGCCCCCAGCGACTCGCCGATGGCGAAGCCGATGAAGCAGGGCCCGGCGTAGTCGCCCGGAATGAACAGCAGGATCAACAGCATCAGGAACAGCTCCACGCTGATCAGGAGCATCCCGATGCTCATGCCCGCCTGGAGCGGGATTTCGTGGCAGGGGAAGGGCTTGCCGCGCAGGCTGGCGAAGGCCGTGCGGGAGTTGGCGAAGGTATTCACCCGGATCCCGAACCAGGCCACCCCGTAGCTGCCGCCGATGCCGATCAGGCTGAACAGCAGAATGACGACCACCTTGACGGCGTCCAGGTGTTGCAGGAAACCGAAGTAGATGACGATGATGGTCCCAATGAAAGCTTCCAGGATCAGCAGGAACTTGCCCTGCGTGATCAGGTAGGTCTTGCAGGTCTCATAGATCAACTCCGAGATCTCCAGCATCGAGGGGTGCACCGGAAGGTTGCGGAGGTGAATCGAGATCGCCAGGCCGAAGGCCAGTCCCAGCGCGCACACCAGCAGGCCGCTCATCAGCAGGGTCCGGCCGTTGATGCCGCCCAGAAACGTGGCCTGTCCCAGATCGGGCAGCACCAGGCTGGCTTCGCCCCCGTGCGATTGCTGCGCCGAGGCGTCGCCGGCGCCGCTCAGAGCCAGCACAACCAACAGAATCAGCGAAAAACAGGTCCGCGCGTCAGGGCGCAAACGCGACATGACCGTATGGAAGGAATGCCAGTGCATTCGATCAGTTCCTCCAATATGAGAAAAGAAGAGAAGACACACCCAGGTTTTTGGGCCGCCTCCCACAATAGCAACACGAGGGCGAAGAATCAAATCAAGTAGTTATGGAACTCCTACTGCCGCTGCGCGGGGTACAATGCCCGCATGCGAACCCTGATCCCGGGCCTGACGCTTTTGGCCGTCTCACTGGCCGCGCAGCCGGCCCCGCCGGCCGGCTTGAAACGGCTGGAGTCGAACATTGAGCGAATCACGCGTTCGGCGAATGCGCGCTGGGGCATCTACCTGAAGTGCCTGGAGACCGGCGAGGAGATCTCGCTCAACGCCGCCCAGCCCATGGACACGATGAGCGTGATCAAGATCCCGCTGATGGTGGAAGCCTTCCGCCAGATCGAGGAGGGGCGTTACGCCCTAACGGACCGCGTCTCTCTTAAAGAGAGCGATAAGCGCCCGGGCACGGGCATTATCCGGTCGCTCGACGCCGGCGCCAGCTTCACCGTCAAGGATCTCCTGACCCTCATGAACATCGTCAGCGACAACACGGCCACCGACCTGCTGTTCGACAAAGTCGGCGGCGTGGAGCCGGTCAACCGGCTCATGCAGACCTGGGGCCTGGCCTCGATCCGCGCCACCGGGCCCACCAGCGTCTGGTTCGCCGCGTTGCGCGCCGCGCCGAGCCCCCAGCAGTTCCATCAGGAAGGCAAGACCCCCTTCGGGATGTCCAGCCCGCAAGACATGGGCCGGCTGCTGGAGCGGATCGCCACGGGCCAGGCCGTCAGCCGGAAGGCCAGCGAACAGATGCTGGAGATGATGCGGGGCCAGGTCTACAACACACGCCTGCCGAAATACGTCACCGGCTTCCGCGTGCCCCACAAGACCGGCGACTTTCTGCCTTACATCGGCAACGATGTGGGTGTGTTGGAAAGCCCGGCGCGGCGGGTGGTGATCTGCGTTTTCACGGCCGAGCATCTGGGGGTGGGTCCCTATCTGGAGGATTCGATCGCACGCATCGGAGAGCTGGTGGCCAACTATTTCGCCCGCTGACCCACCGCTGACCCCCCCTTGACCTTTGACCCCCTCCGGTGGCACATTGGTTGGGCGCAGTGGAGGCGCGTGGAGCATGTTGAGATTTCGTTACACCTTCTGCTTACTGCTGGCGGCCAGCCTGTTGAGCGGCGCCAGTGTCTATGCGTCGAGCTTGAAGGCAGGGAAGGCCGACCTGAAGTCGGCCGGCCCGCTGGCGTTCGGCCCCGAGGGCATCCTGTTCGTCGGCGATCCGATGGGCGCCGCGATTTTTGCGCTGGACACCGGAGATCAAGGTAAACCGGCCTCCGGGCCGGTCGACATCCAGGGGATCGACGGCCGCATCGCCGCCATGCTGGGCACGGCCGCGGACCAGATTCTCCTCAACGATGTCGTGGTGAATCCCCTCTCCCGGAAGGTCTACATCTCGGTGTCGCGGGGCCGCGGTCCGGACGCCGTTCCCATGATTCTGCGCGTCGACCGCGCGGGTAAGATTCAGGAGGTGTCGCTCGCCGAGGTCCGGCACTCCAAGGTGATGCTGCCCAACGCTCCCGATGCAGCGGCCAAGGACCGGGGCGGCCAGCCCAAGCGCCTGGAGGCCATCACCGACTTGGCCTTTGTCGACGGCAACCTGATTGTCGCCGGACTCTCCAACGAGGAGTTCGCCTCCAACCTGCGCTCGATTCCCTTCCCCTTCCGCGATGCCGACCGCGGCGCTAACATCGAGATCTACCACAGCCAGCACGGGCGCTTTGAGACCGCCTCTCCGGTCCGGACCTTCGTCCCCTACAAGATTCTGGACACGCAGCACATCCTGGCCGCCTACACCTGCACGCCGCTGGTGAAGTTTCCCGTCGCCGACCTCAAGCCGGGCAAGAAGGTGATGGGCACCACCATCGCCGAGCTGGGCAACCGGAACCGGCCGCTCGACATGATCGTTTACTCCAAGGGCGGCAAGGACTATATCCTGATGAACAACTCGAGCCGCGGCGTGATGAAGATCTCGACCGAGAAAATCGACAGCTATCCGGGCATCACGCAACAAGTCGAGAAGCAGGGCCTTCCCTACGAGACCATCGCGGGCCTCAAGGACGTGCAGCAACTGGACAAGCTGGATGATTCCAGCGCGCTACTGTTGGTGCGCTCCGAGAGCGGCTCGCTGGATCTGAAGACCATCGCACTGCCCTAGTGGTTGTCTTCCTCCTGTTCTTTTTCGCGGCGGCGTCGATCCGCTTCGACGCCGCCTCCCAGCACTTCACGGTTTCGGGTTGGGACAAGAACTCGGAGTTTGCCGTCTATGTCGAGCGAAGCCCACCCGGCTCGCCGCCTTTGCTAGGCTCGTCCGAGGTCCAAGGAGACAGCCTCGTATTCCGGCCCCGCTTCGCTCTGCAGCCGGGGCTGGGCTACCGCGCCGTGCTGAAGACCGCGGCCGGAGAGATCGTCGAGCGATTTGAGATCCCCAAGCCGGCGCCGGTTTCGACCACCTACGTGGCGCAGGTCTATCCTTCGGCCGCCATCCTGCCGGAAAACCAGCTCAAGTTCTACGTGCACTTCTCCGCACCCATGAGCCGTGGCGAGGCCCCGCGCCGGATTCGCCTGCTGGACGAAAACGGGGTTGCGGTCGAGCTGCCCTTTCTGGAGCTGGACGAAGAACTATGGGACCCGGAGTGGAAACGGCTCACGCTTCTGTTCGACCCCGGCCGCGTGAAGCGCGGGCTGATGCCGCGGCAGGAGGTCGGCGGGGCGCTGGTGGAGGGCCGCCGCTACAGCCTGGTCATCGACGCGGCTTGGCCGGACGCGGCGGGCAATCCCTTGCGCGAGTCATTTCGCAAGGACTTCCGCGTGGGGCCGGCCGATCGCCTGCCGATTGATCCCAAGCGCTGGCGGGTTAAGGCGCCCAAGGCCGGGACCCGCGACCCGCTGGTGGCGGACTTCGGCGAGCCTCTGGACCGCGCCCTTCTCGACCGGTTGTTGTCGGTGCCCGGCGTCGCGGGCTCGATCCGCGTCGATCGGGAAGAAACGCGATGGCAATTCACGCCGCGGGATTCCTGGAAGCCGGGACGCTACGAGCTGCGGATCGGCACGGCGCTGGAAGACCTGGCCGGGAATAAGGTGGGGCGGCCTTTCGATATCGACGTCTTCGAGCGGGTCAAGCGGCGCATCACTTCGGATTCGGTTTCGCTTCCGTTTCGAGTAGCGCCAGCGTCGCCCAGGCGGTAGTCGAGACGTGCTGGGCGTAGCTCCGGCCGCCAGGCGGGCGAGTGGTCTCGGGCCAGCCGCCAGTGGGAAGCTGCGTCGCGGCCAGAAATTTCCGCCCGCCCTCGACGGCGCTGGCGGGCCCGGCCTGCGAGTGCAGCGCCAGCAGAACCACGGCGGTATCGAAGACCTCCGCGGGCGAGTTCGGGTACGGCCCCCAGCCGCCGTCTTTGGTTTGCGCGCGCAAAAGGAGGTCGACCCGCGGGCTTCCCGCCAGTGTCGCCACCGCCGCGTCGAGCGTGCTCTTAACCGGCGCAGCCAACAGCCAGCGCCTGGCGCGCATCCTGGCCTCCTGCCCCACTCCCGCGCGCTGTAGGGTGCGGTGCACCAGCCAGGTAGCAAGCCGGGCGCCGTAAGTGGCCGGTGAGCCCACTTCGGCTCCCGCATCGACCTGCCAGGATCCGTCCGCTTCCTGATAGGGCAGCAGGGACTCGGCCGCCTGGACCAGAATCTTGCGGTCGGCGACCAAGCCCGATTGCACTGCTTCCGCCAGCGCCGCCGCAAACTGGATGCGGGCCAGCTTCTTGTCGCTGAATCCTGGATCGCCCCGGTTGTTGTCCCACTCCAGCGGGCGCATCAGCCATTGAGTAGTCTCAGCCAGAGCGACCGCCGGGGCTCTTGCGGCGTAGAGCGCCCGGGCGCCATCGCCATTGTTGTGACAGGAGAAGCAGTGGTTCTCGCGCGGCCAGGCCTGCACCTCGCGCGACAGATACTCGACGGCCCGCGCGGCCGGTTCTTGGGCCAGACCCGCCGCGCTGAGCGAGATCAACAGGACCGCCGGCGGAAGCCTCGTCGTACCTGTTCCACGCCGTGTGTGATCTGACACGCGCCTCCTATTACTCGTCTCATTCATTCTAAACCACTTACTGGTTGGACCCGGCTGTGCCTCTGCATACGCGAGGAAACGAAAATGATGACGCAACCAAGATACACGATGCTGGCGGCGATGATGCTGGCAGCGGAGGCATATGCCCAAGACAATACCGATGCGCCCGAGCCCAGGCGCCGGATCGTGGCCAGTATTCCGGATCGTAAGCTCGCCCTGATTGAAGACGACCAGGTGATCAAAGTTTACGACATCGCCGTGGGCGCCCCCAAGAGCCCAAGCCCGTCGGGCGCCTTCGAGATCGCCAATCGCATCGAGCATCCCACCTGGTGGGGACCCCGCGAAACGGTGGCCCCGGGCAAAGCGAACCCGCTGGGCACGCGCTGGATGGGCCTGAGCAAGAAAGGCTACGGCATCCACGGCACCAAAAACCCGCGCTCGATCGGGCGCAACGCGTCGCACGGCTGCATCCGCATGCGCAACGCCGAGGTCGAAGAGCTGTTCGCCCGCGTGAAGGTGGGCGATGAGGTGAGGTTGATCGGCGAGCGCACCGAGGAGACGGCCGTGCTGTTTGGCAGCGCCGAGCCGGCCGCCGCCGTCGCGGCTGAGTGAAAGTTTGAGAGGAACAACCCATGTTGCTACTGAAGAACCTGCTCTGGATTACGGGCGGCGGCTTGTTGGTGGCCGCCATCCTGGTATTGGCTTACGATGCCTGGCGGAGGGTCGAATTGTGGCGCAAACAGCGCGCGGGGGGAACCGGACTGGAGCCGCCGCCCCCGTGGCGCTGGCGCGAGGCCTTGAAACTGGCTGGCGCGGCCGTGATTCCCTTCTGGCTGAGCAACGGCGTGGTGGTGGTCCCCAGCGGAATGGCGGCCGTGCGGGTGAGCCAGATCTCCGGGCCGCGCCCGGGAACGCTCTATCCCGGCGTCCACTGGATTACGCCGCTGGTCGACTCGGTCGCGCTCTACGATGTGCGCGACCGTGTGTTCTCCACAGCCTCCGTGGAGGATAAGAAACAAGCCGAGGGCCTGAAGGTGCAATCGCGCGAAGGGCTGCCGGTTGGGCTGGCCATCACGGTCCGGTACCGGCTGGATCCCCGGCGGCTCGACTTCATCCACGCGAACCTGCCGCAGCCCGTGGACACCCAGATCGTGACGCCGGTGGTCTCCAGCGTGTTTCGCGATCTGGCCCCGGGCTACCTGGTGCGCGAGCTGTTCGCCACGCGGCGCGAGGAACTACGGCGGCGCGCCGCCGAGGCCATCGCCGGAAAGCTCGCCTCCGACGCCATCGTCGTCAAAGAAGTCATGCTGCGCGACCTGTCCCTGCCTGTCGAATACGCCCGGGGTCTGGAAGGCATCCTGCTCAAAGAGCAGGAGAGTGAGCGCCTGACGTTTGAAGTCGAGATCAAGCAGAAGCAGGTGCGAACGGCCGAGCTAGAGGCCGAAGCCGAGAAGGCGCGCCAGGTCAAGCGGGCCGAGGCCGACGCCCAGACCACGGTGTTGCGCGCCAAGGCCGAGGCCGACGCCATGCAACACACCCTTCCGCTCAAGGAGAAGCAGATCCAGCAGACCCGGCTGGAGGCCGAGGCGCGCAAGGAATCCACCGTGAAGAACGCCGAGGCCCAGGCTCAGGCCAAGGTCATCGACAGCCGCGCCGAGCTGGAGCGCGGCAAGCTGATGGCCGAGGCCGAGTCCAACCGCATCCGGGTGGTCTCGGCGGCAGACGCGGAGCGGCTGCGCATCGAGGCGGCGGCCCTGAAAGACTCGCCGCTGCTGATCCAGAAGATCATCGCCGAGCGCCTGTCGGACAAGGTGCAGATCATGATGGTTCCGATGGACGGGAAGTTTTTCTTCACCAACGATGTGCTGAAAGGCGCGGCGCTCACCAGCGCGGCCACGCAGAGCGGCGCGCTCCGGTAGATTCTCACATGTGTAGCGCCACGACTTCGCTTTTCAGCGGAACTCCCCGGTTGACGGTCACCCTCAGCACCGCGGCGAAAGGGCGAACCGATCCCAGCCTGTCGATCAGGAGTTTCACGGTTGTGGCGCGGCACACAAACTCCACTCCGGCTTGCGTGCCGAACGTGGTCGTGCCCGCCGCCAGCAGAATCCAGTGCGCCGACCCGGAGCTCCGCGCCAGCTCGATTACGGCGTAGTCCTCTTCGATCGGAAGCCCGCTCGATGCCAGAAAGGCCGGCTGTTCCCCGGCCCGTGGATGCAGGTTGACGATCCCCAAGTCCCCTTTTCGCGGCGCGGTCTCCATGACCCGGAAGGCAAACTCCTTACCTAGGGGCAACTCGCGCAGGGCTGGATTCTCCGAGGGCGATCCAATGAAGATCAGGTTGCGGTCCTTTGTGTCATCCCAGTTGAGCAGCCGCCCGCGCTTCAATACCACGCGATGCCTCAGATCCGCGAAGAGTTGGGTCAGGGTGTGTACCGAGATCACCTCGCCCACTCCGGTGTAGTGATCGAAGGGCGCCGCGCCCTGGTCCGTCCTGGGGTTGTAGTAGCGCAGTCCGGTTTCCGGCCGGCCCACGAATTCGGCGTTGCTGAAAACCACCAGGGGCGACCGGTCACCCTTGGTGAATTCCTTCCAGAAGGCCACCAGCGGGCCGGCCAGCGGGGTCTCCGTCCGCTGGATGGATCGAGGGAACACCCAGGCCGCGACCCCTGCCAGGATGGCCACGCCGGCCAGACCGAAGGCGATCGGTGGCCGGGTCCAGGTACGCCGGGGCTCGGGCGTCTCGGGGCGCGGCGCCTCGGCCGGGAACCGCTCGCGGAACGTCACCGCATACGATCCCTTGGGGATCTCGAGCACGATCCGGTCGCCGCTGCCCAGCGTGGCGTAGTATTCCGCCAGCTTGGTTCGCAAGCGGGCAGTCTGGACGCGTACGGTAGAGTCGATCCTGGGATCGAAGTCCGCCGGGCGGCCCAGCACTTCCGTGGCGATCTGGTACTCCTTCGGATGGCTGGACGGGGAATCCAGGGACTGCCGGACCAGGAACCGGAGGATGTTCTGCAAGGCTTCGGAGTTCTGGAGGAGGGGACTCTCCAGGATCCGTTCGGCCTGCTGAATCCGTTCCTGCTTCTGTAACCGGCTATCGGGTTGTTGCTCGGCAGCCATACCTCATCGGCAACTTGGCCGCTCGCATTTTAACACCCCGTAACGGCGCCGGAACGAGGCTGGCAATCCTAGGCACGCAAAGGGCTTATTGAGCGTAACCGTATTATACCGCGGCGCAGCTTGAGCAACCGCGAGAGCGGACGCACACTTGGGGCTCGGGATCACACGTCAACAGAAGGAGAGTACACATGATTCGCTCAAGTCATCGCCTGGCAGTGCTTCTGGCCCTGTCGTTCCTCTTGTCACTGGCGGTCCATGCGCAAACCGATAGCGCCCGCCTGCAGGGGATGGTGAAAGATACATCCGGCCTCGCGGTGGAGGGCGCCACGGTCGCCGTCACCAGCCTGGCCACGAGCCGCGTGACTCGAACCGAAACCCACGCTCAAGACGGCAGTTACTCGGTTCCGGCATTGCCCGTGGGCCGGTATCGAGTCGAGGTTTCCAAAGCCGGCTTCCACGGCATTCACCAGGAACTGACCTTGCAGGTGGCCCAGGTCGCCAGCCTGAACTTCACCCTGGAGATCGGGCAGGTCACCGAAGTGGTGAATGTGGTCGAGGAAGCGGCGCTGGTCGACGCCGTCAGCTCGGACATGGGCAAGTCGGTGGTGGGTCGCCAGGTGACCGAGCTGCCTTTGAACGGGCGCAACTTCACGCAGTTGGCCACTCTGATTCCAGGGGTGACGCGCGGCGTGCCGGACGGCCAGGCCAGCGGCGCGCAGGGCAATGCCGAGACTTTCCGCAACGGGACCAGCGGCGGGGCCGCGCTGGCGATCAACGGCTTGCGGCCTCAGGCCAACAGTTTCCTGCTCGATGGAGTCGACAACAACGAGTCGCTGGTGAACACCATCGTCTTCTTCCCGCCGGCTGAAGCCATTCAGGAGTTCCGGGTGCAGACCAGCATCGCGCCCGCCGAGTTTGGAAGGGCCGGGGGCGGCATCATCAACACCTCCATCAAGTCCGGCTCCAACGAAGTCCATGGAAGCGCCTTCGAATTCCTGCGCAATTCCGAACTGGATGCCCGGCCAACCTTCGCGCCCGGCCGGAATCCCTTCCAGCGCAATCAGTTTGGCGGCACCTTGGGCGGCCCGATCGTGAAGAACAAGCTGTTTGCCTTCGGCGACTACCAGGGACTCCGGCAGAGCACTCCGCTGGGCACGGATTTCGCCAGCGTCCCCACGCCGGAGTTCCGCGCCGGCGATTTCAGCCTCCTGCTCGACCCGGCGCGCTCCGGACAATCCGGCGCTTACCCGGTGCGGGATCTGCTGACCGGCGCGCCGTTTCCGGGGAACCGGATTCCGCAGTCGCGTCTCAATCCGGTGGGCCAGAAGTATCTGAGCGCGTTCCCATTGCCCAACACCAACGCCGGCCGCGCGACCCAGAACTACGTCACGCAGCGGAAGCAGATCCAGGAGTTCAACGACTTCGACATCCGCATCGACTACCTCGCCGGCCTCAAGGACAGCCTGTTTGGCCGCGTCAGTTACGGGCAGGATAGCTCGGTGACCACCTCGCGGCTGCCCGGCCTCCCGGCGGGCTTCGGCAGCGGCCAGAACTTCAATCACACCCGCGGCGTGGTCCTCGGGGAAACCCACACTTTCACTCCGAGTTTGCTCAACGAGCTTCGTCTTGCCTTCACGCGCGTCCACTACGGATATGCCCCGCCTTTCCAGGACCAGAAAATCTCGGCCGATCTGGGTATACCCAACGCCAACACCAGCCCGCTGTTGGGCGGCGGCGCGCTGATCGGCGGATGGAACGGCCAGCTCAAGTACACCGGCGACTTTGGTCCCTATCTGGCGCCCCAGAACACCTGGCAGTTCGCCGACTCGCTCACCTACAACCGGGGCGCTCATACCCTGAAGGCCGGCGGTAACTTCCTGCGACGGCAGGTTAACCTGTTCCGCCCCAATCGAGGCAAAGGATACTTCTTCCTGTTTGGCAACGGCATGGGGCCGGGCTCGACGGGATGGGAATCCGCGGATGTTCTGGCCGGCTTCGTCAACGAGTACACCATCGGGCCTCCTTTCGGCATGGTGGGCACCCGCAACAACGAGAACGGCGTCTATCTTCACGACGACTGGCGGGTTTCCCCGCGCCTCACCTTGAACCTGGGAGTGCGCTATGACCTGTTCACCTGGCCGGCGGAAGTCGCCAACCGCCAGGCGAACTTCGACATCGTGACGCGCGAGCTCCGCGTGGCCGGGACGGGCGGCAACTCCGGCAGCCTGATCCACACCGACAAGAACAACTTCGCGCCGCGCGTCGGCTTTGCCTACGATCTCAGCGGCAGCGGCAAGATGGTGCTGCGCGGCGGCTACGGCCTGTTCTACTTCCTGGACCGTGGCGGCATCGACAACCAGCTTGCGCAGAACCCGCCCTTCAGCGGCTTCTCCTCCTTCCGGTTCGACGACGGTGTCCGCATCACCCTTTCCGGACGCGCCGCCAACGGCGCCGGCCCGGAGGGCGCCCTGGACAGCCGGCTGGCAACCAACGCTCTGCCCATCGGCAGCACGGCCGGACTGGATCTGAAGAACCCCAGGGACATCACGGTGTTCGCGGCCTTGCCGGGCAACGCCACCTCTTACGTCCAGCAGTGGAACGTGCAGCTCCAGCGGCAGATCGCGTCACACTACTCTTTCAGCACTGCTTACGTCGGCACTTCCGGAAGGAAGCTGATGTTCTACTACAATGCCAACCGGCAGTGGTTCGATTCGCCCGCCGGCACGCGAGCGTTTCCGGGGCTGGGAGACGTCAATGTGCAGGATACCCGAGGGAACTCGATCTATCACTCCTGGCAGTCGCAGTTGGAACGGCGTTTCACGCGCGGGCTCCAGTTGCGCGCGTCCTACACCTGGTCGCACGCCATCGACGACAGTCTGGGCGCTTTCGATCGCGGCCAGCCCGCCGACATCCGCAACTTCCGGCTGGAGCGGGCCAGCTCGTCGCTGGATAACCGGCATCGCTTCGTGTTCAGCGGGATGTACGAGATCCCCTACGGCCGGGGCCGCCAGTACGGCGCCCGGATCCCGGCCCTCGCCGACTCCCTGCTGGGTGGGTGGCAAGTCAACGCCCTGATGACCTTCGCCAGTGGATTCCCCTTCAATGTGACCACGCCCGGCAACCCGGGCGACAACCGGGCCGACCTGGCCGGCTTGGTCCGCATCTCCGGCAATCCCGATGCCTACTTCAACCGGGACGCCTTCGCCCGAGCGCCCTCCAGCGGCCAGGGTGTGCTGCTGCGGCCCGGAACCCTGGGACGCAACGTGCTGGTGGGACCCGGAACCAAGAACGTGGATCTGTCCCTCTTCAAGGACTTCCGCATCACGGAGAAGATCAAGTTCCAGCTTCGCGGCGAGTTTTTCAACC
The DNA here is from genome assembly GCA_016178945.1 of Acidobacteriota bacterium. Taxonomy (GTDB): domain Bacteria; phylum Acidobacteriota; class Terriglobia; order Bryobacterales; family Bryobacteraceae; genus JACOSH01. Next base: position 14,386 of record JACOSH010000583.1, read on the forward strand.
TGACCAACACCTCGCAATTCTCGAATCCGAACGGCGACATCGGTAGCGCCGACTTCGGCCGTATCCGGGGAACCAGGCTGGCTTCCGAACGCCAGGTGCAGTTCGCCGCCAGATTCTCCTTTTGACGAGGAACCCGGCTTGAACCTGCCAAGATCAAGCGGAATTCTGCTGCATCCGACCTCTCTTCCGGGGCGCTTCGGGATCGGGGACCTCGGTCCCGAAGCGTACCGTTTTGTGGAATTCCTGCAGGAAGCCGGGCAGCGGCTGTGGCAGGTCTTGCCCCTGGGTCCGACCGGCTATGGCGATTCTCCCTATCAGTGCTTCTCCGCCTTTGCCGGCAATCCGCTGCTGATCGGCATGGAGCGGCTGGTCGACCAGGGACTGCTGCCGGCCGGCTCGCTTCGGAACACGCCGGCCTTTCCGGAAGAGAGCACCGGCTACGGACAGGTCATCGCCTGGAAGATGCCTCTTCTGGAATGCGCCGGGCGGGCTTTCCTGGCCCAGGCCTCCGGAGAAACGCGGGCGCGTTTTGAAGCCTTCTGCGAGAGCCAGGCCGGCTGGCTCGACGATTTTGCCCTCTTCATGGCGCTCAAGCGGGCGCACGGAGAAGAAGCCGTCTGGACCCACTGGGATCCCGACATCCGCTCGCGCCAACCCGCGGCTCTGGACGAATGGCGGCGCCGGCTATCCGCGGAAATCGACCGGCAGCGCTTCTACCAGTTCGAATTCTTCGTCCAGTGGTGGGCCTTGAAGCAGGTCTGCGCCTCCAGCGGCATCCGCGTCATGGGAGACGTGCCCATCTACGTGGCTCACGATAGCGCCGATGTCTGGGCCCATCCCCAATACTTCGATCTGGACGAGTGCGGGAACCCGGACTCGGGCGCGGGCGTGCCTCCGGACTACTTCAGCGCCACCGGCCAGCTCTGGGGGAATCCGCTCTACCGCTGGGATGTGCTCGCAGCCTCCGGCTACGAGTGGTGGATCGAGCGGCTGGGCGCGGCGCTATCCCTGGTCGATCTCCTGCGCCTGGATCATTTCCGCGGATTCGCCGCCTACTGGGCGGTCCCCGCCGGTGAAACCACCGCCGTAAACGGCCGCTGGCTGAGAGGACCGGGCGCGGCCTTTCTGCAGGCGGCCGTCGATGCGCTGGGAGAGTTGCCCCTGGTGGCCGAGAATCTCGGCGTCATCACGCCCGAGGTGGAAGCCCTCCGGCTCCAGTTTGGCTTTCCGGGCATGAGCATTCTCCAGTTCGCCTTTGGAAAGGATCCCCAGGCGCCCGACTTCCGCCCGCACAACTACCCCCGCCAGCGCGTGGCCTACACCGGCACGCACGACTGCGACACGACGGCCGGCTGGTGGTCCAGCGCGGGGAAGGGCGAGAGCACGCGCACGGCGGAAGACATCCGCCGGGAGCTCGACTTCGCCCGCCGTTACCTGAACACCGACGGGCGCGAGATCCACTGGGACTCGATCCGGGCGCTGATGGCGTCGGTCGCCGATACCGTGATTGTGCCTCTTCAGGATGTCCTGGGCTTGGGGAGTGAAGCCCGCATGAACCTTCCCGCCACCCCCAGCGGCAATTGGCGCTGGCGGTACAAGCCAGGGGCGCTGACGCCCGAGTTGACCCGGCGCCTGCGGAAACTGACCGAGGTCTACGAACGATGACCGCCGCTCCCGCCACTGCGCCCGCGAGCTTCCAGCGGATCTGGAACATGTCGTTCGGCTTCTTCGGCATCCAGTTCGGCTGGGCTCTCCAGATGGCCAACATGAGCGCGATCTACGAGTATCTGGGCGCGCGTCCGGATCAGATTCCGATGCTATGGCTGGCAGCGCCGTTGACCGGCTTGATGGTCCAGCCCATCGTGGGTCATCTGAGCGACCGCACCTGGGGAAAGTGGGGACGCCGGCGGCCGTACTTCCTGGTGGGCGCGTTGCTCAGCTCGACGGCGCTGCTGGCCATGCCCCATGCGTCCACGCTGTGGACCGCCGCCGGCCTGCTGTGGGTCCTGGATGCTTCCATCAACATCAGCATGGAGCCGTTCCGGGCCTTCGTGGCCGACCTGCTGCCGCCCGAGCAGCGCACCCGTGGATTCGCGATGCAAAGCCTGTTCATCGGGCTCGGCGCCGTGATCGCCTCTGCGCTTCCCTGGATGCTGGCCACGCGTTTCGGGGCGGGCGGGGGCACAATTCCGCCGGCGGTGAGGTTCTCATTCTATGCCGGCGCGATCGTTTTCCTGGGCTCCGTTCTGTGGACCGTACTCAGCACACCCGAGCTTCCGCCTCAGGACCCGGAGGCGTTCCGGAAACTGAAGTCCGAAAGCCGGGGAGTACTGGCCGGAGCCCGGGAGATTCTCGCCGCAATCGCCGCCATGCCGGCCACCATGAAGCAGTTGGCCTGGGTGCAAATCTGCACCTGGCTGGGATTGTTCTGCATGTGGCTCTACTTTCCCGTCGCGGTGGCCTACCACGTCTTCGGCGCGCCCGATCAGACCTCGCCGCAATACACTGCCGGCGTCGCCTGGGGCGGAATCTGTTTCGCCGCTTATTCGGCGGTGTGCTTTGGGTTTTCGTTCGCGTTGCCGGGGATCGCTCGCCGGCTGGGACGGCGCCTGACGCACGGCCTTTGCCTTCTGGCCGGGGCCGCCGGGCTGCTCTCCGTAATGCTGGTGCATAATCAATACCTGTTGCTGCTCTCGATGGCGGGCGTCGGCGTCGCCTGGGCCTCCATTCTGGCCCTGCCCTACGCCATTCTGTCCGGCTCCCTGCCGCCCGGGAGAGTGGGAGTTTACATGGGAATTTTCAACTTCTTCATCGTGATTCCGGAGATCCTGGCGTCTCTGGGTCTGGGCTGGGTGATGAATCACCTGCTTCACAACAACCGGGTGGCCGCCGTCGTGCTGGGCGGAGTCTTCCTGGCCATGGCGGCCCTGTTGACCCGGCGTGTGCAGGAGGCGGTCACGTGATCCGTCCGATTGCCTTCGCGCTGTGGCTGATCGGCCTCGGCCCGGCCTGGTCCGCGCCGGAAGTCCTGAAGGTCGAGCCGCCCAACTGGTGGCTTGGACATAGCCTGAATCCGGTGCGTCTCCTGATCCGCGGGAAGAATCTGAGCGGCGCCAAAGTGGAGTCAGCGGTTCGGGGTGTCAAGCCGGGCGCCGCGCGGACCAGCGCCTCCGGTTCGTACCTGTTCGTGGATCTCGAGATCCTCAAGCAAGCCCGGCCGGGGCCCTCCCCGCTCAAGATCGTCACGCCCCAGGGCACGGCCATCGCGCCCTTTGACCTCCTGGCGCCCGTCAGCCGGGAGGGCCGGTTTCAGGGCTTCTCTTCCAGCGACGTCATCTATCTGATCCTGCCGGACCGTTTTTCGAACGGAGATCCCGGCAACGACGATCCGCCCATCTCGCGCGGGCTGTATGATCGCCGCAAGGCGCGCTATTACCACGGCGGCGATCTCCAGGGCATCCGGCAGCGCCTTCCCTATCTGAAAGACCTGGGCGTCACGGCCCTGTGGATCGCGCCGCTCTACGACAACGCCAACCGCCTCAACGAGCGGGAGAAGTACGACGGCCAGGCGATCACCGACTACCACGGCTACGGCGCGGTGGACTTCTATGGCGTCGAAGAGCACTTCGGCGACTTAAACACCCTGCGGGAGCTGGTCGACTCGGCGCACGCGCTGGGGATCAAGATCATTCAGGACCAGGTCGCCAATCATACCGGACCCTACCACCCCTGGGCCGGCGATTCACCCACTCCAACCTGGTTCAATGGAACGATCGAGAAGCATCTGGCGAATACCTGGCAGACCTGGACCCTGATGGATCCCCACGCGCCGGCGGATCTGCAAAAAAGCACGTTGGAAGGCTGGTTCGCCAACCTTCTTCCCGACTTGAACCAGAACGATCCCGAGGTAGCCCGGTACCTGGTGCAGAATACCCTGTGGTGGATTTCCAGCACCGGCATCGACGGAATACGCCAGGACACGCTGCCTTACGTGCCCCGCCGATTCTGGCGCGAGTGGATGGGCGCAATCAAGAGGGAACACGCCGGGTTCCGCGTAGTGGGAGAGATGTGGGACTCGAATCCGGCCCTGGTCTCGTTTTTCCAGGGCGGAATGACGCGTTTTGACGGGATCGATTCCGGTATTGACGCACTCTTCGATTTTCCGCTCCACTCCGCCCTCCGTCGCGTCTTCGCCGGCAAGGCGCCCATGACCGAGCTGGCGCTCACCCTGGCGCACGACCACTTGTATGCCAACCCGAGTCTGCTGGTGACCTTCCTGGGCCTTCACGATGTGGCGCGGTTCATGAACGAGCCCGGCGCCACGGCGGAAGGTCTCAAGCTGGCGTTCACCTTCCTGCTGACCGCGCGCGGCATTCCCATGATCTATTACGGAGATGAAATCGCCATGCGCGGCGGCAACGATCCCGACAACCGGCGCGATTTTCCCGGGGGGTGGCGGGAGGACTCCCGCAACGCGTTTGAATCCGCGGGCCGCACTCCCGAAGAACAAGCCGTCTTCGACCACATCCGGCGGCTGACCCGGTTACGCGCCAGGCTCGCTCCGCTGCGGAACGGATCGCTTCTCCACTTGCGGGTGAACGAGCAGACCTATGCCTTCACGCGCGCCTCCGGATCGTCGACGGTGCTGGTGGTCTTCAACAACGGCCCGCAGCCGGCCTCGTTTTCCGTGCCCACTCCGGCTGCGACCGGCGCCTCCCTCCGCGATGAGCTGGGCGTCGCCCCGGACGCGCGGGCCCAGGCTGGCATGTTGGCGGTTCAGTTGTCGGCCCGCACGGCGGCGGTGTATACGGTAACCCCTTAATCCCGCCGAGCGGCTTGGAAGATCGCGAACACGGCCCCCTGCGGATCGGCCACCACCGCAAACCGCCCCACCTTCTCCATTGTCATCGGCGCCAGGTGGAGCCGGGCGCCCAGCCCCGTGGCCTGGGCCGCTGAGGCGTCGCAGTCCGACACGGTGAAGTAGGGCAGCCAGTGGGCCGGCATGTTCGGATCGCGATGCGCCGCGGGCGGAATGCCTCCGATGAAAGCCTCTCCGTTGACGATGTGCAGGTAGCCGGACGGATCTTTCTCTCCCGCCATGATCTTCCAGCCAAACAGCCCCGAGTAGAACTCAGTGGCGCGCGCCGGATCGGGCGTGCTCAGATCGGCCCAGCACAGAGCGCCGTCGACGCCGGCGATGCCGATCCCGCTATTCCGCTTAGGCTGCCAGAGGGAAAAGACGGCGCCCGTAGGGTCCCGCAAGACCGCCATTCGTCCCACGTCGGAGACATCGAAAGGCCCCGCCAGCACCGTGGCCCCAAGCTGGGAGGCCTTGTTCGCGGCCTCGTCGGCGCTGTCGGCCGCCACATAGATCATCCAGTGAGGCGGCACGCCTTGTTCCCGCTGGTCCGGCCGCAGCGTGTAGGCGGCGCCGGCGTCGCGTCCCTGGAGCTTGAACATGGTGTAGAAGTCGCTCGGGCCCATGGGGACGTCGTTGACGGACCATCCGAACAGCGCGCCATAAAAACTCTTGGCGGCGTTCTGATCGCTGGTACCCAGCTCGATCCAGCAGAAAGCGCCGGGGGAATGTTTGTCGATTTGCGTCATGAGGCGAGTATAGCTTGACCCGGCCCGGAGCGAAACTCGCGCGGAACCCGGCCTTGACATCGCCCAATTCCGCCTGCTAGCCTGCTAGGGTCGGGAGGCGGCAGGTATGCGTGTGACGGTCCTGGTCCTGGCCCTGGTGGCGGTGGGTGTGTTGCCGGCGACCGATCCCTATTGTCCGGCTTACCCCAGAGAGCAGCGCGAGTTGGATCGCGGCCATGCGGATCTGGAGCGGGCGGCGCAGGCCTTTGCCAGCCGTGGCTCGAAGGCTCCCGTACACCTGGCGATCATCCGCGCCAACTTCATCGACGACTTTATACTCGGCAAGATGGCCGCCGATGGCGTGAACCCGGCGCCTCTGACCACGGACCCCGAGTTTCTGCGCCGCGTGATGCTGGACCTGACCGGACGCATCCCCACGCCCGACGAGGTCACGCAGTTTGTCACCAATCCGGACACCGGCAAGCGGATCCGGTTGATCGACTCGCTGATCGGCTCGGAGTCGTACATCGACCGCTTTACGAATTTCTACGGCGACCACTTCCAAGTTACCAGCGGATACTACAACTACATTGGAATTCCGGGACGCAATGCCTTTTACAACTACCTGCGCGACTTCGTCACTCGCGACCGGTCCTACCGCGAAGTGGCCGCCGAGCTGATCTCGGGCGAAGGCGATAGCCACGAGTCCGGACCGTTGAATTTCCTGGTGCGCGGCTGGCAGCAGGGCGATCCCATCCAGGACACCTATGATGTCCTGACCGACCGGGTCACTCTGAAGTTCCTGGGAGTCAAGACCGAGTGCATCTCCTGCCACGACGGGCGCGGCCACCTGGAGCCCATCAATCTGTACCTGTCGGTGCGAAAGCGGGAGCAGTTCTGGCGGCAGTCGGCCTTCTTCTCGCGCATGAGCATTACCTTCCGGTCGATCGATGCCTTCGCGCAGCAGGTGAGGGCGCTCATTGAGGAACGGGACACCGGCGCCTACCACACCGCGACCTTAGGCGGGCCCCGCCCCCCGCGCACTGGCGGGCCCTACGAGCCGACCTACCTGTTCAGCGGCGAGCAGCCGAAGACCGAGGAATGGCGCAAGGAGCTGGCCCGCATCCTCACCGCCGACCGGCAGTTCGCCCGCGCCGCGGTCAATTACCTGTGGGCGCATTTCTTCACGGTCGGCATCGTCGATCCACCCGACGCCTGGGATCTGCGGCGCATCGACCCTTTGAATCCGCCGCCGGCGCCCTGGGCGCTTCAGCCGAGTCATCCGGAGCTGCTCGAAGCGCTGGCGAACGAGTTCATCCGAAGCAACTACTCCGTGCGTACCATCATCCGGCTGATGGTGGAATCGAAGGCCTACCAGCTTTCCAGCCGCTACTCGGGCCAGTGGCGCCCCGAATACGACCGCTATTTCGCCAAGCACACGCCGCGGCGACTGTCGGCCGAGGAGATCTTCGATGCGGTGGCCGCGGCCACGGCTACCGAGATCCCCATGTTCGTGGAGGGTTTCGACCAGCCGCTGTGGCGCGCCATGCAGCTCCCCGACCCCACCGAGCCGCGCATGGATGGCGGCATCCGCAATTTCCTCTTCCAATTCGGGCGCGGCGACTGGTGGAACAACGTCCGGAGCTCCAAGCCCAACGTCCTGCAGGTGCTGTACCTGATGAACGACTACATGGTGAACTTCCGCACCTTCGGCAACCAGCAGGGCTTGTCCACCACGCGGGTCGCGCAGTTGATGGAGATGCCGATGGCGGACCGCGCGGCGATCGCGCTGATGTTCCGCGCCACCCTGGGCCGCGACCCAACCGACGACGAGATCGCCGTAGCGGAACGCAACCGGAAGCCCCAGCGCGAGCAGTGGCTGAGCGACCTGCAATGGGCGCTGCTCAACAAGCTGGATTTCATCTTTAACTACTAGAGGATTTGGGAGGCGCTATGAATGAGTGGGCCACCTGCACGAAGTTGTCGCGGCGCCGGCTGCTGACCGGCGTGGCGGGATCCGCGGCTTTTGCCGCGCTGGCGCGGCGCGGCGACGCGCAGGTCAGCGCCGCTCCCGTGCGCGTGCGCAACACCGCCTCGGCGGTGATCTTCGTCAACCTGGCGGGCGGACCGAGCCACCTCGACACCTTCGACCCCAAGGACGCACCCTGGAATCCCGCCGACGCCGACCTCCGGCAGTACCCGGGCGGCATCGTGCTTTCCCGCACGCTGTTTCCGGAGTTGTCCAAGATCACCAACGACCTGTGCATCTTGAAGTCGGTGCGGAGCTGGGAAGCCATCCACGACCGCGGCCAGTTCTACATCCAGACCGCGCATCCCGCCAACCCGGCCTTTCTGGCCGAGTCGCCGCACTTGGGCGCGGTGGTGTCGATGGAAAAGTCCGGAAAGGGTTCGCTGCCGCCCTTTCTTTCCCTGAGCGGCGGGACCAGCCAGGGCGCCAGCTTTCTGAGCGGACGCATGGAGCCGATGGCCGCGCCCAACAACCCTGGCGGCCTGAACACCATCCAGCACAATTTCTTCGGCCCCAACAGCCAGCAGCGCTTTCTGGATCGCTACAAACTGATGCAGGAGCTGGACGCGCCGCTGCGCAACGCCCCCTACGGCAAGTCCATGGCCAACCACGCCGAATACTACCAGGCGGCGCGCAACCTGATGTACGACCCCGCCATCACCGCCGTGTTCCAGTTCAGCAGCGAAGACAACCAGCGCTACGGCGGCACCGACTTCGGGCGCTCCTGCATGGTAGCGCGCAATGCCGTCCGGGCGCGCAACGGCACGGTCTACGTCAACATCAACAGCGGCGGCTGGGACACCCACAACAACATGTTCGATCGCCAATACGCGCCCAACATGTACACCCTGGCCAACAACCTCGACCGCGGTCTCGGGATGCTGGTGGAGGACCTGAAGGCCTCGGGCGACTTCCAGCGCACGCTGATCGTGCTGATGGGCGAGTTCGGCCGCTCCCCCAGCGCGCTCAATGCCCGCGGAGGACGCGATCATCACAAGGACGCCATGAGCGTCCTCATGCTGGGCGGAGGAGTGCGAGGCGCCAAGGCCATCGGCTCCACCGACGCCGAAGGCCGCTTCGTCTCGGTTCCGGGCTGGAGCGCGGACCGGGCCATCGTCGTCGAAGATATCGCGGCCACCATTTATTCGGCCATGGGCATCAACTGGACCAAGAGTCTCACCGACACCCCCTCGGGCCGAAAGTTTGAATACGTGCCCTTCGGCATCCAGGGCACCTATACGGCAATCGACGAGGTCTTTGCGTGATGCGCCCGGTGGGGCGGGTTTCCGGCCCGCCGGCAAAGGTTCTTTGTTCCCTGCTCCTGCTCACCGGCTCGACGGCCGCCCAAATCTACGTCACCGCGCCCAGCCCGCGGCTGATCTCCGGCGAGTCGGTCCAGTTGGCCGCCAGCATGCGCAATTCCGACGGCTCCATCCGCCAAGGGGTAGCGTTCAACTATAACTCCAACGACACCAGCATCCTCGCGGTGGACGCCCGGGGTGTGGTCACCGGTAAGGGCCTGGGGCTGGCCAACATCCTGGTGGACGCGGGCGGGCCCCGCACGTCGATCCGGCTCCAGGTGTTGCCCAAGAAGATCCAGGTGCTGCCCGCCGACAAGGAGATCGCGGTCGGCGACACCCTCCAGTACACCGCCACGGCGCTCGACACGGCCGGGAAGCCGATCCCGGGGACCGTTTTCCAGTGGCAGGTGACCAACGCCAACGGGAACAACAGCACCATCGCCAGCGTGCGCAACGGCCTGCTTACCGCCTCGGCCGCAGGGAGGTTCACCGTGCGGGCCATGGTCAATTACAACACGGGCACACCCTTTGTGGCCCAGTATGTCGGGTTGGCGCACGCCACCGCCAAGCCGCGCGCCGACTACCGGCTCACCCGGCTGCTGTCGACCGAAGAAGTGCGCACCGGATTCGACCTGCGCCCCAACCGCGTCCCCATGACGGCCAACGACCAGGGGCAGGTGGCCTTCGTCGGCCTGCTCGACGGCCTGTCCAGCGGCCTCCTGCTGTACGACAACGGCCGCATCGACCTGTTGGCCTCCACCGGACAGCCCGGCCCGGTGGCCGGCGGGATCGCCACCAACTTCTCGGCGCCGGCCATCAACAACCTGGGGCAAGTGCTGGTCTATCTCGATTCCATGGGGCAGGGCGGCAGCCTGCTGCTGGCTTCGCGCGCCGGCGTGAGTTTGCTCATCGCCGACGGCCAGTCGGGCGGCGCGGATTTCGCCGACCTGCGCAACTTCGCCATCTCGCGGCAGTCGCTCAACGATGCGGCCGAGGTCCTGTTCCGCGCCAGCTTCCTGCCTTCGAGGGCGACACAGCGCCAGACCGGGCTATTCCGCCTCTCGGGCGGGCGGCTGCAAGTGGTGTGGACCACCCGGGACGCGCTGCCCGGCCTCACCGGCGCCTACAGCTTCGGCGGCGACTTCGGCCTCACCAACCAGGGCTCCGTCTGGTTCACCGCCTCCGATGTACGGGGGCGCGCGGTATTCCGCGTCGAGGGATTTGACCGGCCCGTCAGAATGTTGGGCATCGACAGCGATCTGGACGGATCGACCGTGCGCGTCATAGCCGGCAACCTGGTGGCCGCCGCCGACGGCGATGCTGCCATCCAGGTGGTGCTGGGCGACGGATCGAGCCGCGTGGCGCATTTCAATCGCGGCGCCTGGCGCACGCTGGCGCTCGCCAACATTCGCGCCATCCAGGCCGTCAACGCGGCCGCCGGCGTGGCCATCTTCGGCGACGATGGCCGCGGCCTGGGCCTGTACCGCTGGCAGGGCGATGATCTCACTCCAGTCCTTTTCAATGGGCGCCTCGCCCCCAACCAGGAGCCGATTACTGTGTTCGACGCCGCCGCCCTGACCTCCGACGGGCGTCTTTTCGCGCAGATTCGCACCACGCAGAACAGCCACGTGGTGGTCGAGCCGGGCGGCGCGAACCCGTTGCTGTATCAGGCCGGCAACCGCGTCGACGTGGTGTCTAACTTGCTCTTCCGCGCGCTGCTGCCCGGCGCTCGAGCTGGTGGGCCGCTGCTGCTCATGGGCGATTTCACGAACAACGTTTTCCAGGTGGAGGGCAGGACGCTGGTGCCACGGCTGGTGCAGGGCGATCGCCTCCCCTTCGGCGAGTACACGGGCCTCCCGGCCAACGCGCGCGGTCCGTCGGGCGACTACTTCCTCTCCTACGGCAGCGGCCTGTACCGTCTGGGCGCCGATGGCGTGTCCCTGGTCATGGGTTACCCGGTGACGGGCGAGGACGGCGCGGTGCTGAATTCCGCCAATGCCCTGACTGTGAACTCCAGCGGCCACATCCTGAGCTCCCACAATGCGGCGGATCATCAGCGCCTGGCGCTGTTCCGCGACGGCGTGGCCAAGACGCTGGCCACGTACAACGCCACCAATCCGCGATGGCAGATGCCCAGTCCGGCCGGCGGCATGATTACCGGTTGGAGCCAGCTCGCCCTCGACGATACTGGCCGCGTGATGGCGTTCCTCTCCGTACAGAACGGCCCTTCGGGCTACTTTCTCCACGACGGCGCCCGCTGGCAGGCCGTGGCCGTGGTGAATACCACCCAGATCCAGGGCTACACGGTGACCGGGATCGGTGCGCCGCGCGCGGACGGAGACAGCTTTTATGCGATCGTGAACCTGCGCGGCGGCCCAAACCAGATGATCGCCCAGTTCCGGGCCGGTGACTGGACGCCGCGCGTGCAGCTTGCGGATATCACTCCGGAAGGCAGCCAGGTAACCTTCTTGAGCGCCTTCGACGTCAACCGGCGCGGGGAAATCCTGTTCTTCTGCGGGTTGACCAACGGAGCCAGCGGCATGTACCTGAAGTCCGGAAGCACGCTGCGCCTGATAAACAACACCACTCAGCCCGGAGAAGGCGAGGACGAGTTCCAGCGATATTTCGAAATCAATCTACTGGACGACCGCCGCGCCTACTTCACCGCCTTTACGATCGCCGATCAGTTGGTGCTTTATGTCGCCGAGCCGCTATTCTAGCCTGATTCTGGCGCTTGCGCCGGCGCTCTGCGGCCAGCCGCTGGCCTCGATCGACATCACCGCTCCGCGCTCCTGGCTCCTGTCCGCCCGCACCATGCGGCTCGATGCGCGGGCCGCCACTCCGCTGGGCCTGCCCGTCCCGAATTTCGCGCCCGCCTGGCGGTCGCTCAATCCCGCCGTGGCCACGATTGACTCGAGCGGCCTGGTGCGGGGCCTGGCTCCCGGTGTGGCTTCCATTGAAGCCACCGCGGGCGGAGTCACCGGTCGATTCAAGCTGGAGGTCTATCCGGGACGGATCGAGATTACGCCCCGGCGCGTCGAGCTGCGCGCCGGCGAAACCATGGATCTCGCCGCCGGCGCCTACGACGCGGACGGTAAGGTCATCCCGGGGGTGCGCTTCACCTGGATCTCGAGCCTGGCCAACATCGCGGCCGTTTCGCCCTCCGGGCAATTGCGGGCGGCGGCCGAGGGGTCCACCAGTATCACGGCGCGCGTGGATGCCGGGGCGCCGGAATACAACGCCGAGGCGCAGGCGGCCGTTATCGTGCGGCGCCGTCCCGACTATCAGCTTGCCGCGCTGGCGGCCAACGACACCGAGGCGGGGCCCGTTACCTATCGCTACGGGAGCGTGGCCAGCTTCGCCGGCGACTGGATCACGCTCTGGGCGGGGATTTCCAGCGGCGCACAAGCGCTGCTGCTGGCCGGGCCGGGAGGCACCCAGGCCTTGGCCGTTTCGGGCCAGTTCCTCGACCAGGCCGGCCGGGTGCTGGCGGGCGTCCGCGAGACCTCGGTGAACACGCGCGGCGACGTGGCGGCGCGCCTCTACTTTTTCCCGGCCAATTGCGATGTCGTATTCCTGTTCCGCAACGGCGGCGCCGAGCCCATAATGCGCGATTGCGGCGCGGTCCTCACTCCCCGCTCGATTTCCGACGCCGGCGATGTCCTGTTCCTGCTCAACGGGCAGCTTTTTCTGCGCCGATCCGACGGCAGCCGCGAATTGATCGCCAGAATCGGCCTGGATGTGCCCGAATTCGGCGTGGTCACCAACTTCGGCGACCGCCAGTTGTGGCCTTCCGGACAGGTGATCTTCGAGCTGCTCAATGCCCAGGGACAGCGCGGCAGCTTCACCTGGGAGGGCGGCCAGATCCGCAAGCTGTACGCGCGCGGCGAAACCTACGATGGCGGCCTGATCAACAACGGCATCGTTCCGGTTCCTTCCCAGTCCGGCGATTTCTACGCCGTGATTCAAAACACCCGCACCACCCAGATCGCCCGCAACTCCGGCGGCGCCTGGTCCAATGTCCTGACATCCGGACAGACCTACGGCTCGGTGCGGCTGGACTTCATCTACGTTTCGTTCCTGGATGTGTCCGCCGACGGCAGCCTGGTGTTTCTGGGCCGCACGCAGCAGGGCGATGCCCTGCTGCGCCGGCAGGGCCAAACCCTTGAGATCCTGGCCCGCTACGGCGCTAACGTCGACTGGCGCTCCATTTCCCAGGCGTTTTTCACTTCGCAAGGAGTGGTCGCATCCGGCGCCCCGCGCGACGCCCTCTACCGGCTGTATCGCTTCGGCGAGGGCGGCGGCCCGATTCTCCAGACCGGACAGGCGGTCGAGTTCCCGGCCCCCGCCGGCATCCTCTGGTCGGGTTTGTTGAATACGGTGTCGGGTCCGGTGTTTCGCACCTACATCGATTCGCTGGCCAGGCCCGGCGCCGAAGGCGTCCTCTCCCAAGGCGACACACTGCCCGACGGCAGCACCTTCACCGGCGTCCAGGGCGCGGCCTTCGACACCAATCTGAACGGCGACATCGCCTTCGTCTCCAACCGGCTGCTGCTGGCGGCGGCGCTCTATGTGTGGCGCGGCGGGACCGTGTCGCTGGTCGCCGCCCCCAACGGTTCGGTGCGCGGATCGGGCGACCGCGTCATCTCCAACGTCTTCTACCCGGTGTCGCTCAACACCCGCGGCCAGTTCGTGTCCGGAGCCACTGTCGGAGGCGTGAACGAGCTGCTGCTGTTCACCGCCGGATCGCCGGTCGCCCAGACCGTGTTCGCCATCGGAAGGCCGGCGCCGGGCGGCGGAAACTTTGCCGGATTCCGCGAGGCGGCCCTGGACGACAACGGGCGCGTGCTGTTCCAGGCGAACATCAGCGGAGGCCCCACGGCCGTGTTCCTCTGGGAGAACGGCGAGCTGAAGCAGTTGGCTCGCACCGGCGAGGCCAATGACCGCGGCCTGACTTTCGCTCTCATGCGCTTCCCGCAGGCCGCCGGCGACCGCTTCTACGCGCTGCTGCGCTGGAATCCCGGACAGGGCTCCGAGATCGCCGAATACCGCGACGGATGGCGGACCGTGGTTCGGACCGGAGTCCGCTCCACGCTCGGTCCGGTCGTCAACAGCTTCGTGAGCGAGCGGTTCGTCGTGAACGCGGCGGGCGACATCGCCTTCCTTCCGGCGTTGTCCAACGGTACCGGGGTCATGGTGCGAAAAAGCGACGGCAACGACCTGCTGGTGGCCCACACCGCGGAGCGCTCCCCCGACGGCGCCTGGTTCGGCAACTTCTACGACCTCAGCTTCACGCCCGACGGAAGCCTGTTCTTCACCGCGATCTCGCCAGCCGCCTCGAGCGACCGGCTGGTGGTGTATCAGGCCTCGCCGCAGTAATCCGGTTCCCGCCAGGATCAGAATATCAGCTTGAGCGCCAGTTGCACGTTCCTCGGGTCATTCGCCTGGGAAGGCGACACCACTCCAAACGCCGACGAGCCCAGCGTCGTGTTCGGGCCGCCGAACCAGGGGGTGTTGTTGAGGTTGAAGGACTCGGCGCGGAACTGGAGGTTCAGGCCTTCCCGCAGGGTAAAGGCTTTGAACACCGAGAAATCCAGGATTCCGGGCCGAATGGTGCGGATGTTGGGGAAACGGGTCGAGAGCGTGCGCAGGGTAAAGGGCGGCTGCACGGCGAAGGCTACCGGTTCGTTGGGGCCGATGCAATTCTGGCGCGCGCCATTGAGGGCCAGCGTGCAGGTGTTGAACCAGCGGCTGAAGGTGCGCTCGTCTCCGGACAACTTGGGGCCGAGTCCGGTCGAGAAGGCGCCGCCCGGCGTGCCGATGGCCAGGCCCGACTGGAAGCTGGCAATGGCGTTGAGCTGCCAGCCGGCGAGCAGCGCCTTCTTCACACCGCGCGAGTCTTTGAAGAACGGCAGGTCGTAGACGCCGCTCACGATGAAACGCTGAGGCGAGTCGACGGCGGTCAGGACGCGGGCCAGGTCCTCGAAGCGGTCTTGGGCGTTGAGATAGCCAACCGCCTCGATGGATTTGGAGAAGGTGTAACTGCCGAGGAAGTGGAAGCCGTGGGAAAGGCGCTTTTCGACCCGCAACTGCAAGGAGTTGTACCAGGTGTAGCCGATGGGGTTCTTGTCCTGGGTGATTCCGGTGAATTGGGGGAAGGGGCGAAGCAGGGCTTGGCGCGTCACGGTGGCGCTGTTCAGGCTGGTTCCCGGCAGGAGGCCCTGGAAGGGATTCGGCATAGCGGTCAGCAGATCCGTGCCCAGCTTGAGCTGCTCGGCGGTGATTTCGTTGATGCCCTTGGCGGCCGGCAAGGCCTTGGTGCGGCTGCCCACGTAGGAGGCGTCGACCAGGATGCGCCAGGGCAGCTCCTGCTGGAAGCCGGCGGAGAACTGGTGGACGTAAGGGATGGTGCGGGCGGCAAATCCGTAGGTGAAGCCCTGCCCCACCAGCGTAGCCAACCCTTGCGAGCGGCCCGGTGGCGAAAGCAGGCCCTCCGGAAAAGGATTGCTGAGACGATTCGCCGGTGTGATGCCGCCGTCGATGGAGGCCACGTAGGGCGTGTTCAGACTGAAGCCGTTGTTGAAGCCGGTGTCGAAGGTGGGCAGGTAGCTCAGGCCCCAGCCGGCCCGGAAGACAGTAGTAGCCCGGAACTGGTAGGCGATGCCCGCGCGAGGCTGCCAATTGTTCAGGTCGCGGACGTAAGGCAGGCGATTACTCTCATCGGTGAACAGCAGGCCACCCTTAAGTTGCAGGCCGGGCGCCCGGAACGGGTTCGCCGCATTGGGATCGAAGCCGCGATTCTGCTGGTTAAAGCGTTCGGATTGCGGCGACTCGTAGTCCCAGCGCAGGCCCAGGTTCAGAGTGAGGCGGCGGGTGACGCGCCAGTCGTCCTGGACGAAGAAGACCAGGTACCGGTTCGAGTACGCCGGCGCGACGTTGCGCGCGTGCGAGCCGCTCTCCGGGGAGCCGAGCAGCAGGGAGGCGAACGCGTTGCCGGAAGCGGCGTCGCCGCGCAGCGGGTCGCGCTGATTGAAGCCCTTTCCGAAGGTGAAGGTGGCGAACGACGAGGTGAGGTTCTGCTGGTTGTCGAACTTGACCCGGTATTCGGCGCCGTACTTCAGGGAGTGACTGCGGACCACCTGGCTGAGCGTTTCGGCCAGGGACCAGGTATCGGAGAAAGTGAACTGGCTGCCGGTGTTGCCGAAGTTGGTGTAGTCGGTGGAGAAGTTGATGCGCGGAAAGAATCTGCGCGGAAGCTGGGCAATGGTGCCGGCCGGGAAGCCCAGGCTAGTGGCGTCAAAGCCGTCGCCGTAGCGGGCAATGGCGAACTGGTGGCGGATGTAGCCCGCGCGGGAGCTGAGCACCAGCCTGGGGGAGAGCATCGAGGTCAAATCGAAGTTGCCGCCCTGATTGGTGCGCCAGTGCGTGTACCAGGGCGAGGCGTCGTGCGGGAAGCCCGCGTCGGAATTGACTTCGTGCCGGTTGCCGCGCACATAGCGGGTGAAGAATTTGTGCTTGTCGGTGATCCGCTGGTCGATGCGCGTGATGAACTGATCGTACTCGTCGGTGACGGTATTGGGGCTGGCGATCAGGTTGAAGAAACCCTGGGCGTTCCCGGGTTGGTTGGGTAGCGGAATGAAGTCCAGCAGTTTGCGCGACACGGGGTCGAAGCGGCCGGCCGGGACCCGATTGCCGGGAAACGGCTGGCGCGTAAACGTGCTGCCCGCCTGCACCGTCGTGGTGGGGTCATAGATGGTGATGGGCTGGCCGTTGGCCTGGATGGTGCGCGAGAAGTCGCCGGCCCGCTGAGCGGACGTGGGGACGGTGTAGGTCTGAGGAAACGGGATGGCGCTCTTGATCTTCTCCCAGGAGAACATCCAGAAGGTCTTGTTCCGGCCGTCGTAAAGCCTGGGGATATAGAAGGGTCCGTCCGCCTGGACGCCGGGCTGGTTCCACCGGAATTTGCTGCGCTGAGCGCCGGCCAGGTTGGACTCGAAAGCGTTGGCATTGAGTTTATCGTGACGGAAGTAGTCGTACAGCGCGCCGTGGAGGCTGTTGGTGCCGCTCTTGAGGCTGACATTGATAACGCCGCCGCCCGTGCGTCCGTACTGCGCGTCGTAGTTGTTGGTCTGTACCTTAAACTCGTCCGTGGCGTCGGGGGAAGGGACAAAGCTCAAGTTCGAAGCCGAGCCGGTTTCGGTGTTGGTGTCGGGCACGCCGTCAAGGAGGAATTCGTTGGTGGTCTGGCGGCCGCCGTTGATGGAGAAGCTGTCCATGCCGCCGTTGTCGAAGGGGCGATCGGAGCGGCTGCGGCGCGAGGGAGTGTACTGGACGCCGGTGGAGATGGAAGCCAGCAGGAAGGGATTGCGTCCGAGAAGCGGGAGCGCCGCCACCTTGCCCGCGTCGATGACTTGGCCCTTGGAAGCGGTGGTGGTTTCCAGCAAATCGGCCGTGGCCGACACCGTGACTTGCTCGTTGACGCCGCCCACTTCGAGCGAAAAGTCGATTTGCGGGCGGTCGCCGACGCGCAACTCCAGGTTCTCGCGCACGGCGCGCTTGAAGCCTTTCCCGATGGCGGTGACCGTGTACCGGCCGATGCGCAGGAAGGGCGCCACATAGTTGCCGGTTTCGTTGGTGACCGTGGCGGTCACGGCGTTGGTCTCCAGATTCCGGATTTCGAGCCGGACGCCAGGGACTACCGCGCCTTGCGGGTCGGTGACCGTGCCGACGATGGTCGCGCGGAACTCCTGGGCGGTCAGACCCGCGGCTAGACACAAAGCAAGCAGCTTGATTCGCGCCAGCATGAACCACCTCCTGATGCGACGCACTATCATATAACAAACCAGGAAACTCAGGAGACTTGCTCGCCCGGCACGGCCGCTCGCTTGCATCTTCCCCTCCCGATGCGGTTTCATGGAACCCATGAGAACTGTTCGGCGCTCCTTCCTGCTCCTGGCCGCTCTGCTGTCCGCGCTGCCCCCCTCCGTCCAAGCGAAGTCCAAGGGCGAATACTGGATGTATATCGGCACCTACACCCGGCAAAACAGCAAAGGGATCTACGTCTACCGCTTCGATCCGGCTTCCGGGAAGGCGACGCCGGCGGGCCTGGCCGCCGAGACCTCCAATCCGTCTTTTCTGACCGTGCATCCCAATCGCCGCTTTCTCTACGCTGTAAACGAGATCGGAAACTACAACGGCCAGAGAGCCGGATCGGCCAGCGCCTTCGCCATCGATCGCAAGACCGGCCGGCTCACGCATTTGAATACGGTCTCCTCGCGCGGCGGCGGCCCCTGCCACTTATCCGTCGACAAGACCGGCAAGAATCTCCTGGTGGCCAACTACGGCGGCGGGAGCATCGCGGTGCTGCCCATCGGCGCCGATGGACGCCTGGGCGAAGCCACCACCTTCATCCAGCATGAGGGGTCCGGCGCCGATCCCAAGCGGCAGCAGGGGCCGCACGCGCACTCCATCCATCCGGCCCGCGGCAACCGCTTCGTCATCGCGACCGACCTGGGACTGGACCAGGTGCTCTCCTACCGGTTTGACGCCGCCAAAGGCTTGCTCACGCCCAACCAACCGCCTTTCACCAAGCTGGCCCCTGGGGCCGGCCCGCGCCACTTCGCCTTCCACCCCGCGGGCCGCTTCGCCTACGTGATCAACGAAATGAAATCCACGGTCACGGCCTTGGCCTACGACGCCGCGCGCGGAAGTTTCCAGGAGCTGCAAACCGTCACCACTCTTCCCCAGGACTTTCAGGGCGAGAACAACACCGCCGAGGTCCAGGTGCATCCCTCGGGCAAGTTTCTGTACGGGTCGAACCGCGGCCATGATTCGATTGCGATCTTCGCCATCGACGCCGCCAAAGGCACGCTCACACCCATCGACCGGGTCTCGACCCAGGGCAAGACTCCGCGCAACTTCGGCATCGACCCCACCGGCGCATGGCTGCTGGCGGCCAACATGGGCTCGGACAACATCGTCGCCTTCCGCATCGACCTAGCCACCGGCCGCCTGACCCCCACCGGCCAGGTCCTCGAAGCCGGGTCGCCGGTGTGCGTCAAGTTCGTCCCGATGAAGTGACCGGCCTTACCACAGCAGCTTCAGTCCGAACTGGATCTGCCGCGGCGCGTTGGACTGGGAGCTGACCTCGCCGAAGGAGCTCGAGGTCACGCTGGTGTTCGGGCCGCTGAACCGCACCCGGTTGAACGAGTTCAGCGCCTCGGCGCGGAACTGGACTCTCAGCCGTTCGATGGGGAAAAACTCCTTGAACACCGAAATGTCCCAGTTGCGCACGCTGTCGTCGCGGATGTCGGCCAGCCGCGGGCCCAGGTTACCCAGCGTGAAGGCATCCGGCTGGCTGAAGACGGTGGTGTCGAAGTAGCGGGTCAGCCGGTCCTGGATTCGCCCGCTCAGCTTGCCGCTCTTCCAGTTGTTGTTGGCGTAGAAGGCAGGGTTGAACAGCCCGGACCGGTTGCTGGCGCTGATGCCCAGCGGCGTCCCCGTCTGGTAGTTGGTAATGCCGTTGAGCTGCCAGCCGCCCAGCAGCAGGTTGGTCCATTTCGAAACGTCCGTACCGAAGCGCCGCCCGCGCCCGAAGGGAAGCTCGTAGACGTAGCTCATCAGAAAGCGATGGGCGACGTCGATGCTGGACAGCGCGCGGCTGGAGCGAATGTTGTAGGTGTCCTGGTGGCTTTCGCCGTTGTCCAGGTTCTTGGCCCAGGTGTAATTGCCCTCGAACTGCAAGCCTTTGGACAGCCGTTTCTTGAAGGTGGTCTGAAGCGAGTGATAGGTGGAAGCCGACCCGGCCGAATACAGCGGCACGATGGAGGTGAACTGCGGATAGGGCCGCAGCGATTGCGCGCGGCTGATGTTCCGGCTCACCAGCACGCCGTTGTTGACGATCCCGAAGAACGGGTTGGGGACCTGGTCGTTCAACCGGTTGCCCAGCGCCATCCGGTCGGTGGTGAGCTGGTTCAGGTCGAAGCCGCCCTCCGTGCTGCGGTTCAGTTGCAGGCCGCGCGTGCCCACGTAGCCGGCCTCCAGCAGCACCTGGCCGGGCAGCTCGCGCTGCACCGTGAGATTCCACTGCATGGAATAAGGGGTGGGCGTCTCCCGCAGTACGCCTTGAATCGGCCCGCCGGCGCCGGTGATCAGACCGTCGGCGGCGCCCGGCGGCGGCCGGAATCCCTGCGGATAGGGATTCTTCAGCAGGTTGAACGGCGTCAGGCCGTTATCGAGCGAAGTCACCCAGGTGTTCTCGACGCGGAACCCATAGGGGCCGACCGTGCCCTGTGCCGCCTGCGCGGACAAGCCGTACAGGTTGCCCCAACCCATCCGGATCGCCGTCTTCTTGTCCAACTGGTAGGCCAAGCCGATCCGCGGCGCCAGGTTGTTCTTGTCCATTTCGTACTGATACCGGTCGCGCCCGTTCACGCCCACGAACACCAGTCCGCCTTGCAGGTTGGGGAACTGGGAAACCTGTTTGGCGAGCGGCGAAGCCGCAAGCGGATCGAAGAAGTTGACCCGGTTAAAGCGCTCGGTGCGGGGCGTGTCCAGGTCATAGCGCACGCCCAGGTTCAGGGTGAGTTTCGAAGTGATCCGCCAGTCGTCTTGAAAGTAGCCCGCGTAGTAGATGCTCTGGGCCGCGACGTTCTTCCAGGCCTGATAGAGGTTGCCGCCGCTCCCGGTGCCCAGCAGCAGAGAGGCCAGGCTGTTGCCGGCCGTGGAGCTGGCGCGTGTCGGGTCGGGTCCCTGGGTAAACGACCGGCTGAAGTTAAAGCTGCCCGCGTCGCGAGCTTCCCAGACGTTGACGCGAATCAGCCGGCCCTCAAAGCCGGTCTTCATGGTGTGAACGCCCCTGACCTTGCTCACGCTCGCATTCAGGGTGTAGGTGTTGAAGCCGCTGCGGCGATGGTCGTTGCCGCCCAGCCCCACGTAGTCGGCGCCAAAGCGCGGGAACATCTGGCGGTCCACCGCCGTGTCGATCTCCTTCGGCAGACCCAGGCTGGAGGGCACGAATCCCAACCCCTGGTTGGCGAACTCGAACAAAGTGCGGGCGAACCCCATGCGCACGCTCAGGATCGTAGTGGGCGACAGTGTGTGGGTGTAGTCGGCCACCGCGCCGTAGGGCGTGTTTCTCTGGATCACTCGGCCCTCGGCGATGGCCAGATCGGCGGGGAAGAAGGCCGGCGGCGCGTCCTCGATGGCGCGGCGCGAGAAGCGGCCAAAGAACCGCTGCTTGTCGGAAAGGTTGTGGTCGACGCGCACGTCGAACTGATCCAGGTTCAACTGGCGCGCGCCGCTCAACTGGTAGTTGTTCTGATTCGTGACCGCATTCCCCACCGCGTTCGGACGCGGGTAATACTTCAACACGTTGGTGGCCACCGGGTCGAACATGGAGGCCGGGACCAGGTTGCCGGCGAAGGCATCGCGGATCGAGCCCGAGCCCGAGGGCCGGGTCGAGAGGGGATTGAACACCTGGATGAGCTGGCCGTTTTGGGCCAGGGTCCTGGAGAAGTCGCCGCGACGCTCCAGCTCGGTGGGCACGGTGAACGTCGTGGTGCTCAAGCTGCGTTCCCGCAAGCCCTCGTAGTCCACCAGGAAGAAAGTCTTGTCCTTGCGGATCGGTCCGGAGAGCACGCCGCCGAACTGGCTGCGCTTGAAGCTGCCCAGCGGCTGCCCGCGGCGGTTGGAGAAGAAGTTGTTGGCGTCCAGCACCGAGTTGCGCAGGAACTCGTAGGCGCTGCCATGCCAGGCGTTGGCGCCCGATTTGAAAGCTACGTTGAGCACGCTGCCCTGGCTGCGTCCGAACTCCGCCGGCGGGTTGGCGCCCATCACCTTAAACTCTTCAATGGCGTCCACGGACGGAAACACCGACACTCCGCCCGCCCCGTTCACGGTGGGATGCGAGGCGGCCACTCCGTCCACCAAGGTGTCCAGCATGCGCTGGCGACCGCCGTTGACCGAATAGCGCATGTCGTCGTAGTTGATGCCCACCGTGCCGGTGACGCCGGGCGTCAGGAATATCAGGGAGTAGACGTTGCGGGTGTTCAGGGGCAGATTGACGATGCGCCGGTTGTCCACGACCTTTCCGACCGAAGAGGTGGTGGACTCCAGCAGAGGCGCCTCGCCCGTGACCACCACCGAGTCGGTGACCTCGCCCACCGGGAGAATCACCTCCAGGTTGGCGGTTTGCTGCACCTGGAGCACGATTCCCTCGCGCACGAACTTCTTAAAGCCGGCCGCGGACACCTCCAGATGGTAGGTTCCCGGCGGCAACTGAAGCGCCGCGAAATTGCCGGTGGCGCCGGAGCGGGTTTCGGATCGGGCATTGGTGGCCGCGTTCAGAAGGGTCACGGTGGCGTTCGGTATCACCGCGCCGCTCGAATCTTTCACGGTTCCGATGATGCTTCCCGTGTAAGACTGCGCCCCAGCTAACGGAACAAACAGCGAGAGGACCAGCAGGCACGTAAGAAAACGCATATGACCCCCTGGCTCCGATTCTACCGCGGCTACGGCCTGCCCGGTCGGATCGTTACTGCAAAATCTCGGTCAGGATGCGGCCGGCCGCCCCGCTGGGCGGCTCGACTTCCAGAAGGTAGGCCAGCGTCGGCGCGATGTCGTTGGGAATGATCCGCTGGGGATATCGACCGGCCTTCACGCCTGCCCCCATGAAGATCACCGGGACATGCGTGTCGTAGCCGTAGGGCGAGCCATGCGTGGTGCCGCGCGACGCGTACATCCAGTAGGGCTCCAGCACGATCATGACGTCGGCGCCGCGCGCGTGGTGATAGCCGTTCATGATGCGGCGGCCGATGGCGTCCTCCATCGCCACGCCCCCGGTCAATTGGTCGCGGGTGTAGACACGGGCCACGTGGGCCACCGTCAGGGCCGCCTCGGCGGCCACGCGCTGCACGTCCCGCTGCTCCAGCCGCTTCTGCTGGATCAGCTCGCGGTTGAAGTACAGGGAGTGCTCCGAGGGGCTCAAGATCCACTTTCCTTTGCCGTACTTGTCTTCCAGCGCCTTCTGCACCGTGTCCTGGATCACGCGCAAGGGCATGCGCCCGCCCGGCATCTTGCGCGCCGCGGTGACCTCAGGCAGGGGCGCCACGCCGTGATCCGCGGTCAGGATCACCAGCACGTTGTCCATCCCCACCTGCTGGTCCAGAAACTGGAAGAACTTGGCCAGCAGCTTGTCGGTGTGGACCGAAACCGAGTGTACCTCGGAAGAATCCGGCCCCTTGTCGTGTCCGATGTAATCGTTGGAGGACAGGCTCAGCGCCAGAATATCGGTGGTGTCGCGCTTGCCCATCTGCTCGGCCGCCAGGGCGCGCTCGGCGAACAACTCGAGCAATTCGTTTCCAAATGGAGTCGCGGTGACCGAATCGTACAGCCGGGCATCGCCCGCCGCGGGAAGCTTGTAGCCGCGCTCGGCGTAGGGGGCCAGGCTCCACACCGCGCCCGCGTACTTGTCAGCCGGTTTGCTGGCGTTGAAATCCTTCACCCAAGCCGGCAGATCGTTGAAGTAATAGGTGCTGCTGACGAATGCGCCGGTCTTGCGCTCCACCCAGTAGGCGGCGTCGGCCATGTGACCCACGGGCAGGATCGCCGAGCGGTCCTTCATCGAAATGCCGATCACGCGCGTCTTGCCGCCATTGGCCATCTTCACTTCATCGCCTAGGGTGCTCACCAGGAGCCTGCGCGGCGACGAAGCGCCTTCGCTGGATCCGCCCAGCAGCTTCACTCCATCGTCCGAGACGCTGGTGACGCTCTTGCCCGAGGCCAGATCGAACCAGTCGTTGGCGATGATGCCGCTGGTGGCCGGATACGCCCCAGTCAGGAAGGTGCTGTGGCCGACCGCCGTGACCGAGGGGAAATGGTCGTAGTGCGCGTTGGTAAAAACCGCTCCCTTGGTGAGCAAACGGTCCAAGCCGGCCGTGTAGTCGCCGCGAAACCTGACCAGATAGTCGTAGCGGAACTGATCGATGGTGAGGGCCACCACCAGCTTGGGCTTGGGAGCGGCCAGCAAGGGTGCGGCGGCGGCAAGAAGCAGGACGAACGAGTTTCGGGTCATGGGCGGCGCCTTACTGATTGAGTTCGTGGCAAAGATTACAGCTTACACCAGCGCGATGCGCCTTGTGGCAGCCGATGCAGGCTTTCATGGTGGTCGGGTAGTGAAGCCGCGGGGCGTCCCGTGCGGCCACGTCCCCGTGGCAGGCGGCGCAGGGCAACTTCGCGGCGCGATGGCGGGCGTGACTGAAGAAGACAAAGTCGGCCACCCGGTACAGCCGGCGCGGTTCCGGTTGCTCCACTCCCTGGTGGCAGACGGCGCACTTCTCATTGGGCGGGAAACCCGCGCGCTCGCCCGTCTCCGACGTCGCATGGCAGGTCACGCACTCCATCTTCAGCGGCGCGTGCTTCTTGTGGCTGAACCGGTCCGCCCAGCACACTACGGCAAGGAGTAAACCACCAGCGTATCGGAATACACTTCGTTGTATTTGTTCCCTCCCCCGGCCGCGATTGCCACAAACTGCTTGCCGGACCTCTTTCCACGATACGTCATCGGCGTGGCATGGGCGCTGGCGGGCAGTTTCGCCACCCAAAGCTCCTTGCCGCTCTCCTTGTCGAAGGCGCGGAAGCGCGCGTCGTTGGTGGCGCCGATGAAGACCAGGCCCCCGGCCGTGACCACGGAGCCGCCGATGTTGGAGGTGCCCGTGGGGGGGATGCCTTTGGCGATCAGCTCATCGACCACGCCCAGGACCGAGCGCCAGCGAAACTCGCCGGTGGTGAGATCGATCGCCGTCAGATGTCCCCAGGGCGGCTGTTGGCAGGGATTGAGCTTCGGATCCCAGAAGCGCGAGTTGGGCGACCCCAGCCCCTGCGTGCGATAGGGGATCTGCGACCCCTCCGGCCGCTTGACCATGCGAAACACCATTCCGGCATCCATCGAGTTCACGTACAGGGTCTGCGTGCCGGGATCGAAGGACCCCCCGCCCCAGTTTGCGCCGCCGTTGGTGCCCGGGAACAGCACCGTCGGTTTCAAGCCGATGGGCGTGTAGAGGTCGCCGAACACCGCGCCTTCGATCAGTTTGGCGCAGTAGGCCCGGGATTCGGGTGTGACGTTGGTGAGTTCTTCCGCACGGAAATTCTGGCGCGCGAACGGCGGCGGCTTCACCGGACGCGGCTGGGTGGGCCAGGCTTGTTCTCCGGGCACTTCGCTGGCCGGGACCGGCCGCTCCTCGATGTCGAACAGCGGCCGGCCCGAGACGCGGTCGAACAGGAACACGTAGCCGGTCTTGGTGACTTGGGCGACCGCATCCACCAGCTTCCCGTCGCGGCGCGCCTGGACCAGGTTGGGCTGCGCCGGGATATCGTAATCCCAAATGTTGTGATGAACCGTCTGGAAGTGCCAGAGCCGCTTCCCGGTGGCGGCCTCCAGGGCCACCAGCGAGTCGCCGAACAGATTGGCGCCCTTGCGGTCTCCGCCGTACATGTCGGTGGCGGGCGAGGTCAGGGGCAGGAAGACGATGCCGCGCGCGGTGTCGACGCTCAGGATGGACCAGGCGTTGGCCGCGGCCCGGTCGCGCCAGGAGTCCTTGGCCCAGGTGTCGTTGCCGAACTCGCCCTCGCGCGGTACGGTGTGGAATTGCCAGACCAGCTTCCCCGTGCGCGCGTGAAAGGCGCGCACGTCGCCGGCGGGCCCCCGCGGTTCGCCATCCGCGGTGAGCGCGCCGCAGATCACCAGGTCCTTGTAGATCGCCGGCGGCGAGGTCATGCCGTAGCCCTTGCCCGGGAAGCGGTCCGCCACGCCCTGGCGCAAGTCGATCGAGCCGCCCTGGCCGAAGCTGTCGATGGGCTTGCCGGTGGCGGCCTGGATCGCAAACAGCCGGCCGCTCAAGGTGCCCAGAAACAAGCGGCGCTCCTGGCCGTCGCTCCAGTAGGCCGCGCCGCGGCTGATGAACAGGTTGTAGGGCCGCTCCCGGTCGATCTTCGGATCGAAGGTCCACAACTCCTTGCCGGTCTCGGCGTCGAGCGCGATCAAACGGTTGAACGGCGTGGTGAAATACATCACTCCGTCGACGACCAAAGGTGTGGTCTCAAACGCGCTGCGGACCGGCAGTGTCTTCCCGTCGCTGACGTCGCCGGTGCGATAGCTCCAGGCGACCTTCAGACGCGCCACATTGGAGCGATCGATCTGCTCCAGCGGCGAGTACTTCATGCCGCCCGGATCGCCGCCGTAGTGCGGCCACTCCTGGGCGGAGAGGGCGGCCGTGAGAATCAGGAGCGCGGGTCGGGTCCCCATGAGCGGATAGCGTATCGCAACGCCTACTCAATCTTGATTTTGGGCAGGGCCACCGGCCGGACCGGCTCAAACAGCCCGAAGGAGAAGATCGCCGTCGCCGAGGCGATGGCCACATACTGCTTGCCGTCGACCGCGTAGGTCATGGGGGATGCGGTCAGCCCTTCTCCCATCTGGAAATGCCACAGATGTTTCCCATTGCGCGCATCGAGCGCCACCAGTTGGCCGTCGTCGTCGCCAAAGAACACCACCCCGCCGGCGGTCGACACGGTTCCGGCCCAGGACTCGCCGGGACCCGTCATGGGATACTCCCACTTGCGCTCGCCGGTCTTGGGATCGTAAGCCCGCAGGAAGAACTGTCCCACCTCGGACGGCTTGGGTCCCGCCCCGCCGCCCGAAAAATTCTTCTTGGGCTCGGGCTCTTTCGCCGAGCTGGTGTAGAGGTCGCACTGCTCCAGAGTCACGACATACAGCAGGCCGGTCGACGGGTTGAAGGAGGGCGACATCCAGTTGGTTGCGCCGCGCACGCCCGGGCAGGCCCGAGTGCCTTCCGGCGTCGGGTCCTTGCCGGGAATCAGGATGGGCCGTCCCTTGGCGTCGATCCCCGAAGCCCAGTCCAGCTTGTCGACCAGGCGCGTGGCGTTGAGGAACTCGCCCGTCACCCGGTTCAGCACGTAGAAAAAGCCATTGCGGTTGGCGTGCAGCACCAGTTTCTGCGGGGAGCCTTTGTAAGGCAGATCCACCAGCACGGGCCACGCCTGCGCGTCCCAGTCGTGGGTGTCGTGGGGCGTGAACTGGAAATGCCACTTCTTCTTGCCGGTGTCGGCATCCAGCGCCAGCAGCGAGCAGGAATAGAGATTGTCTCCGCCGCGGTCGCCCCCGTAAAAATCGGGCCAGGGATTGCCCGTGGTCCAGTAGACGACATTGAGCGCCGGATCATAGGTTCCCGAGAGCCACGTCGCGCCGCCGCCGTAGTCGACGTACTTGCCCCAGGTCTCCGAGCCCGGCTCGCCCTTGGCCGGGATGGTGTAGGTCCGCCACAGCTCCTCGCCGGTCGATGGGGAAATGGCGGTGACGTAGCCGCGCATGCCGGTGTCGCCGCCGGACACGCCGACCAGCACCTTGTCCTTCAAGACGAGCGGCGCCGCCGAGGCGTACAGGCCGTCCTCGGTGCTGCCGTACTTCTTCTGCCAGAGCACGGCCCCGGTACGGCGATCGAGCGCCACCAGGTAGATGTCCGAGGTGACAAAGAACACGCGGTCGCCCAGGATCGCCGCGCCGCGATTCACGTCCTGCTTCTTGGAACGGCCCTCCTTGTACTGCCAGATAAGCCGGCCGGTGCGGGCGTCCAGCGCGCGCAGCTCGTTGGAGTTGGTGATGTACATCACGCCGTCATAGACGATGGGACAGGTGCGCAGGCCGTTGGCCTTGGCAATGTGGTGCACCCACTGAGGTGTGAGCGATCCGGCGTTGTCAACAGTGATCTGTTTCAGCGCGCTGTGGCGCTGGCCCTGGTAGTCGCCGGCGTAGGTGAGCCAGTTCTCTCCAGGGCCTTTCAAGATATCTTCAAACCGCACCTGTCCGGAGGCGGCGCCCATCAGAGTCAGATACAGACATAGATTGCGCATTACTTAGATTCCTCTTTCTTCTTCTTGGGCTCCGGCGGGCGGAGGCTCTGCCGGCTCAGATACGCCACCAGGTTGTCGATCTCTGGCTTGCCGAGCCGCTGGGCGAAATCTTTGGGCATCGGCGAGCCTTTGGTGAGGGTCAGCTCGCTGACCTCGGCCATTGACAGCAGGTGCAGATTGCCGTCGGCGTCCTGAAGCTGAAGCGAGTAGTTGGTCCGGTTGCGCGCCACGCCCCGCAGCGTCTTGCCGCTCTTCAACACCACCGTCGCGCCGCGGTAGTTCGGCGCGCCGTCGGCGTCCGGATCCACGATGGCCTCGCGAAGCTGCGGCGCCGCGCGAGTGGCCCCGATATTGGTGAGATCGGGACCCAGCTTCCCGCCGCGTCCCTGGATCTGGTGGCATCCACTGCACCCGGCCTTGCCCCAGAACAGCTCCTGGCCGATTTTCACATCGCCGGCCACCGGGTTCTCGTAGGCCGGAGAGGTCAGCGATCGCACGAACGCCACCACCTGCCAGGCTTGGTCTTCCGGCAGGTTGGCCGCCGGCATTCCCCCGCCGGGAATCCCTTTTTGGATGGCGCTGAAAAGGGTGTCGTCCTCGAGGGGATGCCACATCACGCGCTCGCGTAGGTTGGGCCCGCGCCCCCCTTGTCCCTCGGCCCCGTGACAGGCTGCACAACCGCCGCCAAACAGCGTACGGCCGGCCT
This sequence comes from Acidobacteriota bacterium, assembly GCA_016178945.1. Classification (GTDB taxonomy): domain Bacteria; phylum Acidobacteriota; class Terriglobia; order Bryobacterales; family Bryobacteraceae; genus JACOSH01. The sequence continues at coordinate 42,935 of JACOSH010000583.1, forward strand.
CGATCGCCTTGGCATCGCCGATGAACGGATGCTTGGGCTTCTCGCCTTCCTTCTCGTGCTGAGCCGCCACAGGCCAGGCAGCGGCCAGGCAAAGAGCCACGCAGAATCGCATATCCCGTCTATTATACGCGGTCGGGGCTGGCTCCCCGCCGGCCCCCAGTTTACTATGATGGCTGCAAGAGGCGACCATGATTTTCCCTGGGCTTCATGAACAACTCCCGGACGTCCCGCCGCAGGTCCTCTGGAAGACGGAGTTGCTTTTCCGCGGCGTCCGGTTTACAGAGGCGCTTGCGCAGGCCGCGGCGCAGGGGGCGGCGCCGAATTTCTGGCCCTACTGCAAGTCCACTGATGACGGCCGCCGTCAATACATTCCCGTGCCGTATCTGTTCCGCCTGGATGGCGGGAGCGTGGCTCGTGTCCGCGTGGATGACAGCAGCCCGCTTGAAGTGCGGCGCGCTGCCGGGCAGGGATTCATGCTGTGGCACGGGGACCAGGCCGTGTGCGCCATCGATTTCGTGCCCGCCCACGCCTGGCACTCCTTCCGCACGCGCGACGGACTCACGCAGTTCGAAGCGGGTGTCGAGCAGCTCGGGGACATGCTGGTTGTCAACGTCGCGCCGGGGTGTGAGTATCACCGCGTGAAAGATGACGGCGGCCGGTCGCTGCGCTGCGGTTTCTGCGCCTATGGCCGGTTCGGACAGCGCTCAGCGGCGCTGGGGCAGGCGCCCGGACGTGTGGCGCCCGACCCGGACACGCTCGCTCGCCTCGAAGAGGTGCTGGCCTACGCCGCCCAGACCGGCGAGGTGCGTCATGTCTACCTCACGGGCGGCTCGCTGCTCGACCCGGCCCAGGAAGCCGAGCGCTTCTTGCCCGTCGTTGAAACCGCGCGCCGGGCCGTCGGCGATCGGCTGCGCGTCACCTGCGGATCCGGCGCCGTCGATCCGGCCGACTCGGAGCGTTATCGCCAGGCTGGCGCGGATAGCTGCTGTTACAACCTGGAGGTCTGGGACGAAGAGACCTTCCGCGCGACTTGTCCGGGCAAGGCAAAGTTCGTCGGGCGCCAGCGCTGGATCGACGCGCTACTCGGCGCGGTCGAGGTCTTCGGGCGCAGTAACGTGGGATCGGCTTTCGTGGCCGGGCTCGAGCTGGGGCCTCCCGCCCCAGGCATGCCGCCCGAACGGATGCTGGAGAGCATCGCCGAAGGGGCCGCCTTTTTTCTCGACAGCGGCATCGTGCCCCTCTACTCTCCTCTATGGCCGATGCAAGGGACCGCCTACCAGCCCGAAGATGGGCTTTCGCCCGAGCTCTACGTCCGGCTGGAAATGGAGGTCTATCGCCTCCGGGCCGAGCGGGGCTTCCCGGTACCGGAGTGGCTGATCTGCCCCGGCTGCTCTTACATGTTGCTGGAGGTGGACCTGGATCGCGCTCTGGGGCTGGCGCTCCGGGAAGCCTAGTCTTGTCTTGACCGTTGCTTTTCAGTCAGATAGAATGACGGTAGGAGTATGCGAATCGAGAATTCGCTGAACGCTCGCTCGCGGGAGATCCTGGAGTCGATCGTCAGGACCTATATCGCCACTGGAGAGCCGGTCGGTTCGCGTACCCTGTCCAAGCGCCACCGCGACGGGCTGAGTCCGGCCTCGATTCGCAATGCCATGGCCGACTTGGCCGAGGAAGGGTACCTGTCGCAGCCGCACACCTCCGCGGGACGGATTCCCACCGGCAAAGCCTTTCGCCATTACGTGCGGTCCCTGGCGGTGGGGCGAATCGCTCCGGCCGAGGCTCAGCGCGTGCACGCGGAGCTGCGCGGCGTCGACACCCTGGAAGAAAAAATCGAGCGCTCCTCGCGTATCCTGACCGAGCTGACCCACAACGTCGGGATTGCCGCGGCCATGCCGGCTTCTGGCCAGGTACTGGATCAAATCGAGCTGCTGGCACTGGCCGACGGCCGCGTGCTCCTGATTCTGGTCACCCGCGACCGCGTGGTGCGCAACCGCGTGGTCACCCTGGAAGAGCCGGTGACGCAGGATGAGCTGGTATCGATCCGCAATTACGTGAACCGGAACTTCAGCGGCTGGTCGCTGCGGGAAGCTCGCCTGGAGCTGCTGCGCCGCATGGACGTCGAGCGCGCCGTCTACGACGGCCTGATGCGCAAGCTGCACGTGCTCTACAGCAAAGGGCTGCTGGATCTGGATCAGTCGCCCGAAGTCCACATGGAAGGCGCGTCCAACCTGTTCGGCATCGACCTGCACCTGACCCGCGAGAAGATGCGCGACTTGCTGCACGCGCTGGAAGAGAAGAAGCGGCTGGTGGAGCTGCTGGACCGCTTCCTGGAGGAATCCGGCGGCGAATTGCAGGTCCAGGTCGGCTTGGGCGAGGCCCATCCGGCCATGGCCGAGCTGGCGCTGATCGGCATCTCCGTCCGCATTCCCAGCGGTCTGACGGCGCGCATCGCCGTGCTCGGCCCCATGCGCATGCATTACGGCCGGGTGATGGGAGCGGTGCTGCACATCGGCAGGACCTTCCAAAGCGTGATCTGATTCGCCGTTCCGTTCGCGCTCTCTACGAGAACCGGGATGGGTTTTGTTAATCTAGACAATGTGAGCGACGAGAATCAGGAGACCCCGCTGGAGGACACCACTACCCAGGCCCTATCCGACCCGGTGATCGAAGAGGGCTTGGCGGAAAAGCTGGCCGCCGTCGCCGCCGAACGCGACCAGTTGGGGGCGGAGAAAGCGGACTTAACCGACCGGCTGCTGCGCCGCCAGGCGGAATTCGAGAACCTCCGCCGGCGCGCCGAGCGCGACCGCCTCGAGTTCGTTCAATACGCCGGCGCCGAGATAATGCGCGACATCCTGCCCGCGGTGGACGATTTTGAGCGGGCCCTCAAAGTGGAATCGGCCGATGCCGAGTACCGGAGGGGCGTCGAGTTGATCTACCAGCGCCTGCTGGAGGCGCTGAAGAAGGCCGGGCTGGAGCCCATGGAGTGCGCCGGAAAGCCCTTCGATCCCAACCTCCATCAGGCCGTGGATCGAAAAGAAACCGAGGAGGTGGAAGATCAGACCATCCTCGAAGAGTACCAGCGGGGATACAGTTTCAGGGGAAAGCTGCTGCGCCCCGCCATGGTCAAGGTTGCCGTCCGACCGTCGTAAGCCGTGACAAAACGAGATTACTACGAAATCCTGGGCATCGACCGAAGTGCCGGCGATGGGGAGTTGAAGTCCGCCTACCGGAAGCTGGCCTTGCAGTATCATCCTGACCGCAATCCCGGCAACCATGAGGCCGAGGAGAAGTTCAAGGAAGCCGCCGAGGCCTACGGCGTGCTGAGCGATCCCCAGAAGAGGGCCACCTACGATCGTTTCGGCCACCAGGGATTGCAAGGGGCGGGCGCGGGCTTCGATCCCACGCAGTTCACCGATTTCGGCGATATCCTGGGCGACCTGTTCGGGCTCGGCGACATGTTCGGCGGCGGCGCCCGGCGGCGCACCCGGGCCCAGCGCGGCGAGGATCTGCGCTACGACCTGGAGATCGACTTCGAGGACGCGGCCTTCGGTATGACCGCCGAGATCCAGGTGCCGCGCCTGGAGGCCTGCAAGCGCTGCGGCGGCAAGGGCGCCGAGCCGGGCAGCGGAACGGTGACCTGCCCCACCTGCCGCGGGCGCGGCGAGGTGGTCTACCAGCAGAGCTTTCTTTCCATCCGGCGCACCTGCGGCCAGTGCAACGGGAGCGGCGAGACCATCCGCCAGCACTGCCGCGAGTGCCATGGCGAAGGATACAAACAGGTGGAGCGCAAGCTCAAGGTCAACATCCCGGCTGGGGTCGACAACGGCACGCGCATGAGACTGTCTCACGAAGGGCAGCCCGGCCTGAACGGCGGGCCCACCGGCGACCTGTACGTGGTCTTGAAGGTGCGGGAGCACCCCTTCTTCGAGCGCCGCGACTCCGACCTCCACTGCACCATTCCCGTCAACGTGGCCCAGGCCGCGCTCGGCGCCGAGATCGCGGTGCCCACGCTGGGCGGGGGCAGCGAGCTTCTCAAGATCCCCGAAGGCGCCCAGAGCGGCTCGCGATTCCGCATCCGCAATCAGGGCATCTCGCACGTCAACGGCCACGGGCGCGGCGACTTGTACGTGCACTTGGAAGTGAAGGTTCCCTCCAAGCTGTCCAAGGCGCAGCGCGACCTGTTTGAGAAGCTGCGCGAGACTTTGCCTGCGGAAAACGAGCCGGCCGAGAAGGGCATCTTCGACAAGGTGAAGGATTATTTCATGTAGTGACAGAGCCGCGACCGTAAGGGAGCGTTTTAGGAGGCGCATGGGAAGAATTCTGTGGTGCACGGGCGCCTTCGCGACGGCGCTGCTGCTGGCGCAGCCGGCCGGCACGCGGCGGATTTCGCTCGAAGAGCTGCACGACCGGATCGAAGGGGGCTGGGCAGGCCAGATGATTGGCGTCAGCTTTGGCGCGCCCACCGAGTTCCGCTTTCTGGAGCGGATCAACGAGGGCGAGCTGCCCAAGTGGACGCCCGGCCGCGTTTCCAACGCGCTGGATCAGGACGATCTCTACGTCGACATGACCTTTGCCAAGGTCCTCGATGACAAAGGTCTCGACGCCACCACCGAAGACTTCGGCGCCATGTTCCGGGAGGCCCGCTACCGCCTGTGGCACGCCAACCTGGCGGCGCGGCGCGCGCTGAAACGCGGAGTCCAGGCGGCGCTGGCCGGCACGCCCAAGTACAACGCGCACGCCAACGACATCGATTTCCAGATCGAATCGGACTTCATCGGCCTGATGGCGCCCGGCCTGCCCCGCGCCTCCAACGACCTGTGCTGGCGCGCCGGCCGCGTCATGAACCACGGCGATGGCATCTATGGCGGCATGTTCGTCTCCGGGATGTACGCGGCCGCCTTCTTCGAGAGCGACCCGCGCCGCGTCGTGGAAGCCGGCTTGGCCTGCCTGCCGCCCCAGAGCCCGTATGCCCGGGTGATCTCCGACGTGCTGGCCTGGTCCCGGCAGCACCCCAACGACTGGCGCCGGACCTGGCATCTGATCGAAGACAAGTGGAACAAGCGCGAGCCCTGCCCGGAGGGAGCCAACAAGCCCTTCAACATCGACGCGAAGTTCAACGGCGCCTACATCGCCCTGGGTCTGCTCTATGGCCAGGGCGATTTCTGGAAGACGCTGGAGGTCGCGACGCGCGCCGGCCAGGATTCGGACTGTAATCCCTCCAATGCCTGCGGCGTGCTGGGCGTGATGCTCGGATACAAGAGAATCCCGGAGGAGTGGAAGGGCGGCATCCCCAAGCTGGCCGATCAGAAGTTCAACTACACCGAATTCTCCTTCAACTCGATCGTGGCCAGCACCCAGAAGCGCGCCATCGCGCTGGTGGAGCGAAACGGCGGCCGGCTGGAAGGCCAGACGCTGGTCGTGAAGGTGCAGTCGCCCGTGCCCGCCAAGCTGGAGTTGTGGGACGACTATGGTTCGCCGGTCGAGCGCGTCGCCGCCGCAGACCCGCGCTGGAGATGGAGCGGCGTCTGGAAGACGCCGCCCAAGTCCAACGGCAAACTGGCCAGCGAGAAGAGCGCCGCGGCCGAGATCCAATTCGACGGGACGGGCGCCATCGTCGTGGGACCCTACCTGCCCACCGGCGGGCGCGCGGATGTCTATCTGGACGGCAAGCTGGACAAGACCATCGACGTGTACCCCGACGAAGATTCCACCAAGCGCGGCGAATCGGTCTGGCATGCCTTCGGATTGAAGAACGGGCGCCACGCGATCCGCCTGGTGGTGCGCGGCGAGCCCTACTCCGGCTCGAAAGGCAGCGACGTGGGGATCGACGCCCTGGTCGTGTTCCGGTAAGCGGCGCCTGTTACAATAGGAGGGTTATGTCCATTCCCAACGTCAAGCGGTTTCGGATCACCAGCCCGGATGGAGCGCAGAGCACCACCCTGATGGCCGTGCTGCCCAAGGATGCGGACGTCAATGCTTACCTGTCGGAAGCCTCGAAGCGGTTCGACTGGAAGGCTCACGCCGAAGCCCAGCAGAAGCAGTTCAAGATCCGCGTCGGCCAGCAGAAGCAGAAGAAGGCGAAGTAGCGCTGTCTACAGGCGGGCTTTCAGATTTCGCAAGGCCCGCAACGCCTCCTTGGCGACCTCCGCGTCGCCGTCCCGGGTGAGCCTCTCTACCTCCGCTACCGAAGTCTGGTCGCCGCTTCTCGCCATCACCAGGGCCAGTTGGATCTTTTCGTCGCGAGTGCCGGAAGCCATTCCCGTGTAGAGCTTGGCGCGAATCCCCGGATCGCGGGCCAGCTCCACCAGGAACGCGAACGCCTCGCCCTGGCGCACCTTGGAATTCAGCGTGTTCACCAGCAACTGCAACGGGCTAAACTCGGCGATTTCTGTCTTGCCGCCGGCAGCCAGCGCGAAAGCCAGGGAGATCCGTGGGGACGGCTTGCCTTCCTCCTCGAAAGCCTTTGCCAGCATGGGGCGGTCCGCCGGGCTCTTCAGGCGCGCGAATCCCTCGGCGGCCGCGGCGCGCATGCGCTCATCCTTATCGGTCAGATACTTCGTGTAGAGCGCGCGGCTGGACTCGTCCGGAATCATGGCGATGGCCGTGAGGGCCGCGCGCCGCACCTTGGGAGTGCTGCGCGGGCGGTTGAGGACATCCACCAGATCGGACAGCGCTTCCTTGTTCTGCAACAGCCCGGTCGTTTCGATGGCGGCAAGCTGCACCTTTTCGTCCAGGTCGCGGAGCAGATAGCGGATCTTGACCGCGGCGGCCGGATCATGGATCTTCTGGAGCGCCACCAGGCTTTCGTACAGCACCGCGCTATCCTTGGAGCGCAGCGCTTCGAGCAGGTAGGGCAAGGCGCCTTGCGCGCGCAGGATGCCGGCCGCTCGCGCCGCGTTGGCGCGGGATTCCAGGCTGGCCCCGCCGCGCGCCAGCTTGCCGATCGCCTCCACGACATCGGCTCGCACCTGAATGTACGGGTCGATCACCTGGTCGTTGACGTCGGTGAACCGGGCCTTGATCACCGAGCCGGC
>JACOSH010000584.1 GCA_016178945.1 Acidobacteriota bacterium
CTGGCGGATCCGCGCGCCCTGGAGCAGGCCGTGGCGGCGATGCAGGCCGTGCACTTCCTGGGAATCCCCGAAGGCGACCTGGCGCTGGCCCAAACCGCCATCTACCTGGCGGTGGCGCCCAAGTCCGACGCCGCCTTTCGCGCCATGGGCGAATTGCGGGAGGATGTCCAGAACAGCATGGCCGAGCCGGTGCCGCTGCAGCTTCGCAACGCGCCCACGCCGTCCATGAAGCAGTGGGGCTACAGCCAAGGCTACCAGCACGCCCACCAATTCGAGGACGCCATCTCCGCGATGGAATGCCTGCCGCCCTCGCTCAAGGGCCGCCGCTGGTACCATCCCACCGACCGGGGCGTGGAAAAACGCATCTCCGAACGGATGGAGGAGATCCGCCGGGCCAAGGAGGAGCGCAAGCCGTGACCCCCTACGAGGTCATCCGGCTGGACTCCTGGGACGACTTCCTGCGCGTGATCACCTATCCTCCCTACGCCGATTGGGCCTTTCGCGGACAACGCGACGAGCGGTGGCGGATCTACAGCGCGCTCTCCCGCTACCTGTACGACCTGCGCGTAGATCCGGCCCTGTGGATCGACCAGGAAGAGCGCATCCTGCGCATCTTCAAGCGCAAGGCTCACAATTTCCTGACTCGCGCCCCCGCTCTCGAAGACGATTTCGAATGGCTGGCCCTGATGCAGCATCACGGCGCGCCGACGCGTCTGTTGGACTTCACCTGGTCTCCCTACGTGGCCGCGTTTTTCGCCCTGGAGCGCGCCGCGGGCGACGCCGCGATCTGGGCGATCAATCCGGCGCAGGCCGGCGCGATGCAGGGCCAGTTGCCGCTGTTTCCCACCGATACCGATCCTACCCGCAAGGAGAACTTTCGGCGGTTCTTCCTGCGCCAGGAGATCCCCTTCGTCTGGGTGGGCGAACCGCAGGCCATGAACCGGCGGCTAAGCGCGCAGTCCGGAACCTTCGCCATCCCGGGCAATCTCAATCAGTCGCTGGAAGAGATCCTCGGAGCTTATCCGGACCCGCGCAATACGCTGGTGAAACTGGTGCTGCCCGCCGCCAAGATCCGCAAGCGGGGCCTGCGCGAGCTCTACCGGATGAAGATCACTCGGGAGAGCCTGTTCCCGGATCTGGACGGCCTGGCGCGCTCCCTGGCCTACGAGCTGGAGTTCCACTGGGCCTACGATCCGCATACCGGTGGTGGATAATGTTGGTACACTAGTTGGTATAACCATGGCTCTAACCATCAAGACCGCCGTTTCGGTGCACCGCGACCTCCTGGTGCAAGGCGAGGCCCTGGCCCAAGAAATGCACATCTCGCGCAGCCGTCTCTTCGCGCTCGCGCTGGAGGAATTCATCCGCCGCCACGAGAACCAGAGGCTCCTGGATCAAATCAATGACGCCTGCTCGCCGGAGACTCCGGAGGAGAAGCGAGTACGGCGCCGGATGCGACGCTGGCATCTTCGCCTGGCGCAGGAAAAACCGTGATTGAGCAAGGAGATGTATTCTGGGTCGATCTTGGCGCGCCTGTTGGCTCCGCACCCGGATATCGGCATCCGCACGTGGTCGTCCAGAACAACATTTTCAATCACAGCCGAATCAGCACCGTGGTCGTTTGCCTTCTGACTACGAACCTCAAGAGGGCCACTTCACCGGGGAACGTGCTGCTAACCCGGGGAGAAGCCGGCCTGCCGAAACAGAGCGTGGTCAATGTCTCTCAACTCTTCACCGTGGACAAGAGTCAGTTGCGGGAAAAGATCGGCGCACTCACCCCCGCCCGCACCCGCGAGGTCCTGAATGGCATTTCCTTGCTGTTGGAACCCCGCGACCCGCCGCTACACCCGGCGAGGCTACAGTAGCTCCCCTCGCAGCACGGTCACGGCCTGTCCGCCCAAGCGCACGCGGTCCCCGGATACGCGGACGCGCACCACACCGCCCCGCGCCGAGGCCTGATAGGCGAGCATCTCGCTCTTGTTCAGCTTCGCCTGCCAGTAGGAACCCAGGCAGCAGTGCGACGAGCCGGTGACCGGATCTTCGTCGATTCCCGATCCCGGCGCGAAGAAGCGCGATATGAAATCGTACTCGGCGCCGCGGCTGGTGACGATCACGCCGCGTACCGGCAGCTTCCGCAGGCCGCCGTGGTCGGGCTGAAGACCGCGCACGGCGTCTTCGGAGGCCAATTCGACCAGGTAGTCGAACTTGTTCTTGCCGATGAAGGCGGCCGCCGCGCCCAAAGCTTCCAGCAGACCCGCCGGCGGCTCGACCGCGGAGCACGGCGTGGCCGGGAAATCCATTTCGATCCACTCGCCCAACCGGTCGGCGGTGAGCAGGCCGCTTCGAGTGTGAAAGCGGGCCTGCTGGTCCCCGCCCAGATGGCCCTCCTCCCACAGCACGTGGGCGCTGGCGAGCGTGGCGTGACCGCACAGATCCACTTCCACGGCGGGCGTGAACCAGCGAAGCCCGAAGCCATCCGCCTGGCGTACCAGAAATGCCGTTTCCGAGAGATTCATCTCCCTAGCCACGGCTTGCATCCAGGAGGCCTCGCGCGGCTCCGGCAGCAGGCACACCGCCGCCGGGTTCCCCGTGAACGGCGTGCTGGTGAAGGCGTCAACCTGCGTAATCGCGAGCCCCATTACTTGCGCGCCGTGACAGTAATCTCAATCTTCGCGGGACCGGCCAGCCGCGTGACGCCGACCGTGGTGCGCGCCGGGCGCGGGTCTTTGAAGTACGTCACGTAGACCTTGTTCATGCGCTCAAACAGATCCATGTCGGTGAGATACACATTCACCGTCACCACGTCGTCAAAGCCCATGCCGGCTTCCTTCAGGATGATGCCGATATTGTCCAGGCACACTTTCACTTCCGCTTCGAACTCGGAAGGGACCTGGTTGCTCTTGAGGTCGCGGCCGATCTGGCCGGCCACGTACAGCGTCCCGCCCGAAAGGATGGCCGGGCTGAACGGGCGTCCGCCGGGAAACTCTTTCGGCTGGATCGCCTTCCGGTCGGCGAACAGGGGCGCCGCGAGCAGGGCGCTCGTGAGGAGGAGAATGGTTGTGCGCATAGACGCCATGATACTATTCTTTTTCCCATGAGCGCTCACTCCCTGACTCGCCGATCCCTCCTGCTGGCCCCGGCCGCAACCCTGCTACCGGCGGACATCCCCATCATCGATATTCACCAGCACACCAAGTACTCCGGACGCGGCGACGAGCAGTTATTGGAGCACCAGCGCGTGATGGGCATCCGCCAGACGGTCCTGCTGCCCGCTGGCCGGAAATACGGGCTGGCGGCCGGCGCCGGCGGCAACGACACGGTGGTGGCGATCGCCCGCCGCTTCCCCAAGCAGTACTTCTTCTTCGCCAACGAGCTGCCGGATATCCCCGAGGCCAAGGAGGTGATCGAGAAGTACCTCAAGATGGGCGCTATCGGGATCGGCGAGCAGAAATTCCCGGTCGATTGCGATTCTCCTCACATCGACCTGATCGCCCGCATCGCGCGGCAGTTCCACGTCCCCGTGCTGCTGCACTTCCAGCACAAGACCTACAACCTGGGCTACGAGAACTTCCACAAGGTGCTGGCCAGGCATCCCAAGGTGAACTTCATCGGGCATGCCCAGACCTTCTGGGGCAACATCGACAAGGCGCTCGATCAGGCCGTGCTGTACCCGAAGACCAAAGTGACGCCAGGAGGCATCACCGACCGGCTGCTGGCCGACTATCCCAACATGTACGCCGACATGAGCGCCGGTTCCGGCCTGAACGCCCTGCTGCGCGACGAAGACCACGCGCGCGCCTTCCTGGTCCGTCACCAGGACAAGCTGATCTACGGCAGCGACTGCAGCGACGCCATCGGCCAGGGAGAGAAGTGCTCCGGATCTCAGCAGATCGCCGCGATCCGGCGCCTGTGCCCGGATGCCAAGATCCAGCAGAAAATCTTCCACCGGAACGCCACGCGGATCATGCGGGTCAGATAGGCAGCGCCTTAGGGGTCCAGCTTCCCTTTTTCCCGGGCCACGCCGACGATCAGGAATTCCAGTTCGCCAGAGCCGGTGTTCTCGAAGGAGCTCGAGTCGGCGAGGAGCACCGGCACCGCGTCGCCCTTGGAGATGGACGCGGTTTCGTCGTTGATGCGAACCGTGCCCGACCCGTTCATCACGTAATAGAACTCCTCGACGTTGAGGTGCGGTTTCTTTCCCTGGGAAGCTCCCGGCGGCAGCACCAGGTGATCGACATAGGCCCAATTCGAGAAGAATACCTCGGGGGGCAGAGCACGGCGGTATTGCGCGGCGCCTTTGCCGCCGTACATCGCTTCCATGGGCTTCAGGAGCTTGCGGTCCAGCCGGAGCGTGATGAAAACCGGCTTGGGATCGAGCGGCACTCCCACGCGGTCGTCGCCGAGATCGGTAGCGTCATACTTGCCCTTTACCGAGCCAACCGCGATGTTCATCCACTCGGTGGGCCTGCTGGTGGGATTGTAGATCCCGTGCGAGCGCCCCATCCGGCAAGGGGCGCCGGCAGGGCCCTTCAGCGTTGAGGTCCGCCCGTCGACGGTGAATTCGGCTTCGTTGTCGAAGATGACGAACATCTCCTCCATCTGGTTGTGATAGTGGTGCCCGATCCCGCCCTTGGGCGGAATCACGCCGCGATGCAGAAAGATGAGGTTGGTGTTCAGCGCATAGGCGTCAAACAGCCCCATGAAGTTGAGTCCGCCGTCGGCGCCCGCGTGGATGTTCCTGGCGAGCCGGTACTTGGACGGGTCCGTCTGGGCGATCCGCTTGGCCAGCGGCTCCCGCGCCAGGATGGTTCCCACCACGAGAAGGAACCAAGTCGCAATTTTCATTGAGCCTCCTAGTACAAGCTTTCAGCATTCAGCCGTCAGCGCCAAAAGTTCGCTGCCACACGACGCGAACTGACGGCTGAAAGCTGAAAGCTGAGAGCTGACCGCTTCTAGCTACCTTACCATTGCACCCGCAGCGCCACCTGCAACTGCCGGGGATTGCCGACGAGGGAAGTGATCCTGCCGGCTTGAGAATTCTCCACCGAGGCGTTGGGCTGCCCAAACTGCGGATGGTTGAAGACATTAAACGCCTCCGCGCGGAATTGCACCTTGAACTCTTCTTTGATCGGGAAGTCCTTAAACAGAGACATATCTACGTTGGTGCGTCCGGGTCCGAACAAGGTATTGCGACCGGTGTTGCCGAAGGTGTACTGCTTGGGCGTGGCGTAGCCGGTCGGGTCAAACCAGCGCAGGATGGTGCGCTGATCGCCGGACAGCGTGCCGTCCCGGATGAAGTCCGGACGGCTGCCGCCGGCGCCGCCTGTGTCGGCGTTCTGCGAGCCAACCGTGAAGGGCAGGCCGGTTTGTCCGATCCAGATGCCGTTTGTCTGCCAGCCGCCCAGGATCAGATTCGCGATGCCGCCCCGGTTCATCCAGCGCTGCCCCTTGCCCCAGGGCAGTTGGTAGGTGTAGCTGAGGGTGACGCGATGGCGCATGTCGTAGACGGAATTGCCGCGGTCGGCGCGGCGGTTGCGGATGTCCTGGGGCGTGCCTGTGCCGCCGCCGAACTCCGTGCCGACGTCATCGATGGCGTGGCTCCACGTGTAGCCGAACAGCAGCGACAAGCCCTGGCTCATGCGCTTGTTGACCGTAGCCTGCAGGGCGTTATAGTTGCTGAGCCCGTCGGACACCGCGTAGCTGATGCCGGCCAGGCCGGGACGCTTGGCAAAGAACGCGCGCCGAGGGCCCACCGCGCCCGGGCCGGGCAGAGGCTGGTTCAAGTCGATGGTGGTGCCCAGCCGCCGTCCCAGGTTGCCGACATAGCCCAGGCTGAACAGTGTCTTCCAGGGCGCCACCTCGTGCTGCACGGTCAGGTTGAACTGCTCGGCGTACGCGCTGGTAAAACCCGGGAAGACGCCGATCACGCCGCCCGAGGGGTTCTTGAGAGAATCGAAGTTGACCTGGGGAGGGTCCGGAAAGCCGTCGCTCACGCGCGTCCCGACCGTGGTGTTGTTGTTGGACTGCGAATAGATCGGACCGAAGGGGACGTGCCGCTGCAGCCGCAGCAGGGCGCCGCCGTTGCCGTTCGGGTTGAAGAACAGGCCGAAGCCGCCGCGAGCCACCGTGCGCGGCGTCAGTTGGTAGGCGAAGCCCAAGCGCGGCGAGAAGTTCCGGAAGTCGCGCTGGATGCCGGCGCGGCTGTCGACGCCGTCGCGCCCCGCGACCTTAATGGTCGCCGTATCGGCGTCGAAGTTGGCCCAGCGGTTGGCCACCTCGTTGAACGGGCTGTAGTATTCCCATCGCAGGCCGATGTTCAACGTCAATTTGCGGTTGACGCGATAGTCGTCGGCGAAGTAGAGGCCGGGCTCGACGCCGCGGGCGCCGACCCAGGCCAGCGTGAAGTCCTGCTCCACCAGTTGGGCATATCCCAGCAGGAAGCTGGCCGCTTCGTTGCCGGTCGCGCCGCCGCCGGTCTCGGTGGTAAAGCCGCGCGAGAAGTTGAACCGCCCGTTGCCGCGGTTGGTCTGGTATTCGGTGATCTGGCGCCGGCGGAAGTCGCCGCCGAACTTCAGGGTGTGCGCCCCGATGGTCCAGGTGACGTTGTCGGTGTACTGGAAGGTGTTGCTGCGGCGGAAAATCGGCAGCGAGCGCGAGTGGCCGATGCCGGTATAGCTTCCCAGATTGAAGATGGGGACCAGCGTGTGCAGCGGATGGCTGTTGGCGTTCCGGATGCCCAGCAAGTTGCCCAGGTTGGGGCCGCCCGCCTCAAAACCCTCGCCGGTGTAGTCCAGCACAAAGCGGTTGAAGCCGGCCCGGAATTCGTTGATCAGGCGCGGATTGATGACTTTGACGTAGCTGGCCACGGCGTGCTGGACCGGATTAAACGCCGGCCCAGCGAAGGAATCCTCGTTGCCCAGCGCGACCGGCTTGGGCAGACCGGGGATTTGCGCGGCGGGGAAGGTGTACGGAGCGGTCGTCGTGGTGTGCTGGATCGACCAACGCGCAAAGAAATTGTCGTTGGGCGTGACCTGATGATCCACGCGCACGTCGCCCTGGTCCCAGTTTTGGACCAGGTTGAGGTTGGCCAGATAGTTATTGAGCCGGCCGGAGTTCTGCGGCAGCGGGTAGGCCGCCATGAGCTTGGTGGTCGCCGGGTCCCAGCGGTTTTGGGGAATCCGGTTGCCCGGAAACTGCGTGCGGGTAAACCCGGTGGGAGTCGTCTGGTTGGACAGCGGATCGAAGATGCGATCCTCGTCGGAGAAGTCGCCCTGCCGGATCTTCACGGTCGGCACGCTGCGCACCGAGCTCTGCACGGTGTTCCGGCGGTAGCCTTCGTAGTCCACGAAGAAGAAGGTCTTGTTCTTGCCGTTGTAGACTTTCGGCAGCCACACCGGCCCCCCCAGGGAGAACCCGTACTGGTTGTAGCGGAAGGGCGGGAACGTGGTGCCCTTGGCGTTGAAGAAGCTGCGCGCGTCCATGGCGGAGTTCCGCAGGAACTCGAATAGGCTTCCGTGGAACTCATTGGTGCCGGACTTGGAGACCACATCGACCACCGCGCCGGAATTGCGCCCCAGGTCGGCGCTGTAGAGGTTGGTCTGCACCTTGAATTCGCGGATCGCTTCCACCGCCGGACGGTAGACGATGAGCTGGATCAGGCGCTCGTTGTTGTCCACGCCGTCGTAGAGGAAATTGTTGGACCCTTCGCGATTGCCGTTGGAGAAGATCTCGGTGCCGGGCCGGCGGTCGTCGGGACGCGCGCCGCTCTGGATCGTGCCGGAGGTGGAATAGCCCGTGCCGTTGACGCCCGGCGACAGGATCGCCAGTTGCACGAAGTTGCGCCCGTTCAGCGGCAGCTCGCCCACAAACCGCTCGCTGATCACGCTGCCCAGCGACGAGGACTGGCTCTCCAGCAGCGGCGCCGCGGCGGCCACTTCGACCGTCTCGCTGACCTGGCCGACCTGGAGCGAAAAGTCGATGCGGGCGCGCTGGTTGACCTGAAGCTGCGCGTCGTTCTGCACGAATTTCTTGAAGCCTGCCGCCTCCACCGAGAGATTGTAGATTCCCGGCGGGATCAGGGTGAAGATGTAATTGCCAAGCTGGTCGGTGGCCGCTTCGCGGGACTGGTTGGTTTCCCGGTTGGTGAGGACCACCTTGGCCCCCGTGATGCTGGCGCCGCTCGCGTCGGTCACAACTCCTACCAGTTCGGCGGTGGAAACCTGGGCCCAGGCGCCCGCGGCCATCGCGAGGCTGAAGGTAATCGCAAGTGAGATTCGTCGTAGCATGATGGATCCTCCCTGAAGGCAGTCAACAGTGTCGCTCAAAGGTATACTGAGTATACATCAACCGCCCGCGGCGATTCAGCTAAAAGTGCAGCTTCAAGGCAGCTTGCAACGATCGCGGAGGATTCTGCTGCCCGGTGATTCGGCCGAAGTTGGCGTTGTTGATGTCCAGCGAGGCTGGCCCGTTGAAGATCACGTTGTTGGCCACATTGAACGCATCGGCGGAGAAATCCAGCTTGATGCGCTCGGTAATTCCGAACTGCCGCGTGACGCTCAGGTCCTCATTCCAGAGACCTGGGCCATACAGCCCGAAGGCGCCGGCCCCGGGTGTGTCGCCGTAAGTGTAGGGCGCCGGGTTCCGGAAGGCCCTGGCGTCCAGGAACACGGGCCTGGCACCCAGCAGATCGCCGCTGCCCCACTCCCCGTTGATGCGGACCGAGCCGGTGTAGCCGGGAGCATAGGACGCGCGGCAGCCGCCCGCGTTCGGCAGGTTACAAGTGGCCCCGATCACGCCGTAGGGCAGGCCCGAGCGGAGGCGCGTGATGCTGGACAGGCGCCAGCCGCTTGACAGCGCCCGCACCACGGGGTTGGCCGGATGGATCGCGCGGCCCGGGCCGAAGGGCAGCTCGTAAACCACCATCGCGTTGAAGACATGACGCCGGTCGCTCTCGCCGTGGGTCTTCTCGACTTGCCAGAAGTAGGCGCTTCGCCCGGCGCCGGCGTCCGACAGCGTCTTGCTCCAGGTGTGGTTGAGATTGAAAGTAAGCCCGGAGGACATTCGCTTCTGGAGCGTGATCTGCAGCGAGTTGTAGTTGGAGCTGGCCAGGTTCACGAAATCCGCGGCGACTCCGGAGTACTGCGGGAAGGGGCGCAGCATCTGCGCGAAGGTCCCGCGGAAGTTCGCGTACGGCAGGCTGATCTCGGGAATGATCGCCCGGGCCGAAGCCAGAGTCGCCGCGTTGACCTGGGAGGTGAGCAGATTCCCCAGCGCCAGGTAGCGCGGCTGAATCTGGCCGGACCAGATCCCCAGGCCGCCGCCCCGCAGCAGCTTGCCGTTGCCGCCGACATAGCCGGCCGTCAGCGTGAGCGAAGATGTTAGCGCGCGCTGGACGGAAAAGTTCCAGTTCTGGTAGCGCGGCGGGCGCGCCCCTTCCTCGGGGTTGTCGAAGCTGACGCTGCCGGCGGTGGGACGGTCGGTGGTGAAGCCAGTGTTGAGCGTGGAATCGAAGAACGGCGGCTTCTGGTAGGCGGGCACTCCATCGTTCCAGTTGAAGGCGGGGCTGAACGAATCCGGCGAGGGAAATCCAGGAGCCGCCGTGAAACCCAGCTTGCCGGTGCCGTCGCGCGCGCCGCCCCGTCCGCCGACCGCGCCGTGACGCGTGTACATGATGCCGTAACCGGCGCGCACCACCATCTTGCCGCCCAGCCGGTAGGCGAACCCCAGGCGCGGTCCCCAGTTGTCGAGATGGGTCTTGATTCTGGTGCGGCAGTTGCAGTACAGGGGCGACTGTCCCTGGCCCCCGAATTGCAGCGCGCCGGCACGACCGCCGGCCACTGAATTAGGGATATCCGGGTTGAACCAGGAGACGCGATCGCGAACCTCGACGTACGGCGGCATGATGTCGTGGCGGAGCCCGATATTCAGGGTCAGGTTGCGGGTCGCCTTCCAGTCGTCGCCGGCCCACCAAGCGTAGTTCCGGTAGCGCGCCCCCGAGGTGACCACCGAGTCCTCATTGACGGTCGCCGAGCTGAGCGTGCCCAGCAGATAGCTGGCGTACGAATTCCCGCTGTTGTTATTGAGCGTGCCGTTGTTGAAGCCGGCCGTCTGCGCGTTGGCGAAAGTGGCGATGAACAGCGTGCCGTCCCAGCGCGCGCGGTAGTTGTCCTGGAGCCGCTGGTGCTGGAATCCCGCCTTCACCGAGTGGTTTCCGCGAATCCACTGAAAGTTGTCCTGGAAAGAGAAATTGTTCAGCGCATCCAGGAACGGCCGGGCGTCCGTCCC
>JACOSH010000014.1 GCA_016178945.1 Acidobacteriota bacterium
GCCCCCAAGACACCGCTCATCGCCCAGCTTGACGTCTGGCTTCAGGATCTGGAGGTGCTGCTCGAAGATCTTCCCGATTACCGCGGCCAGGTGCGCCGCGCCATCGAGCAATTGCAGTCCAGCGAAGCCCTGGTGCGCAACTACTCCCAGGCTCGGGCCAAGTACGTGGCCGCCGTCCGCCGCCTGCACGGACGCATCCGCTTCGCGGGAACCGCCGAGGTCAGCGGACCCGACCAGGTGGGCATGGACCGAGTGTTTGTGCTCCCCCGCGTCGCGCCGGTCGAGGAGCGCAGCCGGAAAGACATGAGCGGCCGTCCGGCCGACTGCTTGCTGCGCGAAAAGGATCGCCGCGTGGTTGTGCTGGGCGCAGCCGGGTCGGGCAAGACCACGCTGGTCGAATGCTTTGCGCTGGCCTCCACGCCGGACGGCGGCGGGATGTTCTCCTGGGCCGAATCGCTCCCTGAACTGTTGCCGGTGGTCTGCCGCGTGCGCGATCTGGTCCGGGAGATGGACAGCTCCTTCGCCACGCTGTGGGACTACCTGAGGTTCCGCTGCGGGCGCGCCATGGGCGAGGCCCCGCAGGCCGGATTTCTTCCCTGGGCGAAGCGGCAGAGCGGGCTGCTGGTGCTGTTCGACGGGCTGGACGAGGCCGGCACGCCGGAGCGACGCCTGGAAGTTGTCGAGCTGATATCGGCGTTCGCCGATACGCTCTCGCCGCGCTGCCGCGTGCTGGTCACCAGCCGGCCCCACGACTACGCCGGCCGCCGCTTCCCCGAGGACGCCTGGCGTCACGTCGAGCTGTGCGAGTTCGACGATCCCGAGATCCGGACCTTCGTGGGCGGATGGGCGGGGGTCCACGTTGCCGACCGCTCCGAGGCGGATGCCCGCGCCGCGGCCCTCTGGCACAGGCTCGAAAACCGGAAGGACATCCTTGCGATGGCGCGCAACGCGCTGCTGCTCACCATGATGGTCCGCGTCCACTTCGGACTGGGGCAACTGCCGGACAGCCGCTTGCAGCTCTACGAGAAGTGCGCCGAGACCCTGCTCAAGTATTGGACCGAGGCCAAAGGCCTCGGCGAAAGCGAGCTCGACTACTACCTGAAGCAGAAATTCCTGGGGTGCCTGGCGTTCGATCTCCAAGGGGAGGCCGGCGCCGGGCTGGACCCGGACGTCTCGCTCAAGATCTCGCGGGACAGCCTGAGGAAGCGCCTTGACGAATTCCTCAAAGGCGAGTGCAGCTCCGCCTCCGTGGAAAACGTGATCGACCGCCTGGTGAAACGCGACGCGATTCTGGTCTCCGACGGCAGCGAGTTCTCGTTCGTCCACCGCTCGTTTCAGGAGTATTTCGCGGCTTGGTGGATGAAGCAGGAGATCTCCCCCGAGAAGTTTCGCGAGATGCTGTTCGACGAGAAGGCCGGCTGGAACGAGACCCTCTACCTGGCCGTCGCGCAACTGGATAACCGCCCGCGCCGGGCTATTCTGCTGGACCTGCTGGCCAACAGCCGGGCGGAGCTGGCACTGGGATGCGTGCTCGCCAAGGCCGGAGAGGAACCATGGCTCATGTCCCTGACCGAGTTTCTCTCCAAGTACACCTTGGAGGGACAGGAATATGAACAGACGCCCGCCACCACCATTGCCGGGCGGGCGGACGTCATCCAGGTTGTTGAAGCCATCTTCAGGCAAAGACTCGACGGGCGCGTGCTGCGGGCCGCCGTTGAGCTGGCTGACGCCCTGCACCTGGGCGACCTGACCGAGAGTTTCTTCGCCGAGGGAGCGGCCTTTCAACAGGAGTGCAAGATGGTCCGCGTGGATGACTTCCTGATGGACCGCTTCCTGGTCACCAACCGCGACTTCGAGCGCATGGTCCCGGGCCACCGTGCGCTGCGCGATCGGTATTCGGACTCCGATGAACAGCCGGTAATCTACGTCAACTGGTTTGAGGCGGGTCTGTTCGCCGCCTGGCGCGGTTGCCGGCTTCCGACCGAAGGGGAGTGGGAGAAGGCGGCATCCTGGGACCCCGCGAAGGAGGCGAAGAGAACCTATCCGTGGGGCGATGAGTTTGACCCTTCGCGCTGCAACACTCGGGAATCCGAGTCAGGCAAGACCACTCCCGTGCGAGGCTATCCCAGCGGTGCAAGCGCCTATGGTTGTTACGACATGGCCGGCAACGTCTGGGAATGGACAGACAGCGTCTATCAAAAGGGTCAACCGTGGCGAGTGCTGCGGGGCGGCTCGTGGGACAACTATCGTAGCTTCGCCGCCTGCGCGTACCGCTACAACGTTCACCCGTTCAACCGTAACAACCTCATCGGGTTTCGTTGTGCCAGGACTTACGTTACCCTGTAACCTATCTTCTGTTACACTTTACACTCTGATCTTTACCCTTTTCCCTTTCCGCGGGGCGGCAGCCCCGCGGCCGGAAATTTTTGGGGAGGGGCAGCAAGGAAAACCTGTTGACCAAGAGGGATGAAGGCTCCTGGCCGCGATCGGGACACAGCCGTCGCCGCCTATAGATCCAGGGCAGCCCGGTCTTCTTGGCGATCTGTGCGAGAAGTCCTGGGCCGACCTCCTCGCCGTCATGAAACGCGAACGTGTAGTTGGCCCACGCCGGTCGCTTGAGTCGACGGTGAGAGCCACTCTGCCAGGCCACTGTCCATCCGATCCGCAGCAGAGCGGCCAGCAGTTGCCTCGCCTTGACCGACCGCCAGCGGCTCATGTCACGGAGAACACTTTCGCGAACGGCGCGGGAACTTCCTCTCCGTGATCCATGCAGTCGGCGGCAACGCGCAGCGCCAGTGCGCGTACAGCCGCAATCGCTGATTCGCGAGTCGCGCCGTAGGCCATCACTCCCGGCATGGACTCGATGTCGGCCCACCATCGACCGTCCTCCTCTCGTCCCACGACGATAGGAATCGATTCTAATGTGACTGTCTCCATCCGATCTCTGGCCTTCATTATAGTTCTTTGGGGCCCAGGCTCACTCCCCACTCCGCCAGGAAGTAGCGCACCATGCCGGCATAGGCGCTCCGATCCGAGCGCATGCGGAGCATCTCCTGGACGGTTTGGCGGGCGCAGAGCAAGCCGTACCAGACACCTGCATAGTACGCGCAGCGCGCGGTAGGTCTGGTACCGCCGCCCGGCCAGTACTGGCGGCGCTCATGAAGAAAGCGCCTGGAACGGATCGGAGCGCTGCGGATTCATGAGACCAGGATACGAACAAGCCGCCCACGACTTCCGGCACATCCGCGATCGCGACCTGCGCCATCCGGCGATGAAACAGACCTGGCGCGCCGCAGCCGATCTCGAGCTGGCCGATGCACTTCATTCCCTGCTACGCGACACGGATCGGCGAGCTGGCCGCGCAGTTTCGGGAGACGCCGGTGATTCTCGATCACCTGGCGCGCGCCGGGCAGGGCAGCGCGGAGGACGTGCGATATGCGTCGAAGCAGGACTACCCGCACGCCGACGCCAAGCCGCTGGTGCGGAGAGCCTACCAGGCCTTTGGCGCGGACCGGATCCTGTGGGGCGGGCTGGGGCACAGCATGCTCAAGTTTGAACGAAGCGTGACGCTGCTCGATCAGATGTTCGATTTCCTCCCGGAGGCCGAGCGGGGTAAAATCCGGGGGCTGAACGCGAAGCGGTTGTTTGCGCGAATCGGGGCGCCGCGCGGCAGTAGTGTAGAATCGGTGTCGATGCCTGCGCGGATTCCTCTTCAGGTCCCGCAAGAAGCCTTCGATATCGCGACGGAAGAGTGGCTCTGGGCGTTAGAGAAACTCATACCGTCCCTCATGTTGAAGGACCGCCTTGACTGGACGGGTGGCCCCCAAGGCCTGAGCGTTGGGACTCCGGCACTTGACAGTTTCTGACAGTCAGGTAATCTGAAGTGATGGCAGGGAGAACGGCCACTTCCGAAGAGCAGATCGGGCGCGTGGGGCAGCGCCGTCAAGTGGTGATCCCGCGCAAGATGCTTGAGACTCTCAAGATCCAAGAAGGGGACTTTGTGGCCTTCAGCGAGCAAGGAAACGGCGTGCTGATCAAACCCAAGCGGGTAGTGGATCCCGACGATACCCTCACGCGTGAAGAAAGCGCCCTGATCACGAAGGCGCGTCGCGAGATGCGGGAAGGAAAGCATGTTACCCTGGCCCAACTAGAGCATGAGATGGCTCGTAAACGTCCACCGCGGCGCCGCAAAACAACTTGAAGCCATTCCGCCCGATCGGCGGAACCGCATCCTGAATGATATTCGGGCATTCGCCGATGACCCTTTTCGCGGACTCGTAAAGCCCCTGAAGGGGAAGGCCAACAAGGGTCTCTACCGCAAGGTGTCCGGTCGGTATCGGATCATTTTCGAACCCATCCATGCGACCCACACCGTGCATGTGCTTGCCGTTCTGTTGCGCAACGAGGGGACGTACAGATAACCCCCAAACAGGACCATCCGACACTGTTTTCAAATCACAATCCGCTACGCCGTGAAGCCGGTTGCGCGAAACGTAGTTTGAATAAGAGGGATAAAGGCTCCTGGCGCCCATCGTGGCAAATGCCGTAACAGCAGGTTACAGGTCCTCGATCAGCGCGGCCAGCAGTTGCCTTGCCTTGACCGACGGCCAGCGGCTCATGCCACGGAGAACACTTTCGCGAACGGCGCGGGAACTTCCTCCCCGTGCAGTCGGCGGCAACGCGCAGGGCCAGTGCGCGCGCAGCCGCAATCGCCGATTACGCCATCACTCCCGGCATGGACTCGATGCCGGCCCACCAGCGACCGTCCGCCTCTCGTCCCACGACGATAAGAATCGATTCTATTTTGCTAGCCCAGGCTCACTCCCCACTCCGCCAGGAAGTAGCGCACCATGCCGGCATAGGCGCTCCGATCGGAGCGCATGCGGAGAATCTCCTGGACGGTTTGGCGGCGGAGGGCATCGTCTTTTGGAAGCCGCTCGAGGTACATGCACAGCACGCGCAGCGCGCGGTAGGTCTGGTAGCGCCACCCGGCCAGTTCCTCCCGGTTCAGCCCGAAGCACTCCTCCATCGCTTGAAAATCCTTCAGCGCCCGCGCCGAGCCGCCGCGCGGCTTGACTAGCACGCGTTTCTGAATCTCGTCGGCTTCCCAGGCCATCAGGGGCTCCGGATCCGTCAGATACGGGTCCGGCAGCCCGGGGTTCTCCGCACGACAGCGCGCGGCGTAGGCGGCCCAGGACATTCCTTCCAGTTCGTTGACCGGATCGGGCGTCATGGCGGCCGCCACGGCCCGCAGCTCTGCTTCGCCGGCGCCGGGCGCGACGCGCGGAGGCCGCATCTTCCGGCGTACCGGGAATCTGTCCTTCTTGAAGACCTGATTGCAGATCTGGCAGGCGTAGAGGTGATTGTCGTAGCAGTAGGCCAGCCACCAATAGACCGATTTGGGCCGGAAGTGCTCGACATCGCCGTGCGCCAC
>JACOSH010000176.1 GCA_016178945.1 Acidobacteriota bacterium
ACGGATCACGTGGGTCGCCGAATTCGGCAGCTTGGCGATGAATCCGTCGGTCTCCAATTCCACCAGGGCTTCCCGGACGGCGGTCAGGCTGGCGCCGAACTCCTGCGCCAGCTTCCGCTCCACCAGCCGCTCGCCTTCTTCCAGCGTGCCATCCAGGATCGCCTCGCGGATCTTCTCCGCGATGCGTCCCCGCAGGGTATTGTTCGGAAGCTTCTCGAAGGTGAGCGGCATGGGCCTCTTGGTCGATTCTACATCGACAAGCGCAGGATTTCCGATGCGATGGTCAGGAACGCGTCGTCCAGCCCGGTGTAGTCCGCGACGTAGATGTACTTGCCCGCCTGGTAGCTGGATTCGTAGTTGGTGGCTCCCGGATCGTTGGCCACCCGGTGCAGCAGATCGCTGTCGGTGGCGGCCTGGGTGCCCAATCCGATCGTGAAGATGACCGGCTTGAGAGTGGCGTCGTGGCGGATCTTGACCGCCAGGTTGTCCACCGCGTTCAGGCCCATCTTGAACTCCAGGTCGCTGCCGTTGTCGGCGCGAATCTTGCCGGTGTAGGGGCCGGTGGTGTAGCGCGCCGGCGAACCGAAGTATCCGTCCAGAGAGGTGCCCCACAGGTCGGTGTCGGGAATGTAGGCGATGTCCATCTCGGCTCGGTCCGGATTGTCGCTGCTGGTTCCCGAGGGGCTGCCGCCGGCCGTGGCCGTGACGCGGCAACTGGTGCGCTGGGCTTGCGGGATCATGTCCTCCCGGACGGTTGCGGTGCCGCTGTTATCCGCCGGATCCTTGGGCGGATTGATCAGGCCGGTGATCTGGAAAGGTCCCTCGACGCCGGTGTTCTTGTGGTCGATGGTTCCGGTCAGGAAGTTCAGCGTATTCACGCAGGAGCTGGCCGCGGTCGGCGTGTAGCTGGTGGTGGAGCGTTTGATCGGGAAATCGGCCGCGACCACGTTGGGCATACCATCGGTGAAGTACACGATCACGTTGAGGGCGCCGGGCTGATTCAGCCGCTGCAACTCCTCGTAGCCCATGGCCAAGCCGCCCGACCCGAAGGTCCACCCGGCGCAACTGATGTTGTTGATGATATCGGTCACGCTGGGACTCGACGTCTTGAAAGTCAGGGAGGCCGGAAAGTTCTTGGTGGACGAGCGCGCGAAGGTCACCAGCCCGACGTTATCGCGCCCCTCGGAGAACTTGTCGACGAAGCCGACCGCCGCCGCCTTCATCGGGGTGCAGGAGCCGGAGTTGGCCAGCGAGCCGGAGCGATCCATGACCATGATCAGGTTGACGTCGCCGCGCGTGGCCTGCCCCGTCACGGTGACCGGCGCGGAGTTGATCGTCAGGTAGCGCAGGAAGTACATGGGCGCCGTCACCGTCGAGGTGATCGTCACCGTGCGCTTGGCGCCGGCCACGGCCACGTCGATGGTCGGATCCGGACTGTTCGGATCCGTCCCCAAATATCCCTTGGGGAAGTTGGCGCGGAAGTAGCGCGACGCGGTGTCCTGGGCGCTGGCGGTTTGCGAGGCCAGGTCCATGCCGCGTTGGAAGGACCGGGCGCCGGCCAGCGCGCCCGCGTCGATGGCCGCCGACAGCCGCGTCTGCACCAGGTAGATCATGCCAATGTCCACCGCCATGCCGATGATGGGTAGAACAGCCAGCATCGTCAGAACGGTCAGCAGCAGAACGAAGCCGCGTTCCTGGCGGTTTCGGGGGGATGGATTTCGCTGTCGCATGTTGCTCTCCTAGAAAACCGAATAGGAATAGATGCCGGTCTGTTGCGTGGCAAACGAGATGTCCGGCGACACCAGGTACCCTTCGGCGAGATAGGCCACCTCGCCTTGTTTCAGATCCAGCAACGGCGTGAAATTGCTGGCCACGGCATTGGTGTTGGTCAGGTAGTTGGGCACCGAGCCGTCGGCGTTGACCGGCGTGGGAGTGCCGAAGTGGCTGTTCTGGTCGTTGACGTCGCCGATCGTCACGCGGTGGATGAAGACCGTCTTGCCGTTGTTGGTGCACGAGCCCAGCGGGATGCTCGCGGCCGTACAGTCGGCATCATAGACCTTGATGATCTGCGACAAAATGATGACGCCGTCGCCGCCGTTGTTGGTCATGTTGGTGCCCAGCGCCAGGCGCGTGATGATGTCTTTGTTGGTGGTCTGCGTGAAATCGACGTTCTTGGCGTACATGTGGCCGGCGTCGCGCGTGATCTGCGTGATCTGAATGCCTCGTCCCATGCTGACGCCGCCCCAGACCATGCCCAGGAACAGCGGGATCAACAGCAGCCAGGCCGACAACGCAAACTCCACCAGCACGTTGCCGCGCTCCCCTCGTTTTCTGTGTTCAAGCTTCATGACATTGACTCCCGAATCTGCCTCAGAACCTATCCCCTACGGACACACCGCCGGCGGTACCCCTCCTGGGGGCGGCTCCAGCCGGTCCGACGAGCGGGCTGCAATGGCCAGTGGACTCGTGGTCCGGCCTTGCATGTTAAATCCCACCTGAAGCGGCGCCATCCAGCCCCAGGTGAAGCAGTCGGACTGGTCCCCCAATACACACGGGGAGATGGTCACTTCGACGATGTTGCCTTCCTTGTTGCGGGTAGCGCTCAGATCCGCGCCCAGGTTCGGCAGGTAATACTTGACGTCGATCTGCTTCAGCCCCGTGGCGCCCTGTAGGAACCCGAAGGTGTTCTGTTGCACCACGGATTTGATGGCGTCCTCGTGGCAAGAGTATCCGGCCAACAGCCGGTTGGTGATGGCGAACCGCGTGCCCACGCGGACGGCGTATTTGAAAGTGGTTTGCAGGAATACCACCATCGAGTAGTCCAGCACGGCGAACAAGAGCGCCATGAAGGGCAGGAAGACCATGGCCGCTTCCAGGATGGTGTTTCCGCGCCGATGCTTGTCCCTGGGTACTCGATGCTCGATCATCGTACTCATGGATCGACTATAGCAGTCCTAGGTGGTCCACACAAGCATTTTTTCACCCTATGGCCCACTAGTACCAGTACCCTAATCCTTAGAACTAACTATCTGGTATCATTGACCCAATGCCGACTGCCACCCCTGTCACACTCAAAGGAAACGGGGTGGTTCTAGAACCCCTTTTGTGGAGCCATCACGCCTCACTGGCTTCAATAGGACTCGATCCGGAGCTCTGGCAGTGGACGCCCAGTGCCGTCCGCACGCCGGAAGAGATGGCCGGCTATGTTCGATCAGCTCTCCAGGAGCAGGCCGAAGGGCGGTCGCTGCCGTTCGTCACCGTCGAGGCAGCCTCGGGCCAAGTAGTGGGCTGCACGAGGTACATGAACATCGACTTGGCCAACCGGCGTCTGGAGATCGGCTCGACCTGGGTGGCGCCGCGCTGGCAGCGCACGGCCATCAATACCGAAGCCAAACTCCTGATGCTGCGCCACGCTTTCGAAACCCTGGGTTGCCTGCGTGTGGAGCTGAAGACCGACTCCCTGAACCAGAAGTCGCGGGAGGCCATCCTACGGCTGGGGGCGATTCAGGAGGGCATCTTTCGCAACCACATGGTCACGGCCAGCGGACGCATCCGCCATACGGTCTGGTTCAGCATCATCGACTCGGAGTGGCCAGGAGTGCTCGCGCGTCTGGAGCAGAAGCTGGCCAGCCGGCAGTAGCCGCTACTTGGCGTCCTTGGCGCCTTTGCGCGATACCGCCCCCTTGGGAAGCTGGAAACCAACCGGGGGCAAAGCGTGCAATTTGGCCTGTTCCCGCAGTTCCGCCATCCCAGCGTGCTCCTCACCCCGATACTTGGTGTAGGCCTTGTTGAACAGCACGTTGGCGTACACCCGCTCGTCTGGAGGGAGTCCGCCCGTGCCGGTCAGCGAGGCGGCCCGCGCCAGGTGGAACAGCGCGTCGGCCTGCCGCTCGGGATTTTGCTGCGCCTCGATCACGGTTCCCAGCCACAAGGAAACCTGGGCCGCATCCGGTTTGCGCTTCAGGCTCTCGACGAACGCCGCCTCCGCCTTGGGATGCTCGCCGCGTTGCATGGCCGCCCAGCCCAGTGTCTTGTGGGCAACGGCGTCCCCGTCCGCAGCCGATGCGGCCGGCTTGGAGGCGGCGAGCAGCCGGTTCGCCCACTGCTCGGCGGTCTCCAGATCGGCCTTCTTCGTTTCCATCTGGCTCGGGGCGAGCAGGGTTGCCCAGTACAGACCGGTCGGATCTCCGGCATCGATTTCGAGCAACTGTCTGGCGAAATCGAAGGCGGAAGCCGAACGTCCCACCCCCTGACAGGTGGCAATGTACAGATGGAGGCGCTCCTTCTTGAAGTCGCTCACCGGATACTGCGTGTTCCACAGATCGAGCAGCGCCAGCCGTCTCTGTGGATCCGGCTCTCCGGCGATGGAAGTGAACAGCTTGTGCTCCCCCAGGTCGCGCCATTTCTTGACCGGCGCCTGGGCCCAGGCAGCCAGCGCAAGCCCTAGGATCGCCAGGCAGCGGCGGTTACCCACTTAATTCCTCCAGCATTCTTCTATCCTAGCCTGAAATCCTGCTTTTCGGGCTGGCCGGGCTGGAGCAGTCCGCGGAAGGCGATCTTCAGCAGCGGCGGCGCCACCAGTGTGGTCGCCACCGACATGAGCACGACCACGCCATAGATGTGCGGCTTCATGATGCCGAAACTGAGACCGATTTGCGCCACCACCATGCCGACTTCTCCGCGCGGGATCATCCCGACGCCCACGCGCAGGGCGTCGGCGCGGCCCAATCCGAGCGCCCCCAGGCCGCAGCCGATGAACTTGGAGAGGATAGCGGCGGCCAGGATCAGCCCGGCCAGCGCCAGAGTGCGCGGATCGGAGAAAGCCGTCAGGTCCACGCGCAACCCGATCCCGGCCAGAAAGAAGGGCGCCAGCAGCTCGGTGACGCCGTGCGCCAGGTCGCGGACCCGGGGCCCGGTGCTCTCCGCCAGCGCCATGCCCGCCAGGAAGGCGCCGACAATCGCCGCGATGCCCACATAGACCGCGGCCAGCGAGAGCGCGAACAGCAGGATCAGAGCCATCGCAAAGTGGGCCTCGCCCAGGCGCAGTTTCTCTCCGACATGGGGAACCACTTTGTCCACGGCGCGGGTGCCCCAGGCCGCCACCAGGACGGTGAAGGCGGTGGCCAGCAGCGCCGTCAACGCCAGCTCCATCAGGTTCCACCGGCCGCGCGTCAAGTTGCTTACCACCGCCAGCACCAGCAGTCCCAGCACGTCGTCGATCACCGCGGCGGCCAGGATGATCTTGCTGGCGGTCGCCTGGAGCAGGTTCTTGGCCGCCAGCACCTGCGCGGTGATTCCGACGCTGGTCGCCACCATCGCCGCGCCCACGAAGATCGCCGCGCTGGGCGGCTCTCCCCACAGCGTGAGGATGCCCCATCCGAATACGAAAGGGACCACGACACCGGAGACTGCCACCAGCGTGGCCGTGCCGCCCAGGCGAATCAGCTCGGAGGACTTGACTTCCAGCCCCACCCGAAACAGCAGGAACATCGCGCCCAGATCGGAAAGTGCGGCCAGGAACTCGTTTGGCCTGATCCAGCCCAATACAGACGGCCCTACCAGCACGCCGGCCAGGATCTCGCCGACGATACCGGGTTGGTCGAGGCGTTCGAACAGCTCCGCCAGAAGCTTGGCGGAGGCAAAGACCACCAGCATCGCCAAAGGGATGCGGGCGGCTTCGGGGGCGCCGGAGAGGAGCATGCAGGAAAAAACAAAAAAGCAAAAGGCAGAAATCAAAAGGCAAAAGGCAAAAGTGATTAGGGAGGCGCCAGGAGCCAGCGCAGGACACCAAACGGCCGTGGTCCTGGCGAAACGTCAATCCGGCCTAACGAACCGGGGCGCAGTTCCAGCCGTAAGGACGGGGTTTGCAACAGAAACGTGTACGTGGCGCTCCACAGGGGTTCGTGTCCGACCAGCAGCAGCCGCTCTTCCGCTGCGTGAGCGCGGATCTCCTGCCACACGCGCTCCGGGGACGAGCGCGGAACCAGGGCCGCGCTTTCCAGGATCTGCCCGCGATAGCCCAGGGCCTCCGCGGCAATCGCCGCTGTCTGCTTCGCGCGCACGAAAGGGCTCGAAACCGCCAGGGAGGGCGCCGGCAGCCAGGGACGCGCCCGTTCCAGCGCCTCGCGCAAGGCGCGCCGGCCCTCCTCGGTCAGCCGCCGGTCGGGGTCCCGCATGCTGACCATGGTCTCTTCGGCCATTCCATGACGCAGGAGGTAGATCTCCATGGAAGGCTCTATTCTGGCATACTGGACGCTTGCTTCGCACCGCGGTTTCGCTCGCCTTTGGCTCCGCCGTGGCCGTCATGTTTTCGATCGCGGCCTCTCACACTCTGCTGGCCCTGGCGTTGGTGGCGCTGCTCCTGTCGGGCGAGAAACTGCGCGTGCCTCGGTTCTGGCCGGCTCTGTGCGCCTGGTTTGTCCTGACCCTGGTGTCGCTGGCGCTGTCGCCCGACCCCGCGCACGGCCTCCCGCAGGTGCGCAAGTTCTACGTCTATCTGACGCTGCTGGTCTGCTTCTCGCTGCTGCGCGAGTTGACCCTTGTCCGCCGCCTGCTGCTGGCGATCGCCGCCGCCGGATCGCTGGACGCCGCGCGCGGCCTGGTGCAGTTCGCCAACAAGGTCAGCGCCGCCCGCGCCGCCGGGCGGCCCTTCTACGACTTCTACGTCGCCGACCGCATCACCGGCTTCGCCAGCCACTGGATGACCTTCGGCGGCAAAATGATGGTCGCGTTTCTGGTTCTGGGGGCGTTTCTGCTGTTTGCCGGGCGCGCCTCCAAACACCGGGTCTGGTTCTGGCTGCTGTGCCTGGCCGCGGTCGGCTCGGCGCTGGTGCTGAACTGGACCCGCAGCATCTGGGGAGCGGCCGCGGTGGGGGCGCTGTACCTGATCTGGAACTGGAAGCGGTGGTGGGTGGCGGCGGTGCCGGTGGCGCTGCTGGCTGGATTCCTGGCTGCGCCGGGCCCGCTGCGCACGCGAGTGGTGTCGGTCTTCGAGCCTCAACAGCAGACCGACTCGAACGAGCACCGCCGCGTCTGCCGTCGCGTGGGGTATCGCATGATCCAGGCCCACCCCTGGTTTGGCATCGGCCCCAAGCAGGTGGAAGTGGAGTTCAAGAGCTATCTCCCGCCCGACGTGGTGCGGCTGCCCCGGGGCTGGTACGGCCACCTGCACAACATTTACGTCCACTACGCGGCCGAGCTGGGCGTGCCGGCGCTGCTGGCCCTACTGTGGATGCTGGGCCAGACGCTCTACGACTTCGCCCGCGCTCTGCGGAAGCTGCCGCCCGGACCCGGCGACCGGCGCTTCATCCTGCACGCCGGAATCGCCGTGGTCCTGGCCACCCTGGTCGCCGGATTCTGGGAGGTGAACCTGGGAGACAGCGAAGTGCTGGGGCTGTTCCTGGCGATCGTGTCCAGCGGGTATGTGGCGGTGGAGCAGGCCAATGCTTGAATCCCTGCGCGGCCGGCAGATCGTTCTGGCGGGAGGCTCCGGCGGCATCGGCGCGGCGGCCGCCGAGCTGCTCGCCGTGGAAGGCGCGCGCCTGGTGGTGAGCTACCGCTCGCGCGCGGATCGGGCGGCGGGCATGACCCGGCTCGGCACGGTTGTCCAGGCCGACCTGACCCGCGCGCCCGACCGCGTCCATCTGCTGGACACCGCGACCGAACTCTACGGGCTGGTAGTCTTCGCCGGCGATCCGGCTCGCGTCGCCGAGCCCGGCCGGCTCGAGGAGACCATGCGCCACTCCCAGGAAGTCAACTATCTGGGCCCCATCCTGCTGGCGCGCGAGGCGGCCGAGCGCATGAAGGCGCGAGCCTGCCCCGGCGCCATCGTCCTGATCGCCACCATGCAGGCGGTGGCGCTGTTTCCCGGCTCGACCGCCTACGCCGCGCCCAAAGCCGCGCTGCTGCACGCCGCCCGCATCCTGGCCAAGGAGTGCCGGGGCAAGGCCGACATCCGGGTCAATGTGGTCGCCCCGGGGGTCACCGCCGCCGGCATGGCCGAGGCCTCCATCGCGGCCGGCAAGTACGACCGCTTTCTCGACGAGGGCATCGTGGGCCGCTTCGGCCGCGCCATCGACGTGGCGCGCGCCGTGCGCTTCTTCCTCGAGCCGGACGGCTACGTCACCGGCCAGGTGCTCTCGGTGGATGGAGGACTGACGCTGTGATCATCGACACCCACGCCCATATTTACGCGCCTGACGAGAAGCGCTACCCGCCCATCGACAAGCCGCTGCGCCCGCCCGCCGGCAAGGGCTCGCTCGAGCACCTGCGCCGCGAGACCCGGGCCAACCGGGTCGACAAGGCCTGCCTGATCCAGACCAGCACGTTCTACCGCTGGGATAACCGCTACATTTGCGATAGCGCCAGGGCCACGCGCGACTGGTCCGCGGGCGTCTGCACCCTCGACCCGGACGATCCGCACAGCCCGGGCCTGCTGGCTCAATTCGCTCGAGAGTACGGATTGCGCGGGATGCGCAGCATCCCGGCCCGCGACGGGCAGCTCGACCATCCCGGCGTTCGCGCGCTGTGGAAGACGGCGAGCGACCTCGGCCTGGTGATCAATGTGCTGATTGACCGTGACAAGGCCGACCAGGCTTCGCGCCTGCTGGCGGACTTTCCGCGCCTCCGCGTGGTGCTCGACCACTGCCTGAATCTGAAGGCCGGCCCAAACATGGAAGCCGTCCTGGCCGATGTGCTGCGCCTGGCGCGACATCCCAACCTCCATGCCAAGCTGACTTTCCTGCCGACCGGCAGCGCCACCGGCTACCCCTGCGCCGACATGCACGCCCCCTGCCTGAAGATCGTCGACGCCTTCGGAGCGGATCGCTGCGTCTGGGGCAGCGACTTCCCCTGCGAGCTGTGGACCCCGCGCGTTTCGTACGCCGAGCACCTGCGGATCTTCACGCACGATCTCCCGCTCAAGGAGGAGCAGCGGAAAGCGATCCTGGGGGAAACGGCGAGACGGCTTTGGTTTGCCTAGCGCCGGGCCCACTCGGGTAAACTGATCATAGAAGGATATGGCGCAGTCCTCTACCGACATCGCAGGCAGCCTCGCGCGCTACGTCCTGGGCGGCGGCGGACTGCTGGCTATCTTGTTCACGATCCGCCAACTCGCCACGCAGCATCGAGCCCACATGTTGGAAATCTACCGTCAGGTCTTCAGAATACTCGACGACATTCGGTCGGAGCGGCATTACGTCCAGAACATGCATCGGCAGGCCCTCCTGGCTGACGAGGCGAAGGAAAAAGCAGAGAAAGTGTTTCGCAGCTTCGATCAGCTCGGCTTCCTTGTTCGGGAGGGACGGATTCCCGTCGATATCGTTGCCCGATCCTACGCAAGGCCGATCCTGATGGCTTGGTATCAACTGGCTCCCTACGTGATTCACGTGCGCAGGGAGCGGGAACAGCCTGGCCATGGGTGGGAATGGCAGAACCTGGTTTACAACATCGTCGTAAAAGGGCTCCGGGCGAACTTCGGAGTCTGGAAGGGTGTCCTGCAACACGACAACCTGGGAACGTGGGTCGAGTGCTGCGAGTCGGTGCGAAGCGAGGCCGAAGATTCCGGCGGCCGGTATGAACTCGGTGAATACCTGTGGTATTCGCGGAGTTGGCCGTCGAAACTGTGGCATCGTTTCTTCCGCTCAATCGAGTCGATTCAGGCAGAGATCTATCACCAGGCGGAGGCCATGGACAAAGGGAGCCGCTAGCGTGCAAATACGAGGTGTCTTCGTAGGCTTGAGTACCGTGGATCTGGTCTATTCCGTCGAAACCGTGCCCAAGTCCAATACCAAGATCGTGGCCCAGCGCCAGGAAAGCTTCGCTGGCGGACCCGCGACGAATGCCGCGGTGACGTTTGCGTATCTGGGAGGCGCCGCCAGGTTGATTACCGCCGTGGGCCGTCATCCGCTGACCACGATCATCCGGCACGAGCTTTCGCGTTTCGACGTATCGCTTCAAGACCTGCTCCCGGAGGTCGATGTCGTGCCGACAGTCTCCTCCATCCTGGTGACCGAGCGTACCGGTGAACGCACCGTCATCTCGGCCAACGCGGGGCAACTCCCCGGTCTTCCGGACTCGTTTGACACCTCCTCAATCGACGGCGCGGCGGTCCTCTTGGTGGATGGTCACCACATGCCGATTGGCTTGAGTGCGGCAAAATCCGCGACAACCTGCGGTGTGCGCGTGGTACTCGACGGCGGTAGTTGGAAGTCGGGAACGGAAGAGCTTCTCCGGCATGTCGACGTGGCGATTTGCTCGCAGAACTTCCATCCGCCGGGAACCACTGGCGAGAATTCGATCCTGGATTACGTTCTGAAGCAGGGTCCTTCGGCTGTCGCGATTACCAAGGGTGAGCGGCCTATTCGATTCGTTTGTGGGGCCGACTCCGGCGAGATGCCAGTTCCCCGGGTTCACGCGATCGACACGCTGGGCGCCGGCGACATCTTCCACGGGGCTTTCTGCCACCGCATGGCCTCCGGCGGGGCTTTTCGGGAGTGTCTCCAGTTCGCGTCGGAGATCGCCGCGCGGTCCTGTGAGCACTTTGGCGCACGGGCCTGGATGTCCCAGCCGGCGTCGGCCGCTTAGTGACAACCCAAACACGTGAACTTCCGCCCATGGCAGACCGCGCAGGCCGTCCGGTCGATCTTCGCGTCCTTGCGGTGATGCGAATCCAGAAAATCCGCCACATGATAGGCCGGCTTCAGGGTCTTGGGCTTGTCGTGGCAGAGCTCGCAACTCCAGGGCGGGTCGATCTGGCTGTGACAAACCAGGCAGTCGGCCATTTGCGGGAAGGCCGCCTTGGTGACTTCCGTTGACGCGGCCATGCCGCGGTGGCAGGCCTCGCAGGCATTGGTGGTGTTGAGCAGCGGGCGAATCTTGACGCCGCCTTCAGAAAGGTAAGTCCCACGGTCGATCGCCGCCGCGATCAACGGCGCCAGGTTGCCCATGGCGGCGTGCTTCCGGTGGTTGAAGCGGTTGAGCACGGTAGGAGTGGGGGCTTTGATGACCGGATCTTTGTGGCAGCCCAAGCAGACGGCTCTGGAGGGAAGGTTGTTGTCTTCGAGCCTGGTGCTGGAGGCTGCCGGGGCGTGGCAGCCCGTGCAAGTAAGCTTGAGCTGGAGATGAGTTTGATGCGAGAAGGGCAAGCCGGAGGCCTGCCCCACAAGAAATACCGCGACGGCCAGGACCTTCACTTGCCCTTGTAGCTGATGCGCCAGACTTTGTTGCCGCCGTCGTCGGAGACCAGCAGGCTGCCGTCCGGCATCTCCAGCAGACCCACCGGACGGCCCCACACTTCCTGCTTGTCCGGCCCCAGCATCCAGCCGGTCAGGAATTGCTCCACCGGTCCGGCGGGCTTGGCGTTCTTGAACGGAATGAAGGCCACCGACTGGCCCACCCGCTCGGCGCGGTTCCACGACCCGTGGAAGGCCAGGAACGCGCCGCCCCGGAAGCGCGCCGGGAACTGCTTGCCGCTATAGAAAATCGTGTCGATGACGGCCACGTGCGCGCCCAGAATCACGTCGGGGACGATGGTCTTCTTCACCAGGTCCGGCTTCTCGCCCTTCCGGCGCGGATCTTCGTTGGGTCCGATGTAGGCATAGGGCCAGCCGTAGAAGCCGCCTTCCTGGATGGCCGTGAAATAGTCCGGCACCAGGTCGTCCCCGATCAGATCGCGCTCCTGGATGGAGGCCCACAGCGTCTTGGTTCCCGGATACCAGCGGATCGCGGTCGGATTCCGCGTGCCGGCCGCCACGATCTCATGACCGCTGCCGTCGGGGTTGAAGCGGTTGATCGCCGCGCGCATTTCCGGATCGCCCGCGTCCACGTTGGACGACGATCCCACGCCCACGTACATCTTCTTGCCATCGCCGTCGAACAGAAGGGCGCGCGTCCAGTGGCCCTTGCCGAAGTCTGTCATGGCGACCACTTCTTCTCCCGCCCCCACGGTCATCGCCTTGGCATCGTACTTGTAGCGCTTCACCGAGGTGGTCTCGGCGACGTAAAGGTACTCCTTCCAGAAGGCCAGCCCGTAGGGGCGGTCCAGCTTTTCGACCAGCTTCCTGCGCTCGGGCTTCAGGAGGTAGACCGTGCCGCCCTTGCTGTCGCTGAGCAGGATCTCCTTGCTCGGGCCAAGCGCCATGAAGCGCGGCTGCTCAAAACCTTCGGCGAAGACTTCTACGTCGAAGCCGGTGGGTACTTTCAGCTCCGCGCCGCCGGGCCGGGGAATGACGCGCGGGCGGTTGTTGGCCGAGGGGGTCGCGAAAGGAGGGGGCAGTTTCACGTCGGCCGCGAACAGGGCCGCCGGCAGGCAGAGCAGAGCGATCGGTTTCATAAATTGATTCTACGCGAAAGGCCACACTTGTTCCACCGTGCGGCTCAACATCCAGGACTTGTCTTCGTCGTTGAGGAACTTCATCTCATCCCGCACCACCGACAGCGTCTGCGCGTAGGTGGCGTGGGGCAGGCACACCGGCCAGTCCGTGCCCCACATCAGGCGCTTGGGGCCGAAGGCGTCGTAGAGACGCTTTACTTGTTCCTGCGAGTCCTTCCATGGATACCCCTGCTTGGACAGCGACCAGGAGTGCGACACCTTGACGAATACCTTCGGATAGCGGCTGAGCGCGATCAGCTTGCGGAGCTCCTCGGGGCGATCCAGCGGGGAGTCCGCCATGTGGTCGATCACCACGGTGAGGGCCGGGAAGTTCTCCACCAGCTTTCCCACGTCGGGCATGCGCGTCACCGGCGCCAGCACGGTCATCGGGACTTTCAGCTCTTGGCAGCGCTTCCACAGGGGCGGCATCAGGGGGCCTCGAATCCAGTCCCCGCCCGCCTCGCCCGACGGGCTGATCCGCACGCCGCGGAAGCCCTGCTCCACCAGCCGCGAAAGGTCGTCCGGCGCCGCGGAGCTTTCCGGATTCACGCGCGCCACACCCTGGAAGTACCGTGGATACTCCTTCAGGACGGCGGCCAGATAACTGTTGTCCCAGCGGTAGTGGATCACCTGGATGATCACGGTCTTCTCTATTCCGTTGGCTTTCATCAGCTCGAGCAGCATCTCGGGGGTGCGGTCCTGGTCCGGCGGGCGCGTGGTTTCCTTGGCCCAGGGGTAGCGTGGATCCTTTTTCCACAAGTGGACATGCGAGTCGATGATGCGGTACTTCGGCTGGGCGCTGGAGCTCAGGAACCCTCCGCCCACCAGCGTGCTGACGGCCAGCCTTCGGGAAACAGCGCGGGACATAGAAGCAGTATACTCAGTTGTTGCCATGAGTGCGGATACGCGGCCGGTGCGCGCCGAAGAGCAACTGGATCTGGCGGCGCTGGGGGCCTATCTGGAGCGCGAAGGCCTGCTCCGCGGGCGCCCGCTCGAGATCGAGCAATTCCCCGGGGGCCATTCCAACCTGACATACCTGCTGCGGATGGGGGAGGAGGAATCCGTCCTGCGGCGTCCTCCGCTGGGACCGCTCGCGCCCAAGGCCCACGACATGGTGCGCGAGGCGCGCGTGCTGCGCGCGGTCAGTCCGGTCTTCGCGCCCGCGCCGCGCCCACTCGCGGTGTGCGAGGACGCCTCGATCCTGGGCGTCCCGTTCTACCTGATGGAGCGGCGTAGCGGCCTGGTGATCCGCCGTGAGAATCCGCCCCAGATCGGCGGAGATCTGGGGTTGCGCCGCCGCGTCGGCGAGGCGCTGCTGGACACCCTGGTTCAGCTTCACTCGATCGACGTCGCTCATCCGCCGGTTTCGGAGATCGGCAAGCCCGCCGGATTCCTGGAACGCCAGTTGACCGGCTGGTTCGGCCGCTGGCAGCGAGCCCGCACCCGGGATCTGCCGGCCATGGAACGCCTCATCGAATGGTTGACCCTGCACCGGCCGGCCTCCGCGGGCGCCTCGCTGATCCACAACGACTATAAGCTCGACAACGTGATGCTCGATCCGGCCGATCCGGCGCGCATTGTGGCCGTGCTCGACTGGGAGATGGCCACGCTCGGCGATCCGCTGGTCGATCTCGGCATCCTGCTCTGCTATTGGCCGGAAGCGCAGGATCCGCCCGCGCGCCGCGATTCCATCAGCCCGGTCACCACCATGCCCGGATGGCCCACCCGCGCCGAGCTGGTCGAGCGGTACACCCGCGCCACCGGGCGCGATCTGTCGGGCATTGGATACTATGAAGTATTCGCGATTTTCAAAATCGCCGTCGTCCTGCAGCAGATCTACCACCGCTACTATCTGGGCCAGACCACCGATGAGCGTTTCGCCGCCATGGAAGACCGCGTGATCGGGCTGGTGGACGTGGCCACCGCGCTTCTCGAACGGCAATGAGCTCTCTCTACCTGATCCGGCACGGGCAGGCCGGATCGCGCGACAACTACGATGTCCTCTCCGAGACCGGCCGTCTGCAGGCCCGCCTGCTGGGCGAGTATTTCCGCTCGTCGGGCATCCGTTTCCAGGCGGCCTATACCGGTTCGATGCGGCGCCAGCGGCAGACCGCGGAGATCGCGCTTGCTCAGATGGAGGGCGCGCCGGAGATTCAGCTCGACCCGCGTTGGAATGAGTTCAACCTGGAAAGTTTGTGGAAAAAACTGGCCCCGCGGATGCTGGCCGAAGACGGGCAATTCGCGCGCGATTACGCGGCTCTGCATCAGGGCAATGTGGACCGGGTGATGACCGCCTGCGACGTGCAGTTGATACGTGCCTGGGTCGCTAACCATCACCAGCTTGACGGCATCGAGCCCTGGGGCGATTTCCGCGCGCGCGTGGAGTCGCCGCGCCGCGATCTGCTTTGTCACGCGCCGGGTGAGGCCGTGGCGGTCTTCACCTCGGCCACGCCCACGGCCATCTGGTGCGGCTCCGCGCTGGGAGTGGACGAGCGGCGCATCTTCCGGCTGGCCGGCGTGCTGTTCAACGCCGCATTCAGCACGTTGCGGCTGCGGGAGGAGGAATTGACCTTGTTCTCGCTGAACAACACGCCCCACCTCCCGGAAGGGCCCTTGCGTACGTTTCGTTAGCGGCGAGGGTTTCCGCCACCGTCCTCACCACGCCGCGCGGTACAGCGCCAGCAGGTCTTCCCGAGTGCAGGGGCGCGGATTCAACTGGTGGCAGCCGTCCTGGATCGCCTTATCCGCCAGTTTCGGAAGGGCCTCCTCGGAAACGCCGTAGTCCCGCAGGCGCGGCCGGATCCCGGCGCGGCGGTTCAATTCCCGCACCCGTTCGGCGACCCCGCCTCCGCCGAACTCGGCGGCCAGTTCCGCCAGCCGCTCGGCCGCCTCGGACTGGTTGTATTCCAGCACCACCGGCAACAGCACGGCGTTCGCGGTCCCGTGGTGCATCCCGCAATCCGACGACAACGGGTGCGCCAGCGAGTGGGTGGCGCCCAAGCCCTTCTGAAAGGCGAGCGCTCCCATCATCGAGGCCATCATCATGTTGGCCCGCGCCTCCAGGTCGCCCGGCGCATCCATCACCCGCGGCAGGTTGTCCCAGGCCAGTCGCGCGCCCCGCAGGGCGATGGCGTCGCAGATCGGATGATAGCCCTTGGCTATGTAGGCCTCCACGTTGTGGGTGAAGGCGTCCATGCCGGTTCCGGCGGTGATGTGCGGCGGCAGTTGCGCGGTCAGCTCCGGATCGCCCAGGGCCAACGAAGGGATCAAATATGGGCTGAAGATCACGGTCTTGCGCTGGGTCGCCTGGATGGTGATCACCGTGGAGCGCGACACCTCGCTGCCCGTGCCCGAAGTGGTGGCGATGGCGATGTACGGCGGCACATTGGGCGCGATCCGGTTGGCGCCGTCGAGCAGATCGTCGTAATCGGCCAGAGGCCCCTCGTGCGTGACCTTCAAGCGGATCGCCTTGGCGGCGTCGAGCGGCGATCCGCCCCCCAACCCCACGATGCCGTCGCAGCCGTTGGCGCGATAAGCGGCCACGCCGTCAAGCACGTTCTTCTCGGTGGGATTCGGCTCCACGCCGGTGAACACGGCCGCGTTCGGGATCAATCGCGCGACGCGCGTGAACAACGGCGTTCGAGCCAGTCCGGCATCAGTCACGAACAACGGCCGCGCGATACCACGCGTGGCCAGTTCCTGGGGCAGTTGTTGGATGGCGCCCACGCCGAAGAGAATCCGGGTAGGAAAGCTAAAGGTAGAAAGACTCATCACTGGGCAAAATAGCACACCCGTCCTCGACCACAAAGCGCAGCGGCCAGTCGGCGCACTGCCGGATGCCGACGCGGGGCGTGGTGAGGATGCGCAAGGACGGCTCCTCGCGGAACCGCCGCACGGTCAGCGAGCCGCGCGTGACATCGCTCCCGTTTTGCCCCGCCGTTATCCCCAGAGCCAGGGTCAGCTTGCCTGGACCGGAGGCCAGATCGGCCATCGAGCGCGCGGCCGGGCGGCGTTTCCGCATGCCGGAGAGTCCCGCGACGGGATGAATGGCCCGGATCAACACGCACCCCGGCGTGCCCGCGGGCTCGGCCACCAGGTTCAGGCAGTGGTACATCCCGTAGATGAAGTACACGTAGGCGTGTCCCGGCTCGCCGAAGATCACGCGGGTGCGCGGCGTGATCCCACGCGAGGCGTGAGCCGCCTTGTCGTTCAGCCCCAGGTAGGCCTCGGTCTCGAGGATGATCCCGGCGCAACGCCGGTGCACCAGGACCTTGCCCAGCAGCTCGCGCGCCACCTCCACCGTCGGACGGGCATAAAAGGCGCGCGGCA
This sequence comes from Acidobacteriota bacterium, assembly GCA_016178945.1. Taxonomy (GTDB): domain Bacteria; phylum Acidobacteriota; class Terriglobia; order Bryobacterales; family Bryobacteraceae; genus JACOSH01. Next base: position 16,700 of record JACOSH010000176.1, read on the forward strand.
GGATCTCCCACTCGCAAGACATGGGCCGTTTCTTGTATAATACCGAGACTGCCGGTTTTGGGTGAGAAGAAGAGTGTGAAGACCGCCATTCCGCTGCTGCTCGCGCCCGCCCTGTTCTGGGGCGCGGAGTGCACCTTTCAGGCCAACCCCCAGGAGTTTCTCGCCCGCGAGAGTCGCCACCGGCGGGACATCTACCAGGCCACGCGCAAGATCGGCCAGTCGCTGGCCCGCGGCGGCAGCGGGCGCCTCACCATGGCCGCCGCCTTGATCCCGAAGCGCAACTTCATCGACGAGGAGATCTTCGGCAAGCTGGAACGGCTCAACGTGCCCTCGGCGGCGCTGACCACCGACGAGGAGTTCCTGCGCCGCATTTATCTGGATCTCACCGGCACGCCGCCCGCCCCAGCCGACATCCGCGCCTTCCTGGCCGACACCAGCGAGACCAAGCGCGACACCGTGATCGAGAAGCTGCTCTACTCGCCGCAATTCGTGGACAAATGGGCGATGTGGTGGGGCGACCTGCTGCTCAACGTCGCCTTCCCGGCCAACTTCGACCGCCAGTATAACGGACGCAACTCCTACCACGAGTGGATCCGGCGCCAGCTTGTCTGGGAGCGCACCATCAAGGAGATCGCCTCCGAGGCGGTGACGGCCACCGGCAACACCTTCGATATCGCCACAGCCGGCACGAACTTCCCCATCAACGGCAAGACGCCCAACGGTCCCATCCAGGACACCTACGACACGATGCTCAAGACCGCGGCGAGCGCGTTTCTGGGAGTCTCCCACTACGATTGCGTGCTCTGCCACAACGGCCGCGGGCATCTGGAGCTGGTCAGCCTGTGGGGATCGACGGCCACGCGCCTGGAAGCTCAGAAAATGGCGGCCTTCTTCGCGCGGCTGGACATGCCGCAGCGCAACCTGCCGGCCACCGACTTTTACTACCGCAGTTTCGACGTCCGCGACCGGACTTCCGGCACGTACGACCTGAACACCAACTTCGGCAACCGGCCGGACCGGCTCCCAGTGGCCGCTCTGCGCAACCTGACGCCGGAGTATCGCGGCGGCGCCGCTCCCAGCGACAGCAACTGGCGCAAGGCCTTCGCCGACTCCATGGTCGCGGATCCGCTGTTCGCCATGAATTTCGCCAACCGTTTGTGGAAGGAGCTCTTCGGCCTGCCCCTGGTGGACCCGGTGGATGGCCTGGATCCGGCGCGCCTCGATCCCGACAACCCTCCCCAAGCGGCTTCGCCGGAAGGCAAACCGTGGGCCCTACAAGCCACGCACCCGGAGCTGCTGGTCAAACTCGGCCAGGATCTGGCCCGGCGCGAGTTCGGTTTCCGCGAATTCCTGCGCGTCCTGGTGCGTTCCTCCGCTTACCAGCTCAGCTCGCGCTACGACGACGACTGGAAGTTCGATTATGTGCCGCTGTTCGCGCGCCACTACCCGCGCCGGCTGGAAGGCGAAGAGGTCCACGACGCCATCGCCCTGGCCACCGGCTATCCGGGCAGCTACACGGTGAACAACTCGACCGAGCGCTTTACGATGGCCCTGCGGCTGCCCGAGCCGGTCGAGCCGCGCAGCAACGGCGCGGTGGCCGGCTTCATGAACGCGTTCCTGCGTGGGAATCGCGACACGGTGTTCCGCAGCCAGCAGGGATCCATCCTCCAGCAGTTGAACCTGATGAACGACTCCTTCGTGCTGAGCCGGCTCACGGCGCGGGGATCGCCGCCGCTCATCGCCATTAGCAAGCTGGCAACCAATGAGGAAGTGGTCGAGGAGACCTTTCTGCTTTTCCTGTCGCGCCGGCCGTCGGAGTATGAAATGCGAAAGGGCGTTGAGTTTCTGGCCGGCGCCAAGACGCCCACCGAGCGGCTGGACTATATCGAGGACCTGGCCTGGGTCGCCCTCAACAAAGTGGAGTTCATCTTCAGCTACTGAACGGCTATGAAGGACCGATTCGGCATCGACGCGAGCACGCTGGCAGGGACTCAGTTCTGGCGCCGCCCGCAACTGGGGCGCCGCATGTTCTTCCGGCACATGGCCTCGGCCATGGGCGGCTATTTCCTGCTTCCCGGCCGGTCGGCGGAACACGTGGCCAAGGCCGCGGTCTCGCCCAAAGGGTCCGCGAAGAACTGCATCTTCGTCTTCATGGACGGCGGCCCCAGCCACGTCGATACCTTCGATTTGAAAGAAGGAGCGTGGACGCCCGCTTCCTTCCAGCCCACCAGCTTCGGCGACATCCGCTTCCCGCGCGGTCTGATGCCCGCGCTGGCCGATCAGCTCGACAACGTCGCCTTCCTGCGATCGGTGAAAGCCTACGCGCTGGTGCACGGGCTGGCCAAGACCTGGGTTAACATCGGGCGAAATCCCACGGCGGGAACGGCGAAGATCGCGCCGCACATCGGCTCGGTGGTCTCGATGGAGCTGGTGAAGCAGCAGGGCGACCTGCCGGCCTTCGTGGCTCTGAACACGCCGCTGGGCGTCGGGCCGGGCTACCTGCCGCCGGAGTACGGACCCTTCTACATCACGCCCAACGGCGCCGGCGTGGGCAACACCAAGCACGGCTACGGCCCCACGCGCTTCGACCGCCGCTACGGTCTGCTGTTGAGCATGGACACGGAGTTGCGCTACTCCGGCGAGCTCGGCGCAGCGCCCAACGAGATGTTCTCCTACAACTTCGCCGCGCGGAAGCTGATGTACAACAGCGACGTCGACAGCATCTTCACCTTCGGCGACGGAGAAAAGAACCGCTACGGCAACTCCGGCTTCGGCAATTCCTGCATCGCCGCGCGCAACCTGCTGCGCGCACGCTCGGGCGTCCGTTTCATTCAGATCACCCAGGGCAACTGGGACCAGCACGACAACATCTACGCGCCCAACAACAGCCACGTCACCCTGGCCAAGCAGTTTGACAGCGCCATCGGCCCGCTCCTCGCCGACCTCAAGAACGACGGCCTGCTGGACGAGACCCTGGTCGTCGCCATGGGCGAGTTTGGCCGCGTTCCGGGACCGCTCAACCCGACCGGCGGGCGCGACCACTACTTGCAGCAAACGGTCCTGATGGCGGGCGGAGGCGTCAAGGGAAAGCGAGTGATCGGCGCCACCGACCGCGACGGCCGCGCCACCACCGAGCCCGGCTGGAGCCGCCAGCGCGACATCCGCAACGAGGACCTGGAAGCGACCATCTACTCGGCCCTGGGCATCGATTGGTCCACCGTGCGCCGCGACGACCCGCTCGGCCGCGGCTTCGAGTATGTCCCCTTCTCCGACCGCGACCTCTACGGGCCGGTCCACGAGTTGTGGGAGTAAGCCAGGCCGCGGGTGATTCCGCTTACCCCCGCACCTCCACGACGGCTTCCGTAATCTGCCCCAGATACTTTCCGTCCCGCATCACGTCCGCCGCGATGGCAAACCGCGGCGACGGCGGCTGCCAGCTTTTCGGGACCGTCACCGTCACGGGATGCATCGCCTTCGACCGCGCCGCGACCTCGAACTTCACCACGTCCGGCTCCACGGACCATTCAGGGGGCGCCACCAGCGCCACCTCCATCTTCATCGGCGACGGTTTGTAGTTCTGGGCGTGGATCTGGAATTCCGTCCGCTTGCCCGGCTCGACGATGGCCTGATACGGATAGATCCGCAGCCAGCTCGGATCGAGTCAGAAATCGACTTCTCCTTCCGGCAGCAAGTCGAAGAAGAACTGTTGCTGCTTGCGCAGGTGCTGATCGGTGGCCTCCAGCAGCTCCGGCGTCACCGGGTAGGGTCTCCCGTGCCCCGGACAGACCAGCGCCGGCTGGTGGTCGATCAGGTTCCGCATCGATTTCAGGTGGCTGTCGTTCTCCACGTGATTGCGGTAGATGAGGTTGTGCCGCAGGATGTTCCGCGGGCTCGGATAGGGAAATAGCGCGTCGCCGGTGAATGCCACGCGCTGGCCGTCGATCGTCACATAGAGCGCCATCTGGTACTCGGTGTGCCCCGGCGAGTGAGTGATCTCGAAGTCGAACTCCTCCCATTTGAAGCGCTCGCCGGGCCGGAAGCTGCGCGCCACTTTGAACGGCTCGCCCAAGATGCAGCCCAGGTTGTAGCCGCGCGGGTTCTGAAAAATGTCCACCATGTTTTCCAGACACCACACCTTGGCCTGATGATGGCGGATCAGGTGCGGGAAGCCATTCATGTGATCGTCGTGCATGTGGCTGGGCATGGCCACGTCCACGCTCTTGACGCCGAAGTCGCGCTTCAGGTCGCCGATGGTGTGCTCGACGAACCGGATGCGTCCGGTGGCCGGCGTGGCCCGCTCGAAATTCCCGAAGTGCAGCCCCGACGCCGACCCGTAGTCGATAAACATCGCCTTGCCGCTGTCGCTGACGATGGAATAGAAGGACGACGTGGTCTGGTAACTGGCCACCAGATGCGGGCTGACCGCGTAGGGCCGGTTCTCGACATTCGGCGTGCCGTTCTCAAAGCGGTAGAAGTCGATCAACTTGCGCTTGGTCTCGCGGATGGCGTCGCCCGGGTCCTTCAGCGGCTCGCCGTGCGAAGGGCAAAGGATCTCCGGCTTCTGTTCCTCCAGTTGCGCCAGCGCATAGATGCCCAGATCGACGCCTTCGAAGCCGCCGTAGTTGACCTGGGTGTCGTACAAGTTGAGGATCTTGCCCGGCGCCATCATCAGATCGCCGGAAAAGGCCGCCTTCTTGCCATCCACCGAAACCAGCAGCGTGACCGAACCCAGCGTGTGTCCGGGCGTCGGCAGCACGAAAAAGTCCATCTTGTTCCAGCGGAAAGTGGAGTAATCGGGCAGGCCGCGGGCCGCTGGGATGTTCTCGGTGATGGTGTTGAAATCGTTGCGAACGTAATAGAGATGAAAGACGCGGCGGTTGCGCCAGAAGTTCTCGGCGTCGTCGAACAGATGCCGCTCGTGGGCCGGGACGGCGATCGGGATGCCGCGCTCGACGGCGCGCTGGTCCCCCTGGCACTGGTCGCGGTGGTGATGCGTGTGCAGGATCCAATCGACCTTGGAGATGCCCAGGCCGCGCAGATGGTCGAGGATCTTGCCGGAGCCGAAGTCGATCAGGACGCAGGACGAGCCGTCGCGAACGACATACACCTGGCAGGTGTCCTCGAAGACATACAGGTTGTCCGTGATTTTTCGAGGCGCGCCGCCCGGAGCGAAGTGGGCGCGGCGAGCCTTCTTTTGGGTCGTCTTGTTCTGGGGCGCGGCGGCCGGCGTGGCAGCCAGGGCGCCGGCGGATTGGAGAAAATTGCGGCGGGTGTGGCCCATGAGCGCAATCATACACACTCCTGGCATACAATGCTGGTGTGCGGGCCTTTGCCCTGATTCCGCTGTCCGCGTGCGCCCTGGCCGGCACGCTCGACCTCGCCGTTCTCGACGAGAAGGGCGCTCCGGTCGCCGCGCGGCTCAAGTTGCGCGATGGGCAGGGCATGCTGGTGCGCCTGGCGGAGCCGCTGCTGCCGATCCATCCGCGCTATCCCGAATTGGGCGTCGTGCTGCCGGGCAAGGGCAAGATCCGGACGCCGCCCGGCCCGCACACCGCCATCGTCGAGCGGGGTACGGAATACCGGCCGGAGGAAATCGCCGTGGAGGGCGACGTGACCCGCACGGTGCGG
>JACOSH010000177.1 GCA_016178945.1 Acidobacteriota bacterium
GATACCGGCTTCACGCCCCTCCAGTGGTGTCCGGACGACCGCCTCGTCCTCCATCGGTACGACGAGCTTCCGCCCCAACTGTGGAAGGTGAACCGGCAAACCGGCCGGCTGACGCAGTGGAAACAAATCACACCGCCCGACCCGATAGGCCTTCTCGACCTGAATCCTATCCGCGTTAGTCCCGATTGCCAGTCCTACACCTACTCGCCGCTCAACGTCCTCTCCCGCCTCGAGCTCGTCACAGGGCTTCGGTGATCCGGTTATGCGAAACGGCTCTCGGGGTCGTCATCCCGCTCAAAGCCAGGGCGGAAGCGCCCAGGGTCAGGGCCGCCGCCGTCCAGGCTACGGACGACGGGGGAATCCAGCCAAGCCGCAGCGCGACCACCCAGGCGATCGCCAGGAGCGCGCCCGCCGATGCCGGGAGGCGGCGTTTCTCGGCCGATGCCTGGATGGCCAGGGAGAAGGGAATCGCGACCACCAGGTCGATCAGGTAATGCTCGCCGAAACCGAGAGTGGCCAGCAGGGTGAAGGCGAGGAAGGCTTCGACAGCGCGGCGGATCCAGCGATTCTGGCCGCGCAGATTCCACCAGATCAGCAGCGCCCAGGCCGCATGCAGGGAGGGCATGGCATTGCGCGGGAAGGCCTCCAGTGGGATGGCCTCAAGCGGGACCGAGCGCGGCGGGCTGACCGGAAATGCGTCCCCGTAAACATGCCGAGGGCCGACCGCCGGGCAGATCCAGAACAGCGAGAATCCCGCTGCGCCGGCGATCAGGAATACGACGAAGGCGTTGGCCGGGAAGCGGCGGCGATCGCGCAGATGCAGATACAGAAGGAAAAACACAACCGCCGCCAGGGGCAAAGCCGAATAGACCAGGAAGCAGATGGCTTGCAGCGCGGGCCAGGTCCCCAACCAGCGGCCCACCTGAAAGGCGGCCTGACCGCCCAGTTGGGCGTCGAAGCGATACAGGTAGTGATCGAAGACCTTGGGCTGGAACTCCACCGTCGCCAGCAGCGCGAAGTTCACGATGGCCATCAGCAGGGGGCAGAAGGCCGCAAGAAGCAGGGGACGGAGCGCGCGGGTCTCGACGACGGCGCGGGCGCCCAGGATCGCCAGGCTGCCCAGTCCGAGAAAGGCCAGGCAGCCCACCGGCACGGCGGCGGTGAAGGACCCGAAGGACCGGCCACCGGCGAGATACAAGTAGCCCACCACCGAGCCGGCCGCTAAGGCCGCCAGCAGGTCCCCACGGCGCGGGCGCTCAGACAATTGCACTACGACCACGCCGATCACGGCGAAGGCCAGGAAGGGCATATCGGCGCCGCGAAACAGCCAAAATACCGCGAACAAAAGGACTTCCAGGCAAGCGACGGCGAGCAGCCGCGAGGCGGTGTCCAGGTTCATACCTTAGACCTGGATATCGGCGGGGGGCGTCGATTTCTTCACCTATTCTTTGTAATCCATTGTGCCGATGAAGTACAGAGCCTACAGCACTTGCACGCATGAAGAACCACTCGCGCACTCTCCTGATCCTGTTCTTTCTGTCCGGCCTGGTTGGCGTGCTGGTCGAGCAGATTTTCGAGCGGTTGTTGAGCGTGGTGGTGGGAGGCACGACGCCAGCGGCGGCGGTGGTGCTGTCGGTGTACTTCACGGGCCTGGGGATCGGCGGCTGGATAGCGGCGCGCATCGCCAAGCGCACCAGCCGGGACCCGCTGCGCCTGTACGGACTGGCCGAGTTGGCCGTGGCCGCAAGCTGCGGGATGGTTCTGCTGCTGTTTGACGCGGCCATGCCGGCCTTCGCGAGCCTCCTGATGTGGGGCGCCGGCGACGCCGCCACCATGCTGCTGAGCCGGATCGTGGTGGCTGTCGCGGTGGTCCTGCCGCCGGCCGTGGCCATGGGGTTGTCGTTTCCGTTCCTCAGCCAGATGGCCAAGCGGATGTCCTCCCGCGCCGGCGTCTACATCGCCCGGCTGTATATGGCGAACCTGTTCGGCGCGGCGATGGCGGCGGCGGTGGCCCCGTATGTGTTGCTGCCCGTGATCGGATTATCGGGCGCGCTGGTTCTGTGCATGCTCATAGATGGCGCCGTGGCTTTCTACGCCATGCGCGTGGCCGCCGTTCCCGAGGCGCCGCCTACGCCGTTGCCGCCGGCCGGGGCTTCCGCGGCAGCGATCCATGCGTTCGAGTATCCGCTGCTGGCGATCGCCTGGCTGTCGGGCTTTGTGTTCTTCGCGCTGGAGGTCCTCTGGACCCATGTAGTCGCGGTGGTGATCAACAGCTCCATATACGCGTTCTCGTCGATGCTGTTCTTTGTGACGCTGGGGCTCGGGCTGGGCGCGCGCGCCGTAGCCCAGACCATCGAGCGCGGCAAGGAGAAGCCCAATCTCGGGTTTCTGTTCCTGGCTTCGGGCGCGGTGCTGTTCGCGCAGACCGTGCTGTGGCCGGGCGTCCCCTACTCGGTGGCCACGATGGGTCAAGGAGTCGAGAACTTCTACCTGGGCGAGGCGATCCGCTGGCTGCACCTGGCCATGCTGCTGCTCCCGGTGACATTTCTCTATGGGATGGTGTATCCGGCGCTGTTCAGCGACCGCCGCATGGAGCAGGGCGCGGGCACGCTGATCGGCTACATGGGGGCTGTGAACGCCGCCGGGTGCGTGACCGGCGCGGTGGCGGGCTCGTTCTTTCTTCTCCCGCGACTGGGCAGCGAGTTGAGCCTGAAAGTGATGATCGGGGCGCTGGCGGCGTGCGGGATCGGCATGTTCTGCGTCGAGCGCCGGTTTCGCGATCTGCGGTACGCCGTGCCGGCCGCGGCCGCGCTGGCGTGGATCGCATTCAGCATGCCCCGGTGGGATCGTCTCCAGTTCACCTCGGGAGTCAACGTCCACTTCGCCATGGTCAACGTGTTCCCCAGCAGCAAGCTGCTGTTCTTTCACGAGGACGCCTATGGCGGTGTCACCACGGTGGTCGAGAACACGGAAGGTCCGGGCGGGAAGCGCAAGGTGCTGCTGACCAACGGCAAGTTCCAGGGAGACGATGGAGAACAGACCCACGCCCAGATCGGCTTCACAGCCATCCCCACGCTGCACCTGGAGAGCCGCAGCGACGCGCTGGTGATCGGCTTCGGCACCGGCCAGTCGGCCGCCGTGCTCAAGGGCCTGGGTTACCGGGACGTGTCGGTGGCGGAGATCGCGCCGGGGATCCTGGAGGCATCCGGCCGGTATTTCACCGGGATCAACGACAATATCCAGGCCGCAGGCGGGGCGACGGTGCTGCTGGAGGACGGTCGCAACGTGCTGCTGACGCGCGCGAAGAAATACGACCTGATCTCGATGGAGGTGTCCAGCGTGTGGTTCTCCGGCGCCACCAACATCTACAGCAAGGGATTCTACGACCTGGCGCGGGCGCGCCTGAAGCCGGGCGGAGTGTTCCAGCAGTGGATTCAGTTCCATCACATTGGCACGCGGGAGGTGGAGTCGATCCTGGCCTCGGTGCGCGCCGCCTTTCCATGGGTGACGGTGTGGTATTTCGGCGGCCAGGGGATCATCGTGGCCGCCGAAGCCGAGCACGCCATTGTGCCGGACGCCAAGGACCGTATCCATGCCTATTTGCTGAGCCGGTTCAAAGGCAATACCGAGGAGGCCGGCAATTACCTGGAAGGAATGCTGCGGGCACAACTGATGGATCGCCAGGCGGTGGACCGGTTGTGGGCGGCCAAGCCGGTGGTGAATCACGACTGGAACCGGTGGCTGGAGTATTCCACGCCGCGCTACAACTTGAGCACGGCGGATTGGGTGGATATCAATCTCGCCCACCTGGCCCGTTACGGCACCGTGAATCGAGCCGGCCCCTGAGCCGCCGCTACTGGATCACGACCGGCAGCTTGACCTCGATCGTCCGGGGCGGCAGGCAGGACGTCTGATTGCAGGCCTGGTAGCGCAGCTTGCCAGTGGCCAGCCCCGGCCCGCTCATGGCATCTAACGGCGCTTTGAACCGGGTGACGATCCGGAAGGTTCCGGTAAAAACCGACAGCGGCTTAGGCGAGAACTCGTATTTTTCCAGGTGCGGCTCGGGGTAGGTCACTTCGACGGCTTCGAGCGCGCCCTTGTCCCAGGTCAGCCGCAACGGGATGAGGTAGCTCTCGCTGGGAGTGTGGCTGTTGGTGTGATAGCCCTCCCCCAAGACAAAAGTCAGCGCGGCCTCGGCCGTCGCGCCGCGCTTTGCGGACAGCTTCTGCGCGGGCGCCTGCGAGAGGATCTGGCTACCTTGCGCGAGCAAGAACAGCGGGATTCCCAGAGCCAGCAGAAGGCCCCGACAATAGTTCCTTGATTCCATTTTCGAAAGTGTCCCGGCCCGCCAAACCGACGTGAGTGGCGGCTACCCGGCCCTCCTGGTCGATGAGGAAGGTAGTGGGCAGCGCATCGACGCCGCCGTACAGGTCGGCGGCGGAGGTGGTTCCCAACAGGATGCGGTAATTGACCGCCAGATCGGTGATGAACGGCTTCACCACCTGCCAGCCCTCCTCGTCCATGGCGATGCCCACCACGGCGAAGCCTTTGTCCTTGTACTTGCGCTCGAAGTCGATGAACCAGGGCATCTCCATCCGGCACGGCCCGCACCAAGTGGCCCAAAAGTTGAGCAGCACGACCTTTCCCTTGTAGTCGGAGAGGCGCACGGTCTTTCCGTCGGCGTCCTTGAGGGCGAGTTCCGGCGCCGGCTTGCGCTCTTTTTCGGCGCGGAGGGAGGACTCGGCCGCCCTGACCTGTCTGAACAAGCCGCAACCTGAAATGGCCAGCGCCACGGCCAGACCGCCGGTCAGAGCGTAGGGTGAGCGAGCAAGCGACATGACAAACCCCCTCCTCGCTACGATTATACCGCGATTCGCCGGGTCAGCCCCTGCTTCTCGAACCAGTCTCGCCGCCGCCTGCGCGCCCGATCGGGCAAGGTAAACTCTACGTGGCGCGGCAAGCCGGCAAACAGCCAGGCGGCCGTGTCGCAGAAGCTTTCGCAGACGTACTCGCGCCAGTGGCGGGTCCGGATTCGCGGATCGTCGGGGCCGAGAGCCTTCTTGCGCATTTGGGCGGACCAGCCCAGCTCGCCCCGCACCCGTCTCTGAATCTCGCTCTCCAGCAGTTCTTCGTAAGAGCGGCGCTTGGGGTTACCCAGCCGGGGCCAGGCGAAGTGAAACAGCTCGTGCATGAAAATCCGGCGTAACTCTCGCGGGCGGCGGCGGAGCGTGCCGTCGAGCACCATCTCGCGACGCCGCACACAACTGGCTGCGTGGACTTCCGAGCCGCCCGAGGTAACCAGCTTGCCGTGGTGCACCCGAAGGTCGGGCTGGAACTGGATCAGGATAGGGCGCCCGTGGATCTCTGGGAGTGTCATGTCCGTGCCTCTGGACGCTCGTTCAATCATATCGCGGCTTGAGGCCAATCCGTTCAGCGCCAGGCCCCGTATCTGTGATAGTGTTACGAATTCCGCAAACGTAGCACTCGACTATGCGCCTTATCCTGTGCGCCACCTACATTGCCGCAGCCGCGCTGTGCGCTGCCGAGGACCCGGCCGAGAAGCCGGTCATCCCTGTGCTCCACCAGAGCGTGGTGATCACGGCGACGCCGGTGGAGCCGCAGTTGGACCGGCGCAATGCCGAGGTCTTCGGACGCACGCTGTTCTCGCGCGACGACCAGGTGTTTCACGTTCTGGGCGCCGGGATCAATGCGGGCCAACACGAAGGCGGGGGCAAGTCGTTGGAAATCCGCCGCTTCGGGTTCAACCTGGATCATGGGGGCGTCAACGGCGGCCTGAAGGTCCTGGTCGACAACGTCCAGCAGAACCAGACGACGCAGGGCCACGGGCAGGGCTATCTGGGCTCGCTGAAGAGCCTGAGTCCGGAGCTGATCCAGGAAGTCAGCCTGATCAACGGCCCCTTCAGCGCCGAATACGGGGACTTCAGCGGTCTGGGCGTGGTCCATATCCGGCTGCGCGAGTCGCTGCCGGACCTGCTGACGGCGCGCATTCAGGGCGGGTCGTTCGGCGCGCGCCGGGGCTTCCTGAGCCTCAGCCCGAACTGGGCGGGCACGGAGGCGTTCCTCGCCTACGAAGGGTCGCACTCGGACGGGCCTTTTCTGTCGCCGCTCGACTACCGGCGGGACAACCTGACCAGCAACCTGACCCGGCGCTTCTCCGCGCAGCGCAGCCTGGGATTCCGGACCAACGTCGCTCGGAACAGCTTCCAGTCGTCCGGACAGCTTCCTCTGGACGAGGTGGCGGCGGGGCGGTTGGACCGGTTTGGGTTCGTCGATCCATCCGGCGGCGGCCGGGTTCGCTCGGCGACCGGCAGCGTGTACTTTCGCCAGGAGGGCGCCGGCGGCCAGGTGTGGAGGCTGGACGGCTTTGCCGCGCGGTCGCTGTTCGACCTCTATTCGAACTTCACTTTCTTCCTGAACGATCCCGGCCGGGGTGACGCCTTCCAGCAGCACGACTCGCGCCTCCAGCACGGGACCAATGCGCAGTACCTGCGGCCGCAAAGCCGTGCGACCTGGCAGGGACTGTTCACGGCCGGCGCCAATTACCACGACAACCAGATCCTGGTGGGGCTGTACCCCGCGGTCGATCGGATTCCGCTGGGCGTCACCAGCCGCGCCGACGTGCGCGTCACCAACGGCGCGGGGTATGTCCAGGAGAATGTCAGCCTTTTCCACGGACGCCTCCAGGCGGGCGGCGGCTTGCGCTTCGACGAGTTCCGCTTCGATGTGCGCGGCCGGGTCCAACCGGACGCAAGCGGCCTGGAGCACTCCGGCCGCTGGGAGCCCAAAGCCAGCGTGGCGTTCACGCCCTCGCGGCGGGTTCCGCTCACCTTGCACGCCAACTACGGCCGCGGGATCTCGACCTCCGACGCCCGCGCCGTGGTCCAGCATTCCGGCGGCGCGCGAATCGCCACCACGGATTTCTACCAGGCCGGCGCCTCGGCGCACTTCAGCCGCTTCTCCCTAAGCGCCGACGCTTTCTGGATCGACCGCTCCAACGAGCGAGTCTACATCCCCGACGATGGCTCCTTTGAGTTCAAGGGGCCCAGCCGCGCCTATGGCCTGGAAGGCAAGGCCGCAGTGCAGATCACCCGTCATCTGGCGCTCAACGCCAGCCTGACCCAGGTGGCCAACGCCTTCTATCGCGGTACGCTGCCCCGCCTTTACGTCGACAGCGCGCCGCACTTCGTGGCCGATGCCGGGCTGACGCTTTCGGGCTGGAAGGGCTGGAGCGGCTCTCTGCGCATGCGCGCCATCAACCACTACCGGCTGGATGGGGCCGACCCCACCATCCGGGCGGCGGGACATACGGTCTTCGACCTGGGCCTGACGCGCCGCATCCGCCGTGGCGTCGAGTTCAACCTGGCGCTGGATAATCTGGCGAACCGCGCCTACTACGAGACGCAGAACTACTTTCAGTCGCGCCTGCCGGGAGGGCTGCCCGTGGCGCGGATTCACGGCACGCCCGGATATCCGATTACGGCCATGGCAGGGCTGACGTTCCGGCTGGGGAAATAGCGTATCAGTTTCCAAAAGCGTACAGGTGACTTTCGGTCCTCACGTAGATGTTTCCGTCGACAATCGCCGGCGTGGCGAGGATCGCGCCGTCGAGCTTGTTGGTGGCCAGTATTTTCAACTCCTCACGCGCATCCAGCACCACCACCACGCCGTCGGCGGATGCAATGTAGACCTTATTGTCAGCGGCCACCGGCGAGGAGTAGTAGTAGCCGGAGGCTCCCAGGCGTCCGCTGTAGACCAGATCGCCTGTCTTGGCAGTTCGACAGAAGACGATGCCGCCGTTCTGGAAAGTATAGAGGCGTCCGTTGTAGTACAAGGGGGAGGGAACGCCGGGCACACCCTTCCTCTCTGACCAGGCGACATTCGCCTGGCCCAATTCGCCGCCGTTGCCCGGGCGAACAGCCATTACGCGAGCGGCGTTGTTGGCGTAAATCTGAGCCGCTCGTTCGGGGTTCCTTTGTTCCGCTACCGGTTCCAGGATAATGTCCGGCGCGGCCAGAAACAGCAACCCGTCGCCGATGACGGGTGTACTTTTCCCGCAGGGCGGCAGTCCGCCTACCCACCATCGCTCCGCTCCATCCGAGAGGTTGTATGCCATCAGACGCTGGTTCGGCCGAAAGTCACCTCCGAGCACGACAATCTCGTCGATGCCGTCGTGACGCCAATGCACGGGAGTCGACCATCCATACTGAAACAAGGAGCGGTCCGTCTTCCAGACCGTCCGGTTGAGCACCAAGAAGTCGCCCGCCACAATGGGTGAGGCGACCGCGCCATAGGGGTTTTCCGGTATTGGGAGCCGCTTTTCCCACCTCAGATTTCCGTCCAGGTCGTAACACACGAGCCCATAAGAACCGAAGTAGACATAGACCCGCTCTCCGTCGGTGGCAGGCGTGGAAGCGGCCGGACTGCCGATTTCGTGGACCTTTTCGATCGCTTCCGCCGCAACGGTACGCCGCCACAAGATCTTGCCGGTGCGCCGATCGATGCCCAGGGTGGCGAGTTGCTTGTTCGTCCGATCAAACTCCGTCAGGAAGATGCGTCCCCCCCAAACGCTGGGCGACGACAGTCCGGACCCGACAGCCGTTTTCCAAAGAACCTTCTGGCCGGGGCCAAATTGAACGGGGGGTCTGCCTCCACCGAGTCCCGAGGAATCCGGTCCTCTAAACTGGGGCCACCACACGTTGCCGGCGTTCTGCGCGGAGCCGGCGAAGCTCGACAGAGCGGCGGTTGCCACAAGAGCGATCCAAGAAGCTCGTGTCATGATTCCGATTGGCACTCCTCCCATCGTACAAGTTAGACGACATGACGTCGGGTTCGGTAGCGCTGGCGACTGCCGAATCGATCAGACGGCGCCGCGACCATCGCTCGACGTTCCGGCAGGGGAAATAGCGGCGATCTGGGCCAGGTTGTGCTCCAGATGGTGGATGTAGTCGGTCACCAGAAATCCGAGCGCCACCGGGTCGCGGCCCCCGATGGAGCAGGCGTGAGGCTGGGCCCCAGCGGGGATCGCAGAGATCACATGCGCCAGATGGCGGTTGTAGCTGATCCACAAGGCCAGCAGGTTGTCCCAGGACTCGGATTGGTACTGTTGCAGCGCGGTCCATCGATCCTGCGTGTAGCCGGGGAATTCCAGGCGCGAGTCAAGCTGCGCCCGCACGAAGCGCTGGTGATTGTTGGACGCCGAATCAATCAGGTGGCCGAGGATCTCAATGGGCGACCATCGCTCGTCCGACGGCCGGTGCTCCGGATGAGCCAGGGCAGCCAGCCGCGGGGCGGCCTCCAGGACGGGTCCGGCCTTCATGCGCTGGGCGCGGGGTCAAGAAAAACGTCGGGGGGACCCTTCTAAAGGGTTAACCGAGGGCTCTTCTTGACCCAGGAAAAGCGCCCGCGCATGGTATCCGGGCCTAAAATCCCGAAGGGGACGCGAACAAAAGGGGGCTGACGGATGCCACTTTGCGGCGCAAAGTTGAGCGGGGAAGCAAGGCCCGTCTCTGCCGGCGTCTCCGGCGCCGGAGAGAATGAGGCCCCGTCCAGAAACCATCTTGGGGGCGGGCTTGCTTTTGCTTCACCGATATGGTGAAATTTGGTGAAGCCATTAAGGGCTTAAGGATGAAGGCAAAAAAGGGAGAGGCGAAGAAGATGACGGCCGGAAGCACGGCGCAGGTGCGGGCGACGCTTAGTTTTCCGCCAGAGGTCTATGAAACGCTGAAGTCGATCGCGAAACAGAAGAAAGTATCGCTGGCTTGGGTCGTGCGCGAAGCTGCCGAAAAGTACATCGAGGAGAAGTGGCCGCTGTTTCGGGAGAGAGAATAGCGTGCCGGCAAATCACGAAATCTGAAGGAGGCTGTTATTGACGGCGGCGGCGGTTAAAAAGCAGGAGCAGGCAGCCACGCTTGAAGCCTGGGCGTCTCCAGTGCAGCGCTCGCCTGAGGGCGGGAAGGGAGTATCGGCGTCAGTTGAGGCCGGAATGGCGGACGTGGGGCTTCGTCTGGCGGTGCCGCGGCGCGGGCATGTTCTCTCGACGGTCGTTGAGATTTACGGAAAGCCCATCCGGGAAGCGGTCGCGGCCCTCTCGGGCTCGCTTGAAAAGAAACAATACGCCGAGATCCTGGCGGCTCTCCGGCCGCGCGACGAACGGCAAGAGACGGAGTGCGCCCGGTCGGACGCGGAGATGGCTGCCTGGGCGATTGTTTCCATGTGGGTCGCTGGCGTCGCGGCTAAAGCGTTCCCGGCGGCCGCTTCATTAGCTGACGCTGGACGGTGGTTCTTTGAGTCCGAACGATTGACTGGACTGGCTTCATCTCGCGCGGTCAGCAAGGCGGAGGCCGCGTTGCGGAGCGAGGCGGCTGCATCGGCAGGGCGGCGCTTCGGGAGCTGCGGAAGCGCCATCCCGACAGGGACGCGTTTTCGCTTGCGGCGGAATGCCTGTTCGGGGCGGACATCGATCCGTGGCCGCTCGACGCGACGGCTTTCGTACTCCTGGCCGATAGCTGGAGCGATGCGAGGGGGAAGGGCGCGCGGCCCGTGGATGCCTGGCGCAGGCTGCGCACGAACCTCGCCTGCATCGACACGCTGCTAATCGACCCTGCGGGGACCGCGCTTCGGGCGGAGGCGGGACGAGTTTCAATGTCGCGTTTGTTCCCGGCCCTCAAGCGAGGGGCGGCGGTCGTCCTCGGAAATCCGCCTTACGCGGACCTTGGACGGCGTTCGGATCTTGCCGGGCTGGGACGCGTGTTTGAAAGCCTGGCGGTCAAGCCCGAGCCCAATGCGGAAATCTATCCCGCGTTCGTCGAGCAGATGATCCGCCTGGCGGATGGCGGACCCTGCTCCGGAGCGCTCGTGTTGCCGCTTTCCGTGGCGTGTAATGTCGGCGCGCAGTTCTCGAAGACTCGTGAGCTCATCTCAAAAACGCGCGGCCGCTGGAGCTTCGCGTTCTTTGACAGGGAACCGCATGCGCTCTTCGGCGAGGACGTGAAGACGCGTAACGCGATCGTGCTTTGGACGCGGACCCCGTCGGACACAAAGCCGGTCCTGGCCACGGGGCCGCTGCGAAAATGGCGCGGCGACAGCCGGGCGGCGATGTTCAGGAGCCTCGGGTTCACGGTGGTGGACGGGGACATACGGGCCGGAATCCCGAAAATTGAAGGCTCTCTCCAGGCGGCGGCCCTCAAGGCGCTTAGCATGCGGTGGGGCCGCCTTGAACAGGTGGCGCAGTCCATCGAGCGCGTTGACCTGGCCGAAACGCGGGATGCGGATGACCGGACGGTGTTTGTCGGCGCTACCGCGTATAACTTCGTCAATGTGTTCCTGAAGCCTCCAGGGGGTGTGCTGCGCGCGCGGCAGGGGCTCTCGGAACATCCCCTGCACGCGGTCAGATGCGCTTCCAGGACGGACGCCCTGGGCGTATTCGCGATCCTTTCCAGCCATCTCGCGTATTGGTGGTGGCACACGCACGGCGACGGGTTCCATGTGTCGAGACGTTTCATCGCGGAGTTGCCATTCGGCAGCGAGGATCTGAACGGAGACGTGACCGGAGCCCTGTCGGAGCACGGCGCGGCGCTTTGGTCCGCGATCAAGGCGAAGCCCGTCATAAGCCTGAACCGGGGAAGCACCTCGCTCGCCTACACGCCGAACGGCCACGATGACATGCGGCGGAAGACCGACGAGGTGCTTGCGGATCTCGCGCGCCTGGAAGGCGCGTTCGTGGACGAGCTTCAGCAATTCACAGCGCACACGGTGGCGGCCACGTTGCGCACGCACAAAGTCACGGCAACCGAGGAGAAGGAGACGGCATGACTAAAGATTCAGCGAGGAAGCAGAAGGGCAAAGCGGCGAAGAAAGCGAGTCTCGCGCCGGGCGCCAAGGAGAAAAGCAAGGTCACCAAGGATGAATGGAGGGAATACACCAAAACCGTCTGGAGCATCGCGAATACGAGCCATGACGACCACCCGGCCGTTTTCCCGGCTGAGATTCCGCTGCGCCTGGCCAAGCTGTTCAGCTTCTACGGCGAGACCGTGCTCGATCCTTTTGCGGGGACCGGAACGACGGCGCGGGCTGTCATTCCTCTGGGCCGGCGCGCGGTTTGCGTGGATCAGAACGGGGACTATGTCCGGACTATCAAAAAGGAATGCAGCAAGCTCCAGAATGGGCACGGGCCGGATTTTGAGCCGCTGGTCGCTGTCCGCGGGGATAGCCGGAATCTCAGCTTCATCGAAGACAACAGTGTTGGTCTGGTCGTCACGAGCCCGCCTTATTGGAACAAGGCGGACTACGGCAATTCGGAAAGCAATCTGGGGAACATCGAGAGCTACAGCGCTTTTATCGAGGGCATCCGTCCTGTCTTCGAGGAATGCTTCCGCGCGCTCATGCCGGGCCGTAAAATGTGCGTCGTCACAGCCAACGTAAACCAGCACACCGACCACGGGCTGCTGACATTCCCGCTCGCGACAGATTTCGCCGTGCTGTTGCGCAAGATCGGTTTCGTCATGGTCAATGAGATCATCTGGTCGAAAGACGGGACCGGCGGCAAGTGGGGCTCCTATGGCGCGCAGCGGCCCATCTTCGGAAGCTACCCTTATCCGCCGAATTTCCTCTTCAAGAATGTTCACGAATACATCCTCATCTTTGCGAAACCCGCGCTGACGAAAACGAAGGGGCCAAAGGTGAAGATTTATAGTGACCTCATCGGCGGCCTGGAACGGAGTCCCGGGAACGATCTGGAGCCGGACGGTGTGCCGACGCGGCTGCCGCTGCAATAAAGGGAGGGCCGTTGTTTTATAACCAGCCGTTGGCAGTTCGATTCGGAACCGAGCTGCTCCGCCATGTGGACCAGGTCGCTCAGGTGGACCCTTTCTGGGACACGCTCGATATCGCCGTCGCATGGGTGCGGGCCTCGGGAATGGCCTACCTTTCGGAGCGGCTGGCGAATTTCCTGAGGCATGGCGGTCAACTGTCGGTCGTCGTGGGAATCGACATACAGAACACCACACGCGAAGGGCTGCAGGCGCTTCTCGATCTGGAGCAGTACGGGCGGTGCGAGACCTTTGTTTATCACAACGAGGCGGGCAGCGTTTTCCATCCGAAGCTGTACCTTTTCCGCAACGAGGAAGAGGCGCGGTTGATTGTGGGGTCGAATAACATCACAGAGTCCGGCCTCTACGTGAATGTTGAGGCTGGCCTGCAGGTCGATACCGATGTCAACGCGGCGGTCATAGCGCAGACGCTGGACGCGCTCTCGTCATGGAAGGACACAACCAGCAGGCTTGCTGTCCGGCTGGACCGGGATTTCCTGGAGCGCCTGGTCAGGGGAGGCTATGTACCGGACGAGGCAGCGGCTCGGGAGCAAATGCGCCGGGAGAGAACGCGGCCCGCGCGCGGCCGCGAAAATGCGCCATTGTTCGCCGGACGGCGCTTTGTAGCCCCGGACCTTGCCGCTGGCGGAGGTCGCCGGGCCGCGCCCGCGGCGCGCGGCCAAGCGCCCCGGCGAGGAGCTGCTGCGCGGCCGGCCGCTGAAGCAAGAGTGCCGGCTGGAACGGTTCTCCTGATGCGGCTCCGGAAAGCTCACGTAAGAGACCGTCCCACGCAAACACAGATACCAATCCGGGTCGCGGATACATTCTTCGGGGGCGTCACTGAAGTTCAAAGCTCACATTCGGGTCAACGCCACGGCATCATTGAAGCGACAGCCAGGGGAGGTCGCAACACAATGAAGCTGGAGATTCCAGAGATGAGGGATTTTGTTCAGCCAGTGGCCCGCTTCGAACGCACGCCGGAAGGCATCGTGTACGAAGCCTATGATGTGGGGTCGCCACAGGGGAACCAAATCATCGCAACCCTCGAAGGGGGACGACGTGACAACACGACGCAGCTATCCATAAGCGATGCAGAGCGCGCCACATGGTGGCGCCCCATCTGAACGGAGTTTTAAGGTCAGCGCCGAAATCTCGGCGTCCACGATTCGATCAGCTCTTCCTCCTCCTCGATCTCTTCCAGCTTCTCTTCGATATTGAGGGCGGTGAGCACCGTCAATGTCTTGCCGTAACTGCCCAAACCGATCACTTGCTCGGTCACTGACAGGCTGCGGTCGCCGCCGAACCAGTCCTGCAGGTCGGAGGTATCCTCGGCGCGGTCCGCCTGGCGGACGCGTTCAGGACTCTGGTTGAAAGTAAAAGTGGCCGTGCTGTTGGAAAGCCCTTCGCCCTTGCGAATCCAGTTGAGGCCTTTCACTTCCTTCAGAGCGTCCGACATAAAGCAGTAGTTGATCTGGCAGCCCGTGCTGAGGACGATGGCCACCGGGTCGCGGGAGCATCTCGTGTAGCGGATTCCTGTTGCCGTCAGCGAAGTGCGGCAACGGTCCGCGAGTTTCTCAATGGCAGCGAGGGCGTCTCCGGCCGTGCGCATTGCGTTTGTGAACAGCGAACGCGGCATCAGCAGAGTGGCCGCGAAATGATCGGCCTCCATCTCGTAACGGTCGCCCGAGGCAAAGCCGGCGTGCGATTCATGAACGTCGCCATCGGCGAAGACGGCGTCGATGTGTCCGGGCAAAAAGTAGTGCCCGAGCTCGTGGGCGACGCTGAAATTCTGGAACCCGATGCTGTCAATGTGGGTCGCGTAAGCGATCCCGAAAGTGTTGCCGACGCGCAGGAGCATGCCGGAGACGCCTTGGGTGCTTGCAGGTTTGGCCATGACCTCGATGCCGAGGTCGCGAGCGATCGCGATGGGATCTACAGGGAGAGCGGCGATGCCGCGATCCTTGATGACGTTCTCTGCGGCAAGCGTAGCCGGCCAATAAGGGTCATCGCGGATCATCCGTCCCCCTTTTTTTCCCGGCCTTTGGCTTTGTCGGCGAGGAGCTTCAGAAAGTCTTCGGCTATTTCGCGGTCATCGCTGGTCAGTCGATCGAGATGGCGGTGCAGCTTGTCGGCGCCGGCCAAGGCTTGGGCATCAGTGACGCGGCCAAGCAGATAGTCAGTGGTCACGTCCAGGGCGTCCGCAAGCCGGCGGAGATTATCGAATGAGGGCTTGCGGGTGCCGGTCTCGAAGTGGGAGATGGCAGACGCCTGGAGGCGGGCGCGATTCGCCAAATCTCCCTGGCTCAGGCCGCGCTTCTCGCGGGCCGCGCGGAGACGCTCCGGAAAGGCATCGCTGGGTCTGGTTGACTCGGACATGACGGTTTAGTATACTTGTAAATGACGGGTTCGTAAACAGGCGGCCGTCGCTTTTTTGGCCTCCGGTGTTGACGACTGCGTCATATTGTACATGACGGAAAACCAAAACTCAAGGAGGCCTTTCGATGGCTGCTAAGACTTACACACTGAATTTCGATGGATACTGGCGGGCGCCAAATATCAGCGGGCTGCCCGCCAACTCTGGAATCTACTGCGCGTACACGTGCAGGCATAACAGGCAGGAGAACACGGTCTCGATCCGCAAGCTGCTTTACATCGGCGAGGCGGCGAATGTCCGGGACCGCGTATCGGGGCACGAGCGGTGGGAGGACTGGAAACGTCACCTGTTGCCTGGCGAGGAACTGTGTTTCAACGCGGCGCTGATCGCCCCGGACTCGGACCGGCAGCGGGCCGAGGCGGCGATGATCTTCCACCACAAGCCGCCCTGCAACGTGGAGTACGTCCACGTCTTCCCTTACGATCAGACGACAATCTCGACGAGCGGAAGAAACGCGCTGCTGGACGGCTACTTCACGGTCTATCCGACTCCACAGCAAAGTGGTCTCGGGACGCTGCTCGGAGGTACTACCCGCTGGCCAAGGTGAATTTCTCGCCTGGGACGATTGCGGGGGATGTTCAGATATGGGGTAGGCCTCGGAGATCGCACAGCGGGCCTCTAATTCGACGATGCGCCGCAGCCGCGCGGCCTCGGCGGTCACGGGTCGAACCTCTGGCGCAAGCGCGGCGGCAGGAGCGGGCAGACGCCCTCGGGCTTGCGAAAGAGCCGGTGGCGGATGCGGGCGATGAAATCGTAGACCGCGTCGCGCAGGCCCAGGGGGAAGATCTCGATGAGCCAGGCCGCGGCGCGCCATCCTCCGCCCAGGCGGCGCAGCATGTAAGCCACGGCCTCCGACTTGGTCAGCAGCTCGCCGGATGCCGTGAGGATCACGATGCTGTCGGGAAGGCCGGCGCGGCGATCCTCCGGAACGGCGCTCCGGAAGGCCTCGCCGCCCAGCGGAGCGAAGCGGAAGGCCGTGCCCGGACGATCCGCCCACACGACGAAGCGCACTGCGCCGTGACACAGCCCGCAATTGCCGTCATAGAAGAGGATCTCCACGGCCGCCTCTATTCCTATCTTAGAATGGATGGACCTATGCCGTTCCGCCGTGTCTGGATGCCGCTGGCCGTTGCCGCCCTGGCCTTTCCTCAAACCCATGATCTGGTGATCGCAAACGGGCGCGTGATCGATCCGGAGACCAAGCTGGACGCGGTTCGCAACCTGGGCGTCAGCGGCGGGACGATTCGAGCGCTCGACGCCGGGCCCCTTCGCGGGCGCGCCACGATCAACGCTCGGGGCCTGGTGGTCGCGCCCGGATTCATCGACCTCCACTCGCACGGGCAGACCGAAGAGAACTACCGCTACAAGGCGATGGACGGCGTAACCACGGCGCTGGAGCTGGAGATCGGCACGGCCGACGTGGATCGCTGGTACGCGGAGCGCGCCGGAAAGTCGCTCATCCACCACGGGGTCAGCATCGGACATGCGCCGTCGCGGATGGCGTTATTCAACGATCCCGGCGAGTTTCTGCCCGCCGGCGACGCCGCGCACCGGGCCGCCGGCGACGAGCAGATTGTGGATCTGAAGCGGCGGATCGAGCGGGGCTTGCAGCGCGGAG
>JACOSH010000043.1 GCA_016178945.1 Acidobacteriota bacterium
CCGCGCTGGCGGCCGGCTTCCGGGCGCTCTCGGCCTGGGCCTGCGCGGGCTGGGTCCTGCACGATCCCTTGACGCGCTCACGCTGGTGGCTGCTCCCAGTGCAGGACGTGCTGGCTTTTCTGATGTGGCTGGCGGGTTTTTTCGGCAACACGATCCTCTGGCGCGGGCGCCGGTACTACCTGCTCCCGGACGGACGCTTTATCCTCTCTTGACCAGCCGGTGCAGCCAATTGGCATGGACCTCCAGACGCCGCGCGGCCTCGCTCACGTTGCCGCCCGCGGCCTCGATGGCCCGGTCAACGATCTGCCGCCGCGCGCCCTTCAACTGGGCCGCATAGCTCGACGGCGAATCGTCCTCTGAAACCGTCTCCAGCAGAGATTCCGGCAGGTCCTCGGGCAGGATCTGGTCGGTCGAGCCCATCACCACCGCACGCTCGATCGCGTTCTCCAGCTCCCGGACGTTGCCCGGCCAATCGTAGTGCATCAGGCACGCCCGGGCGCGGGCTGAAACGCCCGTCATGCGCCGCTTGCACTTTTGCGCGCACTGCGCGGCGAAGTAGGTGGCCAGAAGCGGAATGTCGGCGCGGCGCTCGCGCAAGGGCGGCATGACGAACCGCACCACGTTCAGACGGAAGAAGAGATCCTGGCGA
This sequence comes from Acidobacteriota bacterium, assembly GCA_016178945.1. Lineage (GTDB taxonomy): Bacteria > Acidobacteriota > Terriglobia > Bryobacterales > Bryobacteraceae > JACOSH01. The sequence continues at coordinate 650 of JACOSH010000043.1, forward strand.
AAGCCGCCGGCCTTCACGGCCTGTTCCAGATCCCGATTGGTGGCCGCGACCAGCCGGAAATCCGCCTCGATGACGCGCGACCCGCCCACGCGCTGCACCTTGCGCTCCTGGATGACGCGGAGCAGCTTGGCCTGGCTCGACGCCGACAGCTCCCCGACCTCGTCCAGGAACAGCGTCCCGCCGTGCGCCCGTTCAAAGACGCCCTGCTTCTGCGCGACCGCATCCGTGAAGGCGCCCTTTTCGTGGCCGAACCACTCGCTGTCGAGCAGCGATTCGGTCATGGCCGCGCAGTTCAGCGCCACAAACGGACGGGCGGCGCGCGCGCTGTTGCGATGAATGGCCCGCGCCGCCAGCTCCTTGCCCGTGCCGGTCTCGCCGCAGATCAGGACGGTGGAATCCACCGGCGCGGCCTTCTCGATCAGCCGGTACACCTCCTTCATGCGCGGGCTCTCGCCGAGCATCTCGTGCTGGATATCGATCTCGCTTCGCAGCCGCCGGTTCTCGCTTTCGAGCCCCTCCACCCAGCGGACGTTCTCCAACGCCAGCGCCGCAATCGCGCCGACCGCCGTCATCATTTGCAGAAGCTCTTCTTCAAAACGCGTCTCCGGATCGCTCGAGTCCAGGTAGAGCACGCCCACGATGCGGTCGAAGAAGGGCAGCGGCACGGCCAGCACGGCGCGCACCGGCTCGTCCGGCGGCAGATCGTTGCTGAGAATGCCAATCCCTTCCCGCCGCACGCGCTCCACCAGCGGCCGGCTCACCTCCACCGGCCCGCCGGCTTGCCGGCAGCGCCCGTAGACCAGCTCCTCCAGCACGATCGCGGCCCGTTGGGCCGGGGACACTTCGAACACCAGGTCCAGCAGCCGCCGCCCCAGCGCGGCATGTTCCCGCAGCGCCTGGATCTCGGCGCCGATCCGCAGCAGAGCCGCCAGGTTGCGAGCCACGCGATCCGTCGCGGCCTCTGTCCGCACCAGCTCTTCCGGACGGAGGTAGACCGCCTCCTCCTTGCGGAGCTGGATCGTGGAGCGCGTGACCATGCGGCGGTCGGCGAGCCGCGCCGATCCGCTCTCGATAGCCGGGCCGGCCGGGATCAGGAACAGGAACACCGAATCGCCGGCCTTGATCTCGTCGCCGTGGGCCAGCAGCCGCTCGCTGACCGGGACGCCGTTCACGAACGTGCCGTTGCGGCTCTCCAGGTCGGCAATGCGGGCGCCCTGCGGGTCCGGGCTCAGCAGGCAGTGGCGCCGCGACGCGGCGGGATCGTCCACGCAGATCCAGTTGGACTCGTCGCGTCCGATCGACACCGCACGGTCGCCCAGGGCGAGAATCGAGCCCTTCAGCGGTCCGGCGATGGCCACCAGTTGGGCGGGCATGGTGGGGTCTGCAGCCTACCTGCGCGGCACCTGGATGTCCGGATCGACGATGTGGACCTCCGTGCCCTTGCGCAGGGCCACCGAGTACTTGAAGGTTCCGCTCGCGTCTGGTCTCACCCGAGCAACATCCGTCATCGCCGGGACAGCCTCCGCGGCGGCCCTTCGGCTGATGCCGCGGGTCGCGGCTGCCGTCCGCACTCGCTTGACCTCCGCATTCGTGTGCCTCCCCCCCTTGAACTGCCGGTTCGCGCTTTCGGTCATGGGCGATTTTTGGTTCCCCGCGTCATCGACTTCCGGAAAACTCACCGCGAACTTCCCCTCGGTGCTCATCCATACCACCTGCTCTCCAGGGTTCGCCCTGGCATGCTTGGGGTCGCACACGATTCTTCCGTCCTCGAACTTGATCTGGATCACTTGCATCGAGTTGTCTCCTTCACTGGTGTAGGTTGTTGACCACTGCCTTGAATCTTGGATCCAGCCGCAGAGCGGCCAGATCGGGGTGCGCGTAGAGCTGGTTCATCGAACGGTTTTGCTTCACGATGGCCGCGAGCGGCTCCCAGGACCGGTCGCGATTCCCCAGCCGCTCGTAGACGATGAGGCTTTGCAGGAGCACCGAGACGTTGGCGCCCTCCAGTTGCCGCGCCCGCTCGATCTCGGCCCGCGCCTGCTCCCGGCGGTCGAGATAGGCCGAATAGTTCGCCAGGATGGCGTGCAGGAAAGCATTATTGGGGCTCGCCGCCAGCTCGCGCTCCACTAGCTCGGCGGCCTTCTGGTAGGCGGCGCCGGCCTTCGCCAGGTCGCCCGCCCAGCGATACGTGCCGGCCAGGTTCCCCACTCGATAGCCATCCTCGCCGCCCAGCTCCACCGCCTTCTCCATGGCGTGAACCGCGTCGGCAAAGCGCCCCTGGAAAGAAAGAACAATGCTGAGGTTGTTGTAGCCAAATGGATTGGGCTTGAGCCCCAGGGAAACTTCCAATTCCTTCTGGGCCTCCGGATATCGTCCCAGGCGGATCAGAATCGCGCCCAGGCTGCTGTGCGCCACGGCATGATCGGGGGCCAGCTCGGTCGCGCGGCGGAACAACGGTTCGGCCTCGGCGTCGCGCCCGCGCTCCAGGTATGAGACCGCCAGGTTGTAGTGGCCTTTCCAATAGTCCGGGCGCAGTCCAATTGCCCGCCGGTGAATGGCCACGGCCTCGTCAAACTTGCCGAGAGCGAGATACGCGGCAGCCAGGCCGTTGTAGGCGTCGAAGCTGGTGGGGTCCAGATCGAGAGCCCGCTGGTACTCCAGGATCGCCTCCTGATAGCGGCCCGTCAGCCTTGTCAGCTCGCCAAGTGTTACCCGTACGGGAGCCACCTGAGGGCTGATCTCGATCGCCCTATTGGAGTGCCGCCGGGCCTGCTCCAGCCACTGGAGATCCTTGGTCGAGGTGTACTTCTGAAGCAAGGCCTCGGCCATGCCCGCATGCGCCAGCGCATAGCCTGGATCCCGGTCGATGGCCTTCTGGAACAGCGGGATCGCGTAATCGGCGCCGCCGGACCCGCGGGCGATGTAGCCTTTGCCTGTCGTGTAATAGTCGTAGGCGTTGGGATCGGCCGTGTCGCCTTTGGTCCAGGCCGCCCGGGCTTCCGGCTTGAGGTCCAGCGCGAGCATCTTGACAATCTCCTCGACGATTCCGTCCTGCCGTCGATCAGGTTCACGGTGACCAGGAGCCGATCGCCCTGCCGGCGCACCATTCCGGTGATGGCCAGTTCCGCGTGAAAGATCCGCCGCGCCTTGGTGGGGCTGGAGATGGCCTCGGCTCGTAGATCGCTCACCGGCACGATTCGCAAGGAACGATGGTACCGGCTGAGCTGGGTGAGCTTGTTGCTCACCGTTTCGCCCAGCACGTCCGCGAACCGCTGGTTGGCGGCGTCCGAATCGACTACCGTGAAGGGCAGCACCGCCAGGTGCCTCGGCTTGGGCCAAAGCCAAATCGCGAGGCAAAGGGCCACAACCAACACCGCCAGCGCCCCGGCCGCCGCCAGCAAACGCCGCCACTTTCGCTTCTTGACCGGCTTGATCGGCATGGTCTGCTGCCGTGACTTGGCCCGCAGCTTGTCCAGCTCCGGGCGCAGGTCCGCCAGCACGTCGTCCATGCGCGAATAGCGCTCGCGGCGATCCTTGGCGAGCGATCTGGCTACGATCCGCTCCAGCGATTCGGGTACGCCCTCGCGGTAACGCTTCAGAGTCGGCGCCGGCGTATCGAGGATCATTCGAAGCGTCGCTTCCGGGTCCGGCGCTTCGAACGGCAGATGCCCGGTGACCAGCTCGAACAGCACCACGCCAAAGGAGAAAATGTCGGAACGCTCGTCGGCCGTCTCGCCCCGCGCCTGCTCGGTCGACATGTAGGCCGGCGTTCCGTGGATGCCGGTCCCTTCCGGCGAGCCCTGCGAGCCGGACAGGCCGAAGTCCGTGATCTTGACGGCGCCATCCTCGGTCAGAAGAGCATTGGCGGTCTTCACATCCCGATGCACGATCCCCTTGCTGTGCGCGTGGGCCAGCCCTTCGCCGATCTGGATCGCGTAATCCAGCGCCTGCGCCAGCGGCATGGGGGGACCATCCGGGCCGCGCGCTTCCACCTGTTGTTTCAGCGTGCCGCCGGGCAGGTACTCCAGCACCAGGAACTTCCGGCCATCCGCGTTTTCGATGCCGTGAATCACCGCGACATGCGGATGATTCAGCGTGCAGATGGCTTCCGCTTCGCGTTCCAGGCGCGCCATCTCGCTCGACGAAGCGGCCAGGTGCGGGGGGAGACACTTCAAGGCCACAAAGCGGGGCAGATGGAGGTCACGGGCCTTGTACACCACGCCCATGCCCCCTTCCCCAAGCTTGTCGACGACGCGGTAGTGGGAAACGGTCCGGCCAATCACAGCCGTACTCCTGCCCCCTGGGGGCCGAGTGTCTCCGGGTATTCTACACCGCCCCTAACACAATTGTGTGTGGACCCTATCCGATCGTTTCAGTCTTCACCTGGATTTTTTCCGAAGGGCTGAAACATTTGCAACGCCGGGCCAATAGCTTAGCGAGATTTGTGCCCTTTGGCCAGTCACCTGCCTTACTCCGCCCCGAAGGAGAAGGCCATGACCCACCGACTGTTTATTATCCTACTGGCGGCGGCGGCGCTTGCCCGCGCCGAATCGCCCGCCTCGTACGAAAACAACCTGACCATGATCCGGGACAAGGACGGGGGCAAAGTAACCGCCGCAACGGCGGCCAACGCACCCTTGTTTGAAGCCCGTAAAGGCAACCCGGTGATGGCGCCCGACGGCCACCAGGTCACGCTGGCCGAGTTCCGACAGGCGCGCGGCAGCGTCACCGTAAAATGTGTGGATCGCGGAACGCGGGCCAACGTACACCTGTACGGGTTGATTCCCAACGGCGTCTACACCATCTGGGTGTTCGCGTTCCGGGCGCCCGGAGGCGCGGACAACATCAAGGGAGTCGGCGCTCTCGGCGAGGACAAGGACGGCAACGGCAACGTGGTCCGGGCCGACGAGGACGGCGAGGGCTTCATTTCCGCATTCACGCCCGGCGGCGCGCTGACGGCCCGCGGCGAGATTGCCTCCTGCTGGCAGACCGATGAGTTCGAAATCTCGCTCGACGGTGTCTATCACATTGACAATCGCCCCTGGGGCCGCGTTCCAGGACCGGAGGGAAGCTGGGTGGAGCAGTTCGGCTTCCGCTTCCGGCAAATGAGCCGCGTCCTGCTGTTCACCCAGGACCGGGCCGGCAAGCCCGTCGACGCCGATTCGCCCGCCTCCACGCCGCTGTACGAAGCCCGCGCGGGCCAGCCGATTCTGGCGCCGGACGGTCATCAGGTCACGCTCGGCGAATTCCGCATGGCGCAGGGCTCGATCTCGGTCAAGTGCACGGCGAGGGGCACGCGCACTTCGATCCACCTGAACGGGCTGATCCCGGACGGCATCTACACGGTCTGGCTGCTGAATTTCCGGCCGCCGGGGGGCCTGGAGAATCTGATCGGCGGAGGCGCTCTAGGCGGCGACAACGGCGCCAGCGCCAACGTCTTCGTCGCCGACCGCGACGGAGAAGCTTACCTCACCGCCGTCAATCCGCCAGGCCCTTTGACGATGATGGGCGAGATCGGAGCCTGCTGGCCCGCCACCGCCGAAGAATTACACGTTGTGGGCGTGTACCATATAGACGGCGCCAGCCACGGTCCGGTGCCCGGCCCAGCCGGAACCGCGGTCGAGCACTTTGGGTTCATGTTTCGCAAGTAACTCCCGGAGGACTCGCCATGTACAAGACAATCTGCGTTGTGTTACTCGCGTTGGCAGCCCCCGCCTTCGCTCAAATCGGCCGCGAAGTGGCCGTCTCCGCGCACCTGGAGGACGGAGCGGAATTCAAGATTCCGCTTTCCGGCCTCCTGGCGCATGGCAAGCTGTTGTTCACCGCCAACTGGACCATTCAGGAAGGCGGCGGACGCCCGCTGACCAAGGGCACTGGCGCTCCGCTCACCGATCCCACCAGCCCGCTGGTGTTTCCGCGCAACGCGAACCGCCTGTCCGCGCCGGATGCCAACTCCTGCGCCGGCTGCCACAACGCGCCGTTCGGTATCGCCGGCGGCGGCGGCGACATGGTGGCCAACGTCTTCGTTCTGGGGCAGCGCTTCGATTTCGCCACCTTCGATCCGGCCGACCATGTGCCCACGCGAGGCGCCGTGGATGAGATCGGGCGGCCGGCGCTGCTGCAAACCCTGGCCAACTCGCGGGCCACTCTGGGGATGTTCGGATCGGGCTACATCGAGATGCTGGCCCGCCAGATGACCGCCGAGTTGCAGGCCATCCGCGACCGCACTCCGCTGGGTGGCTCTCTGCCGCTGGTGACCAAGGGAGTTTCCTTCGGCCGGATTGCGCGCGCCCTAAATGGCTCGTGGGACGTGTCCGGAGTGGAGGGGCTGCCCGCCCCCAGCATTGCCACCAGCTCCTCGCTCGATCCGCCCAACCTGATCATTCGTCCCTTTCACCAGGCCGGCGCGGTCGTGTCCATCCGCCAGTTCACCAATAACGCGTTCAACCATCACCACGGCATCCAGTCGACCGAGCGATTCGGCATCGGCGCCGACCCGGACGGAGACGGCGTGATCAATGAGATGACACGCGCCGACGTCACCGCCGTTTCCGTCTTCCAGGCCACACTCGCCGTGCCCGGCCGCGTGATCCCCAACGATCCGGCCGTCGAGAGCGCCGTTCTTCACGGCGAATCGCTGTTCCATCCGTCGGGATGCGAGGCCTGCCACCTGCCGCGCCTGCCGCTGGTGCGGCGAGGCTGGATCTACACGGAGCCCAACCCGTACAACCCTCCGGGCAATCTGCGGCCTGGCCAGGCCGCGACGTTACCGATCGACCTCTCGAGCGACGAATTGCCCTCCCCGCGCCTGCCGGTGGAAGACGATGTGGTCTACGTTCCGGCGTTCACCGACTTGAAGCTCCACGACATTTCCACCGGACCCAACGATCCGAACGCCGAGGCGCTGGACATGAATCAACCGGCGGGCTCGGCCGGCTTCTTCGCCGGCAACCGCAAGTTTATTACCCGCAAGCTCTGGGGCACCGCCAATGAGCCCCCCTTCTTTCATCACGGCAAGTTCACCACGCTGCGGGAATCGGTGCTGGCTCACTCCGGCGAGGCCCTGGCTTCGCGACGCGCCTTCGAAGCGCTCGACGATTACGGGCGCAACTCCGTAATCGAATTCCTGAAGACCCTGCAAGTGCTGCCGCCGGGCGCCCGGCACCTCATCGTGGATGAGAACGGCAAGAAGAAGCACTGGCCGCCTAAACCCTGAAGCTGTGAAAGAATCGAACTGTGCATCGCTTGCTCACGCGCGCGGCTCCGTACGCGCTTTCGTTACACCACGAAAGCTTCCGAGCCGCGACCGTGAGGGAGCGGTTGCCCTTCTGACGAGCGTACCCTTGCCACAGCCGTTACCAAACCGCGAGCGTCAGAAGCTGTGAAAGATATGGGCAACCGCTCCGTCACCGTCGCGGCTCAGTAACAGAGCCGCGCGCGTAAGCAAGCGGTGCAAGGGTCAATTCTTCACACCTTCTGAGAGAGCGGAGGTTGCCGCGGGCCAGCATGGCCTTCTTCCGCTACAATTGATCCATGACCCCCGGCCAGGCCACCGCACAGGGAACCGCCCGTTACTCGAGCCGGTTTCCGGCGCAGCAGGCCGCGGGATTCTACCGCGAGGCTCAGGGTCTGGCCGTCTCCAGCCTCGGCTTGGGCACCTACCTGGGGGCCATGGACGAGGCCACCGACGATGCCTACGCCGAAGCCGTGGTCACTGCCGTCTGCGGCGGCGTCAATTTTCTCGACGCCGCCATTAACTACCGCCATCAGCGCTCCGAGCAATCCATTGGCATCGCCCTCTCTCACCTGTTCCGTTCGGGCGAATTCGAGCGCGATGAAATCGCCGTGTGCACCAAGGCCGGATTCCTGACGCCGGGGGCAGTCCCCGCCACGCTGAAGCTGGATGAGGTGGTCGCGCGCATGCACTCCATCGCGCCGGACTTTCTGGCCGACCAGATCGACCGCAGCCGCGAGAACCTCGGTCTGGATTCGCTGGACGTCTTCTATCTGCACAACCCCGAGACCCAGCTCGGCCACGTCGCCCGGGAGGACTTCGACGACCGCATCCGGCGCGCCTTCACCCGGCTGGAGCAGATCGTCTCGGACGGTAAGATCCGCTGGTATGGCGCGGCCACCTGGGACGGCTTCCGCAAGCCGGCCGCTTCGCCGCAGCGCCTCGACCTGGCGCGCCTGGTCGAGATCGCGCGCCAGGAGGGTGGGGACGAGCATCACTTCCGGTTCATCCAACTCCCCTTCAACCTGGCGATGCCCGAAGCCTTCGTGCTCCAGAACCAGGACGGCGCCAGCGTGCTGGACGTGGCCGCGCGCCACGGCCTCACCGTGGCCGCCAGCGCGACGCTCCTGCAAGCGCGCTTGTCCCGCGATCTTCCCGGCGACGTGGCGTCGCGGATTTCCGGCTTCGCCACCGACGCCCAGCGCGCCATCCAGTTCACCCGCTCCACGCCCGGCATCGCCGTGGCCCTGGTCGGCATGAGCCACGCCGCGCACGTCACCGAGAACCTCGCTCTTTCGACCATCCCACCCGCCGCCCGCGACGAGTATCTGCGCTTCTACTAAACCGCGCCGCCCGGCTTACCAGCTCTGCCTCTCTCTTTTCAAGTGGTGCAGAGGGTAGAGTCCCTTGCCGATGCCCCGGAGGGCCTGAGCATAGTCCTTGGGTTTCGGCAGCAGAATCACGGTCTCGTCCCTGACCGCGACCAACAGCCTGTCGCCGGCCTTTACGCGCAAGGCCTGACGCGCCTCCCGGGGAATCACGATCTGGTTCCTGCGAGACAAGGTTGCTTCCGCCATACGCTTTCTATTATGGTCGAAAGTAAAGTTTGCCGCCGTGCCGATCCCCGCGCCTTCCGTCACTGTCGATCTGCCGCCGGACCCGGCGCTCCTGGAGGAGGCCCTGGCGGCCCTGCCGAACTCTCCCGCGGTTTTCCTGCTTTGGCCCATGGAAGGCGAGCCTTTCCTCGCCAAGACCGCCCTGTTGCGCCGCCGCATGCTCCGCCTTCTGCGCCCGGACTCGAAGCTGCGCCACGCCGCGGTCCGCATCGAGTGCTGGCTCACGGGCTCCTCGCTGGAGTCGATGCTCCGCCAGTATGACCTGGCCCGGCGGCACTTTCGCGCCAGTTATCGAGACCTGCTGCGCCTGCGCATGCCGCCCTATGTCAAGATCGTCCTCGACAACGTCTTCCCGCGCTCGACGATCACCCGTCACCTCTCCCGCGCGCCCGCGCTCTACTTCGGCCCGTTCCGGTCGCGCGCCTCGGCCGAAAAATTCGAGGGGCAATGTCTCGATCTCTTCCAGATGCGGCGCTGCCAGGAAGACCTGATCCCCTCGCCCAGCCACCCGGGATGCATCTACGGAGAAATGGGAATGTGCCTGCGCCCCTGCCAGCAGGTGGTGGGCGCGGACGAGTACCACAACGAAGTGGAGCGTGTGACCCAGTTCCTCTCGACCGGCGGGCGTTCGCTGCTGGCCGGCGCCGCCGCGGCGCGCGACCGCTTCAGCCAGGAGCAGGACTTCGAGCAGGCGGCCCGCCAGCACAAGCGCCTGGAGAAGATCGAGGAGGTGCTCAAGCTGCGCGACGAGCTGGCCCGCGATATCGACCGGCTGCACGGCGTCGCCGTCACCCGCTCGGCCGATCCGTCCATGGTCAACCTGTGGTTTGTCCACCAGGGGTGCTGGCAATCGCCGCGCGGGTTTCTGCTCACCGATCAGCGCCCGATGGACGAGCGGCTGCGCGAGCTGGTGGCCGCCGTGGAGCTCAAGTCCGGATCGCCGCGCCGCCGCCAGGAGCATCTGGCGCTGCTGGCCCGCTGGTTCTACTCCACCTGGCGCGACGGCGAGTGGCTGGAATTCGACAGCCTCTCCGGCCTTCCCTATCGCAAAGTGGTGCGCGCTATCTCGCGAGTGAGCCAGCCAAAGGCCACGCCGGCTCCCGGCCCCTGATCCCCGCCGCTCATTTGGCGGCCATCAGCTTCTTCTGCACCAGTTGCGCTTGCGCGCTCAGCGCCGCAAGTTGCCGCAGGTCTTCTTCGGCCAGCGAAATGGCCTGCTGAATGCGCGACAGGTCGGGCAAACCCACCGCGGCGGCGTCGCTCGACCGGCGGTGCTCGATGGTCGCCGACAGGCTGCGATACTGCTCCATCACTTCCCGGTACCGGCGCGCCAGCGAAGTCGAGAAGTTCTGCCGGCGGCGCTCGATGTCCTCCAGCTCCGCGAGCGTCTTGGCCATCTGGGCCGCCCGCTGTCCCTGGGCTCCGGAATCTTCGCGCAGCTTGCGGTTGGCCTGCTCGAGTTGCGCCAGCCGCTCCCCGCCCTGCCGCACCTCTTTCTGCATGGCCTCGATGCTCCGGCCGGCGGCCGCCAGTTTTGCGCCCGCTTCGGCCTCCGCGGCCAACAGCCGCTGGCGCTCGGCCATCATGTTGAGCACCTGGCCGTCGAGCTTCTCCACGCGGGCCTGAAGCTCGGCGATCGTGTTCCTGGAATCGTTGAGCGACGCGCGCAACTGCTGGATCGCGGCCAGGTCCTCGGCGCCGTGCTCGGGAGCTGGCGCCGCCTCGCGAACGATGCGGACCGTCTCGGCGGCCTTCGCCGGCGGTTCCGGCTTTGCGGCCAACGGCGCAGGGCTTTTCCGGGCGAGGGAGTCGCGCAGCTCGGCGTTCTCCTTCTCCAGTTGCGCCACGCGCGCCGTTTGCTCGGAAGCGGTACGGCTCTGGCATCCGGCCAGCGCCAGTCCCGCAAGCGCACACACGCGCATCCGCCGCATCACGCTTACTCCTTTCGAAACGCCTGCTCGCTCAGAGTCAGGCGCGGGCGATAGTGCAGCCCGTTTCCTTCGCCTCCCGCCAGCGAGAGATGGATTTGCAGCGCCCGCCGCGTTTTCTTGGGCAGCTCCACGCTGACGCTGTAGTGCGCCTGGATGGTTTCCAGCACCGTGTGGATACTGGCCGGAATATCGGCCATCGAGCGGCAAAAGGCGCTCGATCCGCCGGTGGTTTCGGAAAGCCGCTTCAGGCCGTTCTGATAGGCTTCATTGAGCCGGTCGCCGCGATAGGCCAGGTGCACGATGAACAGCGGGGTCTGCATCCCCGCCAGCCGGCCCTCCAGCTTGGTGATCTTGTCCTGGACCAGCCCTTCCGGGAAGCGCCGGCTCAAATCGTGGGAATCGCTCGAGTTGATCACCGGGTTGGTGAAGTCCTCGCGGTAGTTGTGGATGTCGCTGTCGGTGACATACAGAAGCGCCACCCGCACCGCGGCCTTCGCAAGGATGGCGTCGCCGATGCGGGCGGCGCCTTCCACCGTGTCCAGCAAGCCCGCCTTGCCGCTGACCGGCAGCGAGCGGATTCCCTCGCTGGTGGCCGCCCGGTCGGCGGTCGGGTCGGAAACCACGGCCAGACCATCCTGCGCGCGCAGCAGGCCCGCGTAGGACCGCGCCGGCAGCTTCTCCACCTCGGCGATGAGCGCCTCTTTAGCCGGCTCCACCAGCGCCAGATCCCCGGTCAGATCCAAGGCCACCAGCAGCATCAAGTCATCCTTCGGCCCGCGCACCGACAACACCCGCAACGGCGCTCCGTCCAGCGAGGCCCGAAAATCTTTGGCGGCCACCGTCTGGTCGCCCGCCCACGCCGGAATCTTCACCGAGGCGGCCGACCCAATTCCCGCTAGGCAAAGTCCCACCAAGTACACACCAACAGCCTTCTTGACGTCCCTTGGCGTCTTTGCGTCTTTGCGGGAGCGATCTTTCATCCTCAAAAGCTGAACCTCAACCCCAATTGGATCACCCTTCCCCCCCGCGACCCGATGATCTTCCCCGCGTTCACGTTGGGCGCGCTGCGCGGGCCGATTAAGTTGTCCGGATCGGTCCAATCGGCGTGATTGATGAAGTTGAAACCGGCCGCGCTCAGCTCCAGGGTACGGTCCGGCGCCAGCGCGATCCGCTTGTTCAGAGTCATGTCCCAGTTCTGGTTGCCCGGGTTGCGCAGGCTGGGATGGCTGCGCGACGCGTTCCCCACGGTGAAGTCCGGCGGCTGATCGAAGGCCGCGGGGTTGAACCACAGCGACGGCCCCGGATCGCCGACCGCCGGATCTACGCCCGGAACCACGTTGACGTTGAGCGCCTGCACCACGCCCCCGGTGTTATTGAACTGAGGCCGCAGGTAGATGGGATTCCCGCTTTGCAGGATGGCCGTGCCGCTCACCGACCAGCCCTCCACCAGATACCGCCTCCAGTCCGACACGGCCAGAAACGGCTTGTTGACTCCCAGCGGCAGCTCGTAGACATAGCTGAATTGCAGCCGGTGCGGATCCTGCCCCGGCGTTAGCGCCCACTCCAGTTCCCGGCGGTAATAATCCTGCTTCCCATATGGGCCGGAGTAATCGTCCCACTGCTTGCCGAATTCGTAGTAGGCGCTGAACGACAGGCCTTTCGAGGCCCGCTTCTCCACCCGCAGGAACGCGGCGTCGCGCTGGTAGCGGCCGAACGGGTAGGAGCTGTAGACATCGAAGCCCTTGTACTGGGGGTAGGGCCGCAGCGAGCGGTTGAACTCCTCGTCGTTCAGCTTGTCCCGGAATTGCAGCGCGTCCAGCGGGATGGCGTTCGGATTGGCGGCGCTGTTGCTCACCAGCAGGTTCTTTCCGCCCGAGTAGGCCGCGCCGATCGATACCAGCAGCGATCCCGGCAGCTCGCGTTCCAGCGTGAGCGACGCGGATTGATACGTCGGCAGGCGTTCGCTGGAGTCGATCAGGTCCGCCACCGTGTCGTTGGCGGCTTCGGGCCGCAGATCGGGCAGCGTCCGGGCGGGCGCGGGCATGCCGCGGGCCAGCAGCACGGCCGGCGCCAGTTGCACGTTCGGCGAAAGCACCGTCGGGTAGCCGATGAATCCCTGCGTGCCCCACTGCGCCGAATAAACCGGAATCGCCGAATAACTGCGCCCGTAGGAGGCCCGCACCACGCTCTTGGCGCTCCCCATCGGATTCCAGGCCAGGCTGGCGTGCGGCGACAGCCGCCACAGCGACGGCTGAAACGTGCGGCCCTGGCCGTTGCGCGCCGCCGCCACCAGCGCGCCTTTGCGTCCGTTCACCGGATTGATGGCCTGGAGATCGACCGTCGATTGCCGGTCGTACTTCTCCACGCGCGGTGTGCCGTTGTCCAGGCTGAAGCCATAACTCAGGCTCACCCCTTTCCGCGCATCGTAGTGATCGCGGAACCCGATGTGCCGCGACGAGCGGCGGAAGTAGGACGGCCGCGGTACGATGCTCGACTCGGCGTACTCGGCCATCCCCAGCAGGAAACTGGAGAAGGGGTGGCCGGTGTTGATGATCCCCGGCAGACTCGTCAGCCCGGACGAAAAGCGGTACGATCCGGACGGGTACTGCGGCCAGTACGCGTTCACCTGGGAGCGCACATACTGCGCGACGAAGCGCAGCCCGTGCTTGCCCCGCTTGTGCGACAGCGCATTCGTCCAGGCGTAGCTGTGGTGGGCGCTCTTGGACACCGGCCACGCGCGTCCCATGGAAAGGTACGGCGAAAGCTGGTAGACCGGGAATGCCGCGCCCGGTTCCGAAGACCCCTCGATGGCGTTCCGCGACAGGCTGGAGCTGACCCCGAAGGTGGCTGTATTCACCGTCTGGGGCGAGGCCGTCAGGACGTGCTCCAGCGAGCCGCGCCGGGTTTCGAAGTCGCGGTCGCTGGGTCCCGGATTCGCGCGCGTGGGGAACCAGTGCGCCGATCCCAGGAAGCCGTCCGAAAACGCCAGCTCCAGCGTCAGCCGCTGCCGCTCCGCCAGTGTGTGATCCAGCTTCCCGATCATGCCGTTGGCCCGGTTGGTCTCCGGCGAATTGATGAAGTAGTTGTTCCGGAAGAACGGTCCCACCGCCGCGTTCGGTTGCGGATATAACGCCAGCGCCGCTTGGGCCACCGGATCCAGCCGCGATTTCGGGATCTGCCGGCCCGGAAACTCGCTCCGGACGTACTGGAGGTTGTCGATCGACACCGGCTGGGTGGGATCGAACGCCGGATTCACCCGCGTCGAGGCCGGATCGAAGATCGCCAGCGGTTGTCCCGCGGAATCGACGATCTCCGAATAGTCGCCGGTCCGTTCCAATTGCGTCGGAATGGTGCGCAGGTAGGTGCGCGAGATGCGCTCGCGCACGCCTTCGTAGGAAAGCGAAAAATAGGTGTTGCGTCCGCCGTGGAACAGCCGGGGAATCACCACCGGACCGGCCACGTTGAACCCGAACTGGTTGCGCCGCAGCAGCGACTTGTCGCCTCCGCGCTGGCGGATCTCGTGGGGAACAGCGTCCAGAAAGTCGTTGCGAAAATACTCAAACACCCGCCCGTGCCAGGTTCCCGCCGGACCGCCGTTGCCGTTCCGGCGCGGGCTGTCCGGCCGGATCCCCAGGTTCCGGGTCTGGATCTTGAACTCCTCCACTGCCCGTTCCATCTCGCTCATCCGCGCCGCCGGCCGCTGCTGCGCCCAGGCCGCCGCCAGGGACGCCGCCATCGCCAGCCTCCGGAACATCACCCGCATACTTCCAGTTTAACTGTGTGCCCCGAGCGCAAGCTATGGGTGATTTCACCCAAGTGGGGAGCGGCCAGCGTCAAAAACCCGCCTCCATTGCTTTGGCACGAGCCATGCACGTACGCCACCGCCATGTACAAGATCGCATACTTTTCCATGGAGATCGCGCTCGATCCGGCGATCCCCACTTACAGCGGAGGCCTCGGCGTCCTGGCCGGCGACACCCTCCGCGCGGCCGCCGACTTGGGTGTGCCCATGGCAGCCGTCACGCTCCTTCACCGCAAGGGTTACCTCCAGCAGCGCTTGGACCAGTACGGAAACCAGACCGAGAGTCCCGTGCACTGGACTCCCGAGGAGATGCTCGAGCCCATGACGCCGGTGGTCCCGGTCTTGATCGAGGGCCGCACCGTGCAAGTCCGCGCCTGGCGCTATCGGATCGAGGGCGTCGATCAAAAGGAAGTGCCGGTCTATCTGCTGGACACCGCGTTGCCGGAGAACAGCACTTTCGATCGCAGCCTCACCGATACGCTCTACGGCGAAGACCTCCACTACCGCCTGTGCCAGGAAGTGATCCTGGGGATAGGCGGCGTGGAGATGCTGCGGGCGCTCGGCCACCAGGGCATCGAGAGCTACCACATGAATGAAGGCCACTCCGCGCTGCTCACGCTGGCCCTGGTGGAACGGCGCCTGGAAAGCGGGGGACTCAAGGAGCTCACCGAAGTGGATCTGGACGCCGTACGCCGCAAGTGTATCTTCACCACCCACACGCCGGTGCCCGCCGGCCACGACCAGTTCCCCTTCGACCTGGTGCGCCAGGTGCTGGGCGAAGAGCGGGCATCGGCGCTGGAGGTCACCCGCTGCTGCCCGTCCGGAGCGCTGAACATGACCTTCCTGGCGCTGCGCTGCTCGCACTACGTCAACGGCGTGGCCATGCATCACGGGGAAGTGTCGCGAGGCATGTTTCCCCGCTACCCGATCAATGCCATCACCAATGGCGTTCACGCCCTCACCTGGACCTGTCCGGCCTTTCGCGATCTCTTTGACCGTCACATCGCCGGCTGGCGAAGGGACAACCTGTACCTGCGCTACGCGGTGAGCCTCGCCCTCGACGAGATCCGCGCCGCCCATCAAGCCGCCAAGCAAGCGCTGCTCGATCGCATTCGCCGGCTGAGCGGCGTCGAGCTCAGCGACAGCGTCCTGACCCTGGGCTTCGCCCGGCGCGCCGCCGCCTACAAGCGCGCGACGCTGCTGTTCTCCGATCCGGAGCGCCTGCGGCGCATCGTGCATCAAGTCGGCCCGCTGCAAGTGGTCTATGGCGGCAAGGCTCACCCCGGCGATACGGCCGGCAAGGCGCTCATCCGGCAGGTCTGGGAGGCCGGCCGCGCCCTCCAGGATGCGGTGAAGGTAGTCTACGTCGAAAACTATGACATGCGCTGGGCCCAGTACCTGACCAGCGGCGTCGACCTCTGGCTGAACACCCCCAAGCGCCCGCAGGAGGCCTCCGGTACCAGCGGTATGAAGGCCGCTCTCAACGGCGTCCCCAGCTTCAGCGTGCTCGACGGCTGGTGGATGGAGGGTCACGTGGAAGGAGTCACCGGCTGGTCGATTGGCGACGGACAAGACGGCGGCGACGACGCCCAGGACGCGGCCTCGCTCTACGACAAGCTCGACCGGATCATCCTGCCGATGTTCTACGGCCGGCCCAGCGCCTTCGCCGAGGTCATGCGCGCGGCCATCGCGCTCAACGGCGGTTTCTTCCACACCCAGCGCATGGTTCACCAGTACCTGACCAACGCCTACCGCGGATGAACGCGGATAAACGCGGATCAAAGCCGGTTGCCACACCTCTCGGTAATCCTATCTGCGTCCATCCGCGTTCATCCGCGGTTACTTTGACTAACCCGGCGGGCTACCGCGGATGAAGGCGGATGGACGCGGATCAAAGCCGGTTGACGATGCGCCGTATATCCAGCTTTGGGGTGGCGAAGTTGAACAGGAGGCAGATCCTAAGATCTGTCGCTTTGAGGTAGTTCAGGCATTGTGCCAGATGGACGTCATCCAAGCCTTTTACGGTCTTTAACTCCACCAGGACCATGCCGTCGACCAGCAGATCCGCCACGTAACTGCCGACAACGACTCCGTCGTATCGAACATCAATGGCCCGCTGCTGCTCAACGTGGAGCCCCGCTTTCTTCAGCTCATGCGCCAGCGCATTTTCGTAGACTTTCTCCAGGAATCCACAGCCCAACGAGTTAGCCACGCGAAAGGCACACCCGATAATCGTCTCCGTAATCTTATCTGCGTCCATCCGCGTTCATCCGCGGTTTCTTTGACTAGCCCGGCGGCGGCACGATTGGGACCTTCGGGAACTCCTGCTCGATCCGCTCCAGTTCCACGTCATCCATCAGGATGGAGGGCGCCACGACGCAGCTCTCGGCGATATAGCCGCCCGCGCCCATCACCGCCAACGGCGCGGGGTTGTCCAGGAATTGGAAAACGAAGGTCTCCTCGGAGGCCAGCAGGATATCCTTGAGCGAGCGTACGCTGAGTCCGCGGAAGCGCAGACCGCGCACCAACTCCTCCCGTCCGTCGGGATAGACGCGGTAGGCCAGAATCGGGATTGACAGGGGCCGCTGCGCCGACTGCCCCCCTCCGCCGTACAAACGGCGCAGCTCGTCCATCGCCGCCGAAGACGGAAAGTCCAGCTTGCGGATCAGCAGGCCATAGTCCTTGCCGCGCGCCTTGGTCATCTCGATGAGCTTCTTCTTCAGCTCGCCCGCGCCAACGGTTTCCCTGGCCCGCACGAACAGGTTGCTCATGGTGGCCTGGCTGGAGCCGAATGGCCCGGGCAGGCGCGCCCGTCCATTGGAGCCGGACAACCCCCGGTGCGGCTGGCGCGTCATGAGGAAGCTCTTCATCACGCCTTTTTCCACCAGTGACAGCGGTTTGGCCTCCACTCCCTCCATATCCACGGTGTAGGCGCCGATCAGAGGCTGCCCGCGGAACTCCTTCTGGGTGGGGTCGTCGGCCACATCCATCCAGTCCGGCAGGATGCGCGATCCGATCTTTCCTTCCAGCTCGTTCGAAGGGAACGGAAAGGATTGTCCCGGCTCCATCGCCGGACGGCGCAACAGGCTCAGGTTTTTCCCCAGCAACTGCGCGAACAGTTGCCCGGCTGCCTCCCGTTCAAACATCACCGGGCCGGAATAGGTCTCGCCGATGGGCGCGGCAGCCAAGGCGGTAAGATTCTCCGCCAGGGCCTTCACGGCCCGGGTCATCTCGGCCTCGCTCGCCAGGCGGTCGAACTCGAGCGAGTGCAGGACCAGCGCGTCGCGCAACAGCATCCCGTCGGGCGCTTGGCTCGAAGCCCGCGCGCGCAGGAACGCCACTCGTTCGGCCATGCGGATCTCCGTCCCCTCCGATGTCACCATGTAGTGCACGTTGCGGATCGCTTCCAGCTCCACTCCCGAATTGCGCACCGCCGGGTACTGGGCGAATACCGCCGATACCGCCTGGGCGCGCGCCGTCCAGCCCGGCTCATCGAACGGCGCGGGCCGGATCTCCTCGATGCGGCGCACCGGCTCCGCCTTGGTGAAATCGGCGATGGCGCCGGTCATGCTGACGTTCTTGAGCGCCGCCCGCTTGCGCGCGATCGCCTCCACGGCATTCTTGTAGGAGCGGTCGATGGCCAGCCACAGGTAGCGGCGGAGAACAGGATAGACGCCTTCCAAAGGGAGCTGGGTGTCGGAAGAGCCGGAGAAGGGGTAGTCGCTTCCGACGTAGTTGCTGTTGTCGAACGCGTAGTCTCCCACCCGCACCCGCAGACGGGGTCCACGCACCCGGTTCTTGGTTGTCCGGATCAGCCCGCCCAGGGTGGCCACCGCGCTGAACTGCTCCAGATCCTCCACGGCCGCCTCCACGTAGTAGGGCGATTCGAGCTTCTCCACTTTGATGGAGCGCGACCTGCCCACTTCGTCGCGGAGCGCGCGAAGGATGGGGTCGTCCTCGGCCGCGGCGAGGCTGAGGACCGCCAGCACCGCGCACCCGCACAGCCTCGTCAAATTCCACCCCCGGCGGCGGACGGCGGCGGGAGCAGCGGCGGACGGTCCTGCGACTTCTGCTTCTTCTCGATCTCGATCTCCGACACCAGCAGCGCGGGCGAGACCGCCGACACAGGCACGTTGCCAGACTCGGCCCCGCAGTACCCGTTGAAGACATCGGCGCGGTCCGAGGTCGCCAGGATCTTGGCGAAGCTGGCCAGCGGCGTGCCGACCATGTCGGCGCCGCGCACCAGCTCGTCCGGCCGCCCATCGGCGTACACCCGGTAGACCACCAGCGGAATCACCTTGAAGGCCTGCACCCCAGCGCGCTGCGTGGTCGTGTAACCGCCGGTCACCTGATCGAAATACATGCCGTAGGGCTTGTTCTGGCGCTTGATTTCTCCGATCAGGAGCTGGCGCAGTTGGGCGTCCGGGACCTTCTTGGCCGACTCCACCAGCAGATTCGACTGCCGCGACACCACCTCCAGGCCGGGCTGCCGGCGGCCATGGCCGTTGGACTGCGGGAAACCGGCGATCGGCGAGCGGGACATCAGGAAGGTCTTCAGGATGCCTTGCTCGACCACCGTCACCGGGCGAGCCGCCGCGCCCTCATCGTCGTACTGATACCAGCCGTTCAAGTCCACGCCGCCGGTCTTCTTGCGCGTGGGATCGAAGACCACCGACAGAAACTCCGGCAGGACCTTCCCACCCACGCTCTTGGTGAAGGTCTGGCCCTCGGTCTCGTCTTTCTGGCGATGCCCTTCCACGCGGTGGCCGAAGATCTCGTGGAAGAATACCCCCGCCGCGCGCCCCGACAGGATGGCCGGCCCCACAAAAGGCTCCACCACCGGCGCGCTTCGAAGGGCCGTCAGCTCCTTGGCCGCCTTGGCGATGGCCGCGGCCAGGATCTCATCTTTGGGCAGCCCGTCCTGACTGACGGCCTCAAAGCTTTCGGTTGTCAGCAGCTCCATGCCGTCGTCGGCGCGGCCCGAGGCCACGATCATCACCCTGGCAAACCCGCGCCCGTGCAGAAGCTGGGTTCCTTCACTGGAGACGAAATACTTGGTCTCCTTCCGGCCCATGACTGTAATCGAGCCGACCAGCACCGCCGGATGCCGGTTGAACTCCCCGGAGAGGCGGCGCACCCGCCGCGCCCATTGCTCCTGGTCGAACAGGAAGGCGGGAGCCGGCTCCGAGGCGGTGAGGGGCTTCTCGGCGGAAAAATCGTCGGAGTTATCCGCCTCGGCGACCTTCACCTGGGAGTTGGTGCGGATCTTGATCAGCCGCTCGGCGGCCAGACGGTAGGCGCGGTCGGTGTCCAGCCAGAGACGCCTCCGGATGGCTCGGGGGTTGTCATCCAGGACTATGGGCGAACCTTGGGTGAAATGGGCCCGGTCGCCGCGCACACGGTGGTAATTGTCCAGCTTCGGAGAACCGACCCGGATCGACACATCCAGGGTGCGCGAACGGCCCTGGTTGTCGCTGGTCAGGGCGCCGAAGCTGGCCGTCAGCGCGGCGGCCTCCTCGTCGGTGACCGCGTAGGACAGGAAGTAGGGGGCCGGATCGGCCTTCTCCTTCAGGACCCGGAAGTTCCGCTCCAATTCCTGGCGCAGGTTCTCCAGCAAGGAATCGGAGAAACCCGGCCCGGCAACCAGCAGCACACCGGCCAGCAGAGATCCAAGGCGACGCACGTGCCTCCAGCATAGCAGACGCCGTTTGGCCGCATGTTTCCCGGTTGACGCAACACGCCGGCTGGAGCCATACTGCAGAGGGGATACGGCGCCCTCATCGGCCTGTTGATGGCCTACGTTGCCGCCAAGTTTGATGGCGTGAACGCCAGGTTTGATGCGATCGACCGGCGATTTGACGATATTGTATCTGCGTCGCTAATCAGCCGTCACAAACGAGCGATCAGAGAAGACGAGTGGACCGATCATGGGGCGGGCGGCGTCCAGCGATGGTCCTCAGCGTAGGCATCAGTTTCCTCACGAACACAACGCGGTGGCGCCACCATCGGCCTGGATACGGCACGTCGATTCGTTGACCATGCCAGTGCGCGCGGATCGCTGCCCGATCCACGACACCGCCGAGCGAGCGCAACATCGTCACGATGATCGGCGGCTGAAGTTCCTTGATATGTCGCCCTAGCATGGCTTCGTTGGCTCGACATGCCTCCCGTCGCGATTGCTTATCGAGATGATCGACGGGGTGCGGGCACACGTCAAGTAGATAACACCCGGCAGCTTGGAACAAAGGCAGGAAGCTTGCGTCTGAGATCGACGGGTTGACGGCGCGAAATGCGTCCCGGATCGCTCGATACAACCCGGAATCGCGCTGGTAGAAGAACCGCCCAGATGCCGGAGGAGCCTCTCCGACAAAAAGCAGCCGCACGCGCTCTGGACGATACCGGCGCCGGAGTCGCTCCCGCCGCTGCTGGGCCGAGATCAAGTCGCCGGGCGGATTCCGCCCACCGCCGTTGCTACGGGAACGTCGCATGCGCTACCTCAGCCGGTCTGAGCAACTCTACACTTTGGCCGGCGCGAATTACTCCGCCCTGCACGACGCCGCAGTTGAGGGCTAGTCGTCCGTCAAAGCGCTTGACGATATCCCGCAGCACATCGGGGTCCTGCGCCTGGGTATCCGGGTCGAAGGTCGTCATCACACAGCGTCCGCGAAGGCTGTCGATGGCAATCACGACCTCGCCGATCCGAAGCCGCCCTCCCGGCCACCGCCGCTCTTCGAGCCCTTCAACTCCTCCAATTACGAGGTTCGGTCGAAGCCGCCGCCCGTCCCGGCCAAATGCCGCAATCGCGCCATCGGTCGCCACCAGGAGCGGCAGCACATC
This sequence comes from Acidobacteriota bacterium, assembly GCA_016178945.1. GTDB lineage: Bacteria > Acidobacteriota > Terriglobia > Bryobacterales > Bryobacteraceae > JACOSH01. Next base: position 22,070 of record JACOSH010000043.1, read on the forward strand.
GAATCGGTCCGGCGTCTCGTCGCGGACGAGCTCCGCGCCCGGCCCCACAATCCGCCGAACGTCCGCCAGGACACTCGGGTCCGTCCACGGCCGTCCGCCCACCAGCGGCGCGCCCTGTTCATCGAGCTTCGCCCGATGACCCAGCAACCCCGGATAAGCACGCGCCGTTGCGACGCGCCCCTGCCTGTTGCGTGCGTGCACCACGCGGTCGCCCTCGATCCCCAACGGACCCAGGCTCGCGTGCTCCAGCGGCTCGCCAGCCATGGACTTTACCGGATAGCGCCAGATCTCCTTGACGTACATGCTCGTCTCCTTCAGATCACGCGGCGCTCAACCGGTGTGATCTCCGCGTCGTTGATGCTTGCCAGGCGGCGCCGCATCAGGCCGTCCTCATCAAACTCCCAGAGCTCGTTGCCGTAGGAGCGATACCATTTGCCGGCCTCGTCGTGCCACTCGTATTCGAAGCTTACGGCAATCCGGTTCTCGCCAAACGCCCACAGCGTTTTCTTCAACCTGTAGCCCAGTTCCTTCGCCCATTTCCTACGAAGGAATGCCCGGATTTCGTCCCGTCCGCGAATGAACTCGGTGCGGTTGCGCCATTCCGAGCCGGGAGAGTAAGCGAGGGCCACCCGTTCCGGATCCTTCGAGTTCCAGGCCTCTTCCGCCATCCGCACTTTTTCGAGAGCGCTCTCCATGGTGAAGGGCGGTTTGATCATGCGCACACGTTCCATTTGATCCTCTCCCCCACCTCGACGCGAGGGAAATCGACGCCGGTCCGCGCGACGTGATTGAAGTAGTTGGTAAAGAGGTTGACGGCAACGTTGGCCACGATCTCGGTGATCTCACCGTCCGTGTAGCCGGCCGCGCGCACGCGAGCCAGGGCAGCGTCCGCGACTTCGCCGCGTTCCTCTACGACGGCCCGCGCGAATTGCAGGCCAGCCTCGCGCTTGGCATCCTGAGAATGCGCTTCCCGGCTGGCGGCGATCTCTTCCGGTTTCAGGCCCACCATCTTCCCGATGGCCGAATGAGCCGAGAGGCAGTATTCGCACGCGTTGGCTTGCGCCACGGTCAGCGCGATCTGCTCACGGAGCTTCGCGTCCAGACGGCCCGTTCCGAGCGCCGCGCCGAAGTTCAAGTACGCCTCTAGCGCGGCCGGAGCGTTGGCCAGAGTTTTCATCAGGTTGGGCGTCATTCCGAGCTTGGCCTGAACGCCATCCAGTAGTTGCTTCGCTTTGCCGGTGGCTTCAGCGGGATCGATTGCTGTAATTCTTTGCATGATGATCTTGCAGGGCAAGGCTCTTGCCAGACCTCCGGAATCGATAAGTTATTGATAAAAAAGAGGCGAGCAGTGATAGCCTCACTCCTGAGAATTCGCAAGATGCGATATTTCACAAGGGTGTTTGTGAAATCTCACGTTATGATCGAGGTGTGAACCTTGAACCGCTTCCTGCGATCATCCTGGCCATTGCGGAGCAGCGTTCCCTGAACGTGGTGCTGAAGACGATCATCGACGCGGTTGCCCGGCAGCCGAATATCGCCCTCGCCCGGCTGTGGCTGCGTGAATCGGATGAGTCCTGTCCGGTGTGTTCCTCTGGCGAGCTCAATTCGCAACCGGCGCTCCACCTGCGCGCGAGCGCTGGCGCACCGTTGTCATCGAGCGCGGATTGGGCTCGCATCAATGGGAGCTTCCATCGCATCGCCCTGTCGCCCAGCAATCTGAAGATCGCGCACATCGCCGCTACCGGAGAATCCATCCGAATTCAGAACCTGCCAGAGGATCACCAATGGGTCCGGCTACCCGCATGGGCGCGCGACGAAGGCCTGGTGAGCTTTGCGGGTCACGCCTTGGCTTTCCGTGGCGACGTGTTGGGAGTCCTGGCGGTCTTCAGGCGGGCGGCGACCGATGACGATTGTTTTGCCTGGCTCCAGACCATGGCCGGCGCCGCCGCCGTGGCGATTGCCAACGCACGCTCCTTCGAAGAAAACGAATCCCTCCGCCACCAACTGGAGCAGGAGCGCGACTACCTCCGGGAAGAAGTGGAAAGCGCCGGTTTGTTCGGTGAGATCGTGGGCCGCGGCCCCGCGCTGGAGCGCGTGCTGCACCAGGTGGAGATGGTGGCCCCGACGGGAGCGAATGTCCTGGTGCTGGGCGAGAGTGGAACCGGCAAGGAACTGATCGCCCGGGCGATCCATCAGCGCAGCTCGCGTTCTCACAAGCCTCTGGTCAAGGTGAACTGCGGGTCGATTCCCCGCGAGCTCTTCGAGAGCGAATTCTTCGGTCACGTGCGCGGCTCGTTTACCGGCGCCGTGCGGGATCGCGTGGGACGGTTCCAGTTGGCCGATGGCGGCACGTTATTCCTGGACGAGGTCGGAGAGATCCCGCTCGAGCTTCAATCCAAGCTCCTGCGCGTCCTGCAGGAAGGCGAATTTGAGCGAGTCGGCGACGAAGTCACGCGAAGAGTCAACGTGCGCGTCGTGGCCGCCACCAACCGGGACTTGCGGAAGGAGGTCGAAGAGGGCCGTTTCCGGCTCGACCTCTACTACCGCCTGGGGGTGTTTCCAATGGAGGTTCCGCCTCTGCGCGACCGCAGGGACGACATCCCAGAGCTGATTGCGCTTTTCGTACGCCAGGCCTGCGCCCGTTTTCACATCCCGCCACCGGGCGTCCCCAGCCGCGAGATCGAACGCGCGCAACGCTACGACTGGCCCGGAAACGTCCGTGAGCTTCAGAACGTTGTCGAGCGTGCGGTCATCGTGTCGCGCGGCGGGAAGCTAATCCTCGATCTGCCGCCAACCGGCAAGTCGCCGGCCAAACCGGATGAGCGATCAGCCCAGCCCGCGACGACGCCACTCGATGTGGTCATTCCGGAAAGAGAATGGCGGAATCGGGAGCGCGCCAACGTCCTCGCCGCGCTGCGTCAAGCTCATTTCCGAGTCTCCGGCAAAGGAGGCGCGGCCGACCTGCTGGGCATCAACCCCGGCACGCTCGCCTCCCGCATCAAGGCCCTCGGAATCAACAAACGGGAGTATCAGACTGGTTCTGACGTCAGGTAGTCCAGGGAGTGACAACCGGTTGACGCCACGCGTCGGCTGGAGCCATACTTCAGTAGGGATGACAAACCAGCGGCTCTATCTCGTGATCGGGCTCCCGGTTCTGTCGAACGGCGCCCTTATCGGCCTGTTGATGGCCTACATCGCCGCCAGGTTTGATGCGATCAACCGGCGATTTGACGATATGCGCGACTTGTGGCGCTCCGAGCTCAAGCGCGTCGAGGAGGTCCTCGACGCGCGGCTCAAACATCTCGAACAGCAGTAGCCATCCGCTTTTTACAGCAGATCGTACAGCACCGCCGCTTCGCCTTTCTGCCGGACTGCTTCGTCGAAAAACTTCACGATCGCGTCGCGCCGCGCGAAGAGGCCCTTGATCTCCATGGCCGTGAGGTAGGGTTTCAGTTTCCCGGTCAACTCGTCCCGGTTGAGTCCGCGCAGCGCCGCCAGCAGCTTACGGTCGCACTGGACCAGATTGGCCTTGTTCTGCAGCCCTTCCTGCATTCGAAACGCACGGGTATGATCGATCATCCAGATCTTCCAGCTCTTGTCGATCACCAGATTGCCCAGGTTCCGGTCGGTGTTGTAGATCAACTGATCGAACACCCGGACAATGTACATCTGCTTGTTCCAGTTGGCCTGATCGGGGGGTTCGGTCTTCCCTTTGACGCGCTGCAGCTCGGTCATCCAGGTGTCATCCACCCACCAGGTCAACGCCGCGGACTGGCCCGCTACCTTGCGCTCGACCGAGGGCGGCACCATATGGAGCCCCAGGATCTTGTCCAGCTCATAGGCGGCCATGTTGAACTTATAGCTGTCCTTAAAGTTGATCTCCTTGCCGCGAGTGCCCTCAAATTCGGACTTGGCGATGCTGACGGTCTGAATGTGGGCGTCATGTTTGAACTCCCCGTTGTCGAGCACCGCGCGCTGCGAGTTGGTGACGCCGGTCGACAGTTCCTTCTTCTCCAGGATCTTGGCCTCCAGCAGGAACTTCTCCATCTCCTGCTGGCTGAAGCGGGCGGGGGCGGGCTGGGCGGCGGCGATCGCGGCGCCCATCGAAATTGCGATCCATACGTTGCGTAACATGCGTACCTCCATCCCGAGTATGGGGTTCGGCCCGGCGGCGCGGAAGTCAGCGCAGGTTGACTAACTGTTAGCGGCGCGTTGAGAATAAAGGCTCCATGAGCCCAACCGGGTCAGAGGCGGCTTCCGTCCGTGGCCAAGTCAACCGGATCCTGGCCAGCAAAGGGTTCCTCGGCTCGGAACGAATGATCCGGTTCCTGCGGTTCGTGGTCGAGGAAACACTGGAAGGTCGAGGCGATCAGATCAAGGAATATGTCATCGGGGTCGAAGTGTACGGCAAAGCTTCGTACGACCCGCGCACCGATTCGACCGTGCGGGTGGAAGCCTCCAAGCTCCGAACGAAGCTCCGCAAGTATTACGAGGACGAGGGCCGGAACGACGAGCTGCTGATTTCGATTCCCAAGGGAAGCTACGTGGCCGTCTTCGAGCGGCGCCAGAGCCCTCCCGGCCCGGCCCGGACTGGCCGCCGGCTGGCCCTGGCCGGGATGGCGGGGGTCCTGGTGGCTTTCGGCGCGGGTCTCTGGTGGTGGAAGGCTTCCCGGTCCGGGCCCGAGCCGCTGCCCCGAGTGGTCCCGCTCACCAGCTTTCGGGGAAACGAGTTTCACCCCAGTTTTTCGCCCGACGGGAACCAGGTGGCCTTCTACTGGAATGGGGAGAAGCTGGACAACTACGACATTTACGTTCAGATGGTGGGCGGGGCTCACCCGGTGCGGCTGACCACACACCCGGCCTGGGACGGCAGGCCAGTGTGGTCGCCGGATGGCCGCACCATCGCCTTCATTCGAAGGGCCGGCGAAGAACTGTCGGCCCATTTGGTCTCGCCGCTGGGCGGCCAGGAGCGCGAGTTGGCGAAAGTGAAGGGCGTCGATGTCGCCTGGACGGCGGATGCGCAGCGCCTGGCGGTCATTGACCGGGATTCGCCCGGAGAGCCGCTCGGGATCTTCCTGGTCTCGATTGCAACCGGAGAAAAGCGCAGACTGACGCTGCCCGGGGACCCAAAGGCCGGCGATTCCTATCCGGCCTTCTCCCCGGATGGCCGCTCCGTGGCTTTTTTTCGCTGCTCCACGGGCCGAGGATGCTCGATCTGCATCGCGCCCGGATCGGGCACCCCCGCGGCCGCGCAGACCCACTGCCGCCAGACCGGCGCCAGCGATCCGGCGGGCATGGTCTGGACGCCCAACGGGCGGGTGTTGGTGTTCGGCTGCAATCGCGGAGGCGGCTACGGCTTGTGGCGGATGGCGGCCGGACCGGGCTTTCTCCGCGCGGAGCCGGTGCGAGTCGCGGGAGTCGAAGAGCCCGCTTCCTTCCCATCCATCGGGCGCGACAGCCGGGGAGGGTTGCGCCTGGCTTTCCAGCGGATCGCCATCGACCTCGACATTTGGCGCCTGGATGCGCCCGGCGCGACCCCCACCCGCCTCATCGCGTCGACACGCTGGGACATCGCGCCGCAATTCTCGCCGGACGGCCGACGGATCGCTTTCGCCTCCGACCGGTCCGGGAGCATGCAAGTCTGGGCGTGCGACGACCAGGGTGCGAACCCGATGCAACTGACTTCCCTTGGAGTCGCCGCGAGTTCGCCGCGTTGGTCGCCGGACGGCCGGCGCATCGTTTTTGAGTCGTCCGACGGAGCCAACCGGGACATCTATTGGGTGGCGGCGGAGGGAGGGCCGCCGCACCGGCTGACCAGCGAGCATTCCGAAGAGACGCGCCCCAGTTGGTCCGCGGATGGCCGCTGGGTCTACTTCCGGTCCGACCGCTCGGGAACCCCACAGATCTGGAAGATGCCGGCCCAAGGCGGGGGCGCCGTCCAGGTGACCCGCAACCGCGGCTCCGAGGCCTTCGAAGCGCAGGACGGCAAACGGCTCTACTACGCCAACGAATCCGGGGTGTGGAGCGTGGCGACCGACGGAACCGGTCCGGAATCGTTAGTGCTGGCGGCGGCGCGGCCGGGCTACTGGGCGGTCGCCGGGAAGGGCATCTACTTCGTCGATTTCACGCCGCCCGTGGAGGCCCCGGCCATTCGAGTCCTGGATCTTGGCACCGGCCAGGCCACACCGATCGGCCATTTCCCGAGCCAGCCTTTTCGGGGAGTTCCCGGCTTTTCCGTCAGTCGAGACGGAAGGCGGGTCTTATGGGCGCAATTGCAGCAGTATGATTCCGATCTCATGGTGCTCGAGAACTTCCGCTGACCCCGGTCCTCAGAGTCCTTCGAAAAAGGCGGACACGGGAACGCTGAAGCCGGGTAGAACATCGCCGGCTTCGAGCATCTGGCCTTCGGTGAGGCGCCTCACGCCACTCCCGGTGTAGACATCAATCACCCGCAACTCCGGATAGGCGACCCAGACAACTTTGGCGCCGTGGCGGAGATAGAGTTGGATCTTGATTTGCAGGTGACGCGCGGATTCCGAAGAGACCACTTCGACGGCCAGCTCCGGGCAAATGGGGATCAGGCCGGTGTGGTCCGGCTGGGGGCGGGCGACCTGAAGCATACTGACGTCCGGCTGGGGAGAGTCATGCGCAGACAGCCGGTACATGGTTTCCGGCATCGCCAGCCATTCCTGATTCTGTTCCGAGTAGACCCCCAGCTTCAAGCTGAATCTGGCCTTGACGATTTCGTGCGGCTGTCCCGCGACGGCCAGCTTGATTCTACGACTCTGGGCACATCCTCTTGCCAGGCGCGGTTCCTGTATAGTAGATCATACGGAACCGTGTTCCAAGAAAGGAGTAAGACGAGATGACAAGAAAGAGCTTGATTGCGTTGGTCACCGGCGCGATTCTTTGTTTGGTCCTGGCGCTCGGAGCCAGCGCGGCGGATAAGAAGCAGGCGCGAATCGATGGCAGGGTCCACCAGATCAACAAAGACAGTTCAACCATTGAGGTGCGTGTCGGCACCAGCCTGATCCGCAAGGTGGTGTACGGTCCAGACACCAAGTACACATACCGCAACAAACCCGGCTCCATGGACGATGTGAAAGACGGCCGGCGGGTGATTTGTCTCGGCAAGTTCGACGACAAGACCCAGTTGATCGCGACCCGGATCGACGTCCGGGAAAAGTAACCGCGGTTCATCTCCGGCGCGGTGGGGGTGTCTGGTAAACTGCCCTACGGCCATGCGTAGAAACCATCCCCCTTACCGCGCCGATCATGTCGGAAGCCTGTTGCGTCCCGCCGAAGTCAAAGCGGCGCGCGCGAGACGCGACGGCGGCGAGATCGCGGCCGAGCAACTGACCGCGATCGAGGACCGCGCCATCCAGGCGATCGTCGCCCGCCAGAAAGAGACCGGTCTACAGGACGCCACCGACGGAGAACTCCGCCGGGCCATGTGGCACTTCGATTTTCTCGAGCGCCTGGATGGCGTCGAGTCGTTCGTCTCCAGTCACGGCATCGCTTTCCAGGGCGGCCTGGCCACCAAGGCCAAGGGATTGCGGGTGACCGGCAAGATCGGGTATTCGGGACACCCGATGATCGGCCACTTCCAATTCCTGAAGGACCACGCGCGGGGGTTGACGCCGAAGATGACTCTCCCGTCGCCCAGCGTGCTTCACTTCCGCGGCGGGCGCCAGGCCGTGAGCCGGGAGGTCTATCCGGAGATGGACGAGTTCTACCGCGACCTGGCCCTGGCCTACCGGGACGCGGTTGCGGACTTCGCCGAGGCGGGCTGCCGGTACCTGCAGTTGGACGAAACCAATCTCGCCTACCTGTGCGATCCGGAACAGCGGCGGATGCTGCGGGACCGGGGCGACGAACCGGAAAAGCTGCCCGAGGTCTACGCGCAAATGATCAATACGGCGATCGGGGCGAGGCCGCCGGACATGGTGATCAGCATGCACCTGTGCCGCGGCAATTTCCGGTCGAGCTGGATCGCGCAGGGCGGCTATGAGCCCGTGGCCGAGATTCTGTTCAACACGATCCAGGTGGACGGCTACTTCATGGAGTTCGATACGGAGCGCGCGGGCGGGTTCGAGCCATTGCGCTTCGTTCCGAGAGGCAAGACCGTTGTACTGGGGCTGGTCACGTCCAAGTCGGGCGCTTTGGAGCCGAAAGACGACGTCAAGCGCCGCATCGGCGAGGCGGCCAAGTTCGTCGATCCCGGCCAACTCTGTTTGAGCCCGCAATGCGGCTTCGCCAGCACCGAAGAGGGCAACCTGCTGACCGAAGACGAGCAGTGGGCGAAGCTCAAGCGGATTGTGGAGATCGCGCGGGAGGTTTGGGGTGATTAAAGAGACACGACGGCTGAACATCGTCAACGCGCGGCGCCCTATGAGCGCCGCGCGAGATGCTCTCGATCTGCGGAAGGCCGAAACCTTCCTGTGACCTCTTCCTGGAGCATGCTCGTA
>JACOSH010000015.1 GCA_016178945.1 Acidobacteriota bacterium
CTACGAGCGGCCCGCCTTCTCTTGGACAAACCCGCGCAGCTTCTCCGCGATCTCGTCGCGCACACGGCGAAAGGCGGCTAACCGCACTTCCTCCGTCCCTTCCACCAGCGCTGGATCGTCGAAGCTCCAGTGGATGCGCTCGACGGAGCCGGGAAACACGGGACACTTCTCGCGGGCGTTGTCGCAGACCGTGATCACGCAGTCGAAGGGCTGCCCGGCGAACGCGGCCACGTCCTTCGATCGCTGCCCGGAGATGTCCACGCCGATTTCCCGCATTACTTCGATCGCCTCGGCTCGCACGCGTGTAGGGGCGACGCCGGCGCTGGAAACATCGATGCGCCCGCGGCTCCCGGCGCGCAGCAGGCCCTCGGCCATCTGGCTGCGCGCCGAATTCCCCGTGCACAGGATCAGCACTCTCATTCCGGCTTGCGCGCGCGCACGAAGGCGCTCATGAACTTGCCGTCGATCAGGGGAGCGATGGCCTCGGGATCGAGTCCCGCCCCGGCCAGGAAGTCGCGCGCATCGGCGGCCTTGTAGATCCGGGTGGGCTCCAGCTCGACGCCGGCGAATCCCGCCCGCTCCAGCTTGTGGCGGTACTCGGACTCCTCCAGCGCGCCCGCCACGCAGCCGATCCACAACTCCACGCTGCGCCGCACCTCGGCCGGCACCGCCCCCCGCACCGCCACGTCGGAAACCGCGAACCTCCCGCCCGGGCGCAGCACGCGGAACGCCTCGGCCAGTACCCGGTCCTTGTCCGCCGACAGGTTAATGACGCAGTTGGAAATGATGACGTCGACCGAGTTGTCCGGCAGCGGGATGTGCTCGATCTCGCCCTTGAGAAACTCGACATTGTCCACTCCCGCCCGGCGCTGGTTCTCGCGCGCCAGGGCCAGCATCTCATCGGTCATGTCCAGACCGTAGGCTTTGCCCTGGGGACCCACGCGCCGCGCCGACAGCAGCACGTCGATCCCGCCGCCCGAGCCCAGGTCCAGCACGGTCTCGCCGGGCTGGAGATGCGCCAGCGCCGTTGGGTTGCCGCAACCCAGGGAGGCCAGCAGCGCCTGCTCCGGCACCTGTTGGGCCTCTTCTGTGTACAGGTCCGAGCAAATCGCGTCCTTGCCGGACCCGCAACAGCCCGTACCGCCGTTGGCCACGCGCAGCGCCGCTTGTCCGTACTTCTCTTTCACGATCTCTTTGATTTCCATCGGTCTCCTCATTTCGCTAACTGAATGATCTGGTCCGGCCGGATGGCCTTGCTGCGCGAGCAGCATTCCGCGTACAGGAATCCCAGCAACTCGCGCAGGGTTTCGGCATTCGCCGTATACCACAGGAACTGCCGGTCCCGGCGCACCGAAACCAGATCCTCGTTCTTGAGCTTCTCCAGATGGTGGGAAAGGGTCGAATTGGGGATTCCCAATTCGGCCTGCAGATCCCCCACCACCATCCCATTCGGATGGGCCGACAGCAGAAGGCGCAGGATGCGCACCCGCGCCTCCGAGCCCATGGCGGCGAACATGTCCGCGTAGCGCGCCACGTCTGGCGTTTTCATATTTCCACAATAGCAGAAATACAAAAACGAGTCAAGAGATCTCTCCCAGCGGGCCGGACAATCCGGTTCGAGGGAGTGGAACGCTTGACAATGGCTTTGCCGGGGTGATAGCTGTAGTCGGAAGCGTCACAATCGCCCGCCGCCCGTGAGAACACTTCTCGAAAGGAGCGCAGTGTGGACGAATTGAGCACTTTTGTAGCGCTGTCGCGCACGCTGACCGGAATCGGCTTTCTTGCCAACATCGAGCCCAAGTCCTTTGCGGAAACGATCGCCAAGGATTACCTGCATCGCCTGAAGGAGGCATTTGGAGCCGACTTCATCGCATTACTGACCCTGTACGCCTCCAAGGCCGGCGCGCCCGACCCGCTGGCTGCGCTTCTTGGGGATGCCAGTTTCAAGGATCGGATCGAGTCCATGGCCAAACAGGTCGTAAATGTGTGGATGCTGTCGCAGTACCGGATAGAGACCGCTGAAAAGAAGGGTGACAACGCGCCGGCGTTCGATGCCGGCTTCTTCGACCAGGGATTGATTTGGTCCGCGATCAAGGCTCACCCCATAGCGTTTTCTCACCGGAGCCATGGCTACTGGACCTCCAAGCCGTAGAAATCGAGACTCGCGGAGGGAATCATGAAGTACGACTATGATGTGATCATCGTAGGCTCAGGCGTGGCCGGCGCCATGTGCGCCTGGAAGCTTTCCACGCTGGGCGACTATCGCATCCTCATCCTGGAGGCGGGCGACAATGGAATCGGCCAGGGGCAGCGGGTAGAGTTCCACCACGCCATGGACCGGCAGGGCAACCGTGGAGACATGTTCGCGCCCTATCTGGAGCTGGAGAGCCGGAAGATGGTTCCATCGCCTGAGAAGGCCGGGAAGCCTCTGGATGCCCAGAAGGCCGAGGAGAAGTATTACGATTACACGCCGGAGAGCCAAGATTCGTTTCGCGCCGGATACACTCGCCTGGTAGGCGGCAGCACCTGGGCGTGGAGAGGAAATTGCCCCCGCTTCCTGCCGTCCGATTTCGCCCTCCGGTCGACGTACGGGGCGGGGCGCGACTGGCCGATCTCCTACGGCGAACTGGAAAAGTCCTATTGCGAGGCGGAACAGGAGTTGGGGGTCTCGGGCAATCACGACGAGCTCGACGGTTTATTCGGCGCTTTTCGAAGCCGGCCCTTCCCGATGCCGGGCATCCCGCTCACTTACAGCGACCAACTGGTCAAGACGCGCATTCACGGGAAGACTGTCAATGGGACCAAGGTCCGCGTGATTACCACGCCGCAAGCCCGGAATTCCGAACCGTATGACGGCCGGCCGGCGTGCGAAGGGCACTCGAACTGCATTCCGCTGTGCCCGATTCAAGCCAAGTACGACGCAACGGTGCACTTGCGGCGCGTGCTCGTAAAGCCCAACGTGACGTTGAGAAGCGGCGCGGCCGTTACGCGCGTGTCCGCCGGCCGGGACGGCAACATCACCCGCGTTCACTTTCGAGACTGGCGCTCCGACGACAAGACCAAAGACCGGGTACTGACCGCGCCGGTGATCGTGTTGGCGGCCCACGCCATCGAGACGCCCAAGATTCTCCTGATGTCGAACGTGGCCAACTCCAGCGGTCAAGTGGGCCGGAACCTGATGGACCACATCCAGTGGGAGATTGCGGCCGAGTTTCCCGAGCCGGTCTATCCGTTTCGAGGGCCCCAGAGCGTGACCGCCATCGAGGCTTTCCGCGATGGCCCCTTCCGCAGGACCCGCAGCGGTTTCCGCATGACGATCGGAAACGACGGCTGGGGACGCGCGGGTTCCCCGGCCAAGATCATCGACGAACTCCTTACCAAGGATAGAGCGTATGGCCCGGACCTGATGACCAAGGTAGCGGATCGGGTGACCCGCATGATCCGCCTGAGTTTTTCGACCGAGATGCTTCCTCATCCGGAGAACCGCGTCGACCTTTCGGCGAACACCGATGCGGCTCTCGGTATTCCGCGGCCGCGATTCACCTTTGCCGTCGATGACTATGCCACCGAGGCGCTCAAGGCCGGAGTAGAAACCGCCACGGCCTTGTTCAATCTAATGGGCGCGAAGATCGAAAAGAAGGACCTGATCGAGAACGGAAAGCTCAATTGGAATACGGCGGCTCACATCATGGGGACTTGCATCATGGGCAACAACCCCGCGGATTCCGTGGTGGACAAGTGGGGCCGCACGCACGACAACCATAACTTGTACATTGCCGGGTCCAGCGTGTTTGCGACCGGCGCAACGGCGAATCCGACCCTCACCCTGGTCGCGTTGACGTTACGGACGGCGCGGGCCATTCACAAGCAGTTGAAAGCGGGCGGCGTCCACGCACACTGACCCGTTAGGAAGGAAAGAAAGGATTGGACTCGATGAGCTTCGTCAGTTATCCCGTGCCGCATCTGCTCGGCAGGATCAGCTATCCACCCAACACGAAATTCAGACCTGATGGAGACACGGTCCATCTGCTGGACCCGGTGCTGCTGGTCGACGGTCAGGCGATCCCGCCGTCCAACAACAAATTCTCGGTGTTTGTTACGGGTTCCCCCCGGCCCAAGACCATCACCCTGAAGTCGAACGCCGCCGGCGCCTACGCTCCTATCCGCTTTGAGGGCCTCGACGCGCCCGAGGAACACTACAAGGCCACGCCGTTCGATCTGACGATCAACGGCCATAAGCAGCACTTCCCCTTAGATCCATCCAAGAAACACGAGGACCGGTCCCAGCCCCTCTGGAGCCCCGCCACGCGCTACGCGCTTAACCAGCTCGAAGGCGCCGGCTGGGCCCTGGTGATGCTAGACCGGCAGGTGGTGGACAAGTACAGGCGGGTCTTGGGCTATGTCTGGGCCAGCAACGCATCGGGCGAGAAAAAGAAGTTCGTTTCCCTGGAGTTGGTCAAGCGCGGGTTAGCTTTCCCATTCCTATTTGAGTCGGCGACGGAGTTCATCCCTACGTTTCTGGGCGCCGCCAGGACGGCCAAGCAGCAAGGAAAAGGCGTCTGGAAGAACTACCAGCACGCTCCGCTGCCTTTCAGCGACTCCTTTCCGGCGCCGAAGAAACACACGGATGCGGAGCCGGCCGCTCAGAAAGGTTCGCGCCTCAATCTGCCCATGGTCTTCCGGCGCGTGGTGGATGCCCAGCAACTGAAAAACCTGGGCCTCAAGCGCGCGCTCCGAAAGTACGATGCCATCGACTTCGTCTCCGGCGACGTGGCGCCCGGCGACCGCTACACGGAGATCCCCATCGAGCGCCTCATTTGGGCGCCCCATCAATTCTGAGGGACGTCTCAACTGGTTGAGGCTGTGTGAAGGAGGAATGGGCGTATGCCGGATCCACTGCCGTTATCCGAAGTCCTGCGCGAGGAATATCGAAGCCTCCGCACGGACTTCCCCGCCGCTGCCGGCGCCGACGAAGCGCAGAAGCTCAAGGCCATCTACAGCGCCGTGCATGCGCGGGAACCGCTGGCCGCTCTGTGTATTTCCGGCGGCGGAATCCGCAGCGCTACTTTCGCCCTCGGCGTCCTGCAGGGTCTGGCGCGGTACAAGCTGCTGGACCGCTTCGACTACCTGTCGACCGTGTCCGGCGGCGGCTACGTGGGAGGTTGGCTGACGGCGTGGATTCATCACCAGCGGGCGGCGCTGGAGAAGGCCCAGCCGGCCACGACTTGGGAAGAGCAAATTGAGCGCGGCCGCACGGCCGCCGCGGCGGTCGCCGGCCAGCTCGGCGATTCGACTAAGATCCCCGGCACGCCGCTCCAAGCCGAGCCGCGGCCAGTGGCGCATCTCCGCGAGTACAGCAACTATCTCGATCCCAAGGTCGGACTGCTCTCGGCCGACACCTGGACCCTGGCCACGATTGTGGGGCGCAATATCCTGCTCAACTGGATGGTGCTATTCCCCCTTCTGATGGCTGCGTTGATGGTTCCACGAATTCTGGTGGCGGCGTTATCTTGGGACCCGCCGGTGGACCTGAGGTATCTCCTGGGCGCGGGCCTGGTCCTGATGGCGGCTTCGATCATCAACCTGTGCCGGTTGTTGCCGAGCGACGGCGGCGGCTCGGGGACGCAGGAAGGGTTCTTGAAGCAAGGTCTGGCGCCGTGGGTGCTGGCCGTGCTGTTGTTTTCGGGATGTTATTACTGGCCCGACCAGACGCCCCGCGGCTCGCTGGCGTCGATGGCAGCGGCCGGCGCGGTGGTGCCGTGGGCGGCCTGGATCGTCTACCGCCTGCTCTTCTTCCGCGAGAGAGGCACCGTGCGAGAGCTGGCGCGGCTATCGCTGGCGATCCTCTGTTCGGGCGGGCTGGCGGGCCTGCTGCTATGGGGGATCACGGGGCTGGGGCGGCCCGGCGCCGCAGTCTATGTCTCGGTGGCGGCGCCGCTCCTGGTGATGGTCTTCGCCATCGCGGGCGCGGTGTTCGTGGGCCTGTCCAGCCTGGACCTGGACGACGAAGATCGCGAATGGCTGTCACGCGCCGGAGCGTGGGCGATGCTCTCCGCGGTGGTCTGGGGAACGGTGAGCGCCCTGGTCCTGCTGGCGCCGGAACTGCTGGCGCAAATCCCGCGCTTCGTGCACTGGGCGCTGGCCTCCGTTGGGGGTCTGTCCGGCATCCTGAGCGCCTGGGCCGGCCACAGCGGCGTCACCGATTCCGGGAGAGAATCCAAGGAAACGAAAACGACGTCGAAAGCCGCGGGCTGGATGAGCTGGGCGCTCAAGTTGGCCGCGCCGACCTTCGTGGTGTTGTTTGTGGTGGGCCTGTCGCTATTGACGAACGTGATCTTGATTTACGGATTCCACCAGGGCGGGCCGGAGCCGAGTGCCTTGAATCACGTGGCGGTCCTGGAACAGACCACTCTGCGGCCGCTGATTCTTCTGACAGCGATCCTGGTGGCGCAGTTCTACTTCCTGGGCTATTTCGTCAACATCAACAAGTTCTCGCTTCACGGGATGTATCGCAATCGTCTGATCCGCGCCTATCTTGGCGCGCCGCGGCTGGACGACCGGCGGCCTGACCGGTTCACCGGCTTCGACCCCAACGACAACATCGCCATGCATCACCTCCACGATCTGGAGGATGCGACGCCGCCGCGGCCCGGCCCGCGTCCGGCGCAGAAGCCGCTGCACGTGGTCAACATGGCGCTCAATCTGGTGGCTGGCGACAACCTGGCCTGGCAGAAGCGCAAGGCCGAATCGTTCACGGCGTCACCGCTGCACGCCGGATGCGGCGATCCGAAGGTCGGCTACCGGCCCTGCCGCACGTATGGAAGCCGGAAACGCGGCATCTCGCTGGGCACGGCCGTGGCGATTTCCGGCGCCGCCGCCAGCCCCAGCATGGGCTACCATTCCTCCCCGGTGGTCACGTTCCTGATGACCCTGTTCAACGCGCGGCTGGGCTGGTGGCTGGGCAATCCGCGCGGCGCGAAGTGGGAGAACGAGGGTCCCACCAATCCCCGCACGTCGCTCCTCAATGAGGCCTTTGGCTTCACCGACAACACCAACGAGTACATTTACCTTTCCGACGGCGGGCACTTCGAAAACCTGGCCCTGTACGAGATGGTGCGGCGGCGGTGCCGGTTCATCGTGCTCAGCGACGCCGGCTGCGATCCGGCCTTCAACTTCGAGGACCTGGTGAACGCCATTCGCAAGATCCGGGTGGACTTCGGTATTCCCGTGGAGTTCGAGGCGGGATTGTTCGATCCGCTGCGCCGGAAGGAAAAGCGCTGCGCCGTGGGCATGATCGGCTACTCGAAAGTGGATGGCCAGGGCTCCCACGACGGCGTACTGATCTATCTCAAGCCGATGCATGCCGCGACCGATCCGCCGGATGTCTCCAGCTACCAATCCGAGCACACGGACTTCCCGCACCAGTCGACCGGCGACCAATGGTTCGACGAGGCCCAGTTCGAGAGCTATCGCATGCTGGGATTCCACAGCGTCCGCGAGGTCGCGGCCTGGGAAGCGCGCGAGGCCTTCAGCGGTCTGGACGATTTGCGAGCCGGGGCCGAGCGCTACATCCGCGGGTTGCATCCCTGATGCCGGCGCTGCGCGACGCCGTCAAAGGCTTATCGCCGGCCTATTTCGCCATGGTGATGGCCACGGGGATCGTTTCCCTGGCCGCCCAGTTGGCCGGGATGTCACCGGTGGCGGCCGTCTTGTTTCGATTGAACGTCGGGGCCTACGTTGCGATCTGGTTGTTGACCCTTCTGCGGGTCCTGTGGTTCCGGTCCCTGGTGCTTCACGATCTGGTGGATCACCAGCGCGGCCCCGGGTTCTTCACTTCCGTGGCCGCGTCGTGCGTACTCGGCAGCCAGTTCGTGCTGATCTCGAACGATTATCGAACGGCCCTATTCTTATGGGTGGTGGGGATCGTATTGTGGGTGCTCCTGACCTACACGATCTTTACGGCCTTCACCATCAAGGAGACCAAGCCTGCCCTGGCGGAGGGGATCAGCGGCGCCTGGCTGCTCGGTGTGGTCGCGACGCAGGCGGTGGCGGTCCTGAGCGCGCTGATGGCTCTTCACTGGCAGCAGCCCTACCGGCTCATGATCAATTTCTTCGGATTATCCATGTGGCTCTGGGGAGGAATGCTCTACACCTGGATGATTTCCCTGATCTTCTACCGCTACACGTTCTTCCCGTTCTCCCCCGGCGACCTCTCGCCGCCTTATTGGATCAACATGGGGGCCATGGCCATCTCGACGCTGGCCGGAGCGCGGCTGATCGTGAACGCGCCGGACGCGCCCTTCCTCCGGTCCCTGCTCCCGTTCTTGAAGGGCTTCACGGTGTTCTACTGGGCCACGGGTACCTGGTGGATCCCCATGCTGGCGGTCCTGGCCGCGTGGCGATACGTCTACAAGCGATTCCCCGTCAGCTACGATCCGCTGTATTGGGGAGCGGTCTTCCCACTGGGAATGTACACCGTATCCACCTTCCAGATGGCCCGGGCCATGGAGTTGGACTTCCTGATGGTGGTTCCCCGCTATTTCGTCTACGTCGCGCTGGCGGCCTGGCTGGCGACTTTCGCCGGACTTTGCCGCACGCTGTGGGCCGGTTTTCGCGGGATTGTCCCAGCCGCCGAGCCGCGTCCCAGGTGACCATGACTCGCTCGGGAACCTGGTCGTCATGCAAGCTCGAGTTCGGCACACGCTCCATGTCAGCCAAAACGTCCCGAAGATGGCCGCGTAGAGTGCTCCCAAGGCGACCTGCGGTATCGAGCCGGTCCACCAGAGTCCCCACACGCTCGAAACGGTCGAGTACAAGAAGGGAATCACCAATGGAAGGACGCCTAAGCCGAGTCGCTTCCAGCCACGAGCAAGGATTAGCAGAAACGGCGCTGCCTGAACAAGCCGCGTCCCTCTGTGTCCGGAAGAATGTCGGAGGGTGGTGAGGTCTTTGAGTCTTTGAGAGATTTGGTCGGGCCGCCGCGATTTGAACCCGGGACCTCTTGGGGCGTTTGGACTCCAGACGGACTCCGGGGTTCCGTTTGGTGATTCGCGTGCCTGTTCCAACAGATAGACGATTCCTGTGTGGCCGTTATTTCTCGCTACGGGCTCTCGCCGGTGGTTCACCGGCCTGAAGAAGCACGGCCGCACGAGTTGCGGCGTCGACCCGAAACCGTAGACGATCAAGCTGATCAAGAACCGGAGCGACAGCGGCAATGAGTCCTTGTCTCTTCGCGCGTATCAGGATGCCCAAAGTGCCAATCAGGCGGAGGCCGAGGTGGCCAGCGTACCGGCGGGCGAGGCCATCATCGAGAATCACGAGTGATCCGGGGGACTCTTTCCCTAGCCCCCCTGACCGAGGTCGGCAACAAGGGGAAGCAGTGCTGGATCTTTCGGGGCCTTGATGGAAGTCCACGGCATCTCTTCCATAGCCGGCAGCGAAACTCCGAGCACTCGGCCTTCCCTGATCTCGGCTGCCACAGCCTCCGGGACGACCACTTGCCCATAGAGCGCGGGAAGTAGATCGAGCAATTCGCACTGGTACAGGTACTGCAGAGGTGACGTGTTGGAGATCGTTTCAGGCATTCTCCAACTCCCGGCACAGTTCCTCTTCGGTGAGCCGGAAGGTGGGGACGCCATAGTCGGCCAGTTTTGTTAGAAATACTACCCGCGGGATGCCCGCCAGTTGTGCGGCGGCGCCCGAGGAGAGTCGTCCGAGTTCGTACAGCTTCACTGCGGCCGCGAGACAGAGTTCCTGAGCCGCACTGGCCGGGGCAAGCTTCAAGGCCAGGAGGGTCTCATCCGGAATGTCGATCGTTACATGTTGCATCGCGGGCCCCATCAGCGGGCACAGACCGTACCGCGCCTGTCCCCACTCTATCAGAGCGTCGGTCGAAAATCTCTGCCGAGGGCCTCCGGTCTGCGGGTCTAGCAACATGCACCGGCACTGCGTTCACGAGCTTCTTCGCGGCAGCCAGCCGGCGTGTGCCGGCCACCGCCACACGCTCGGGGTCAACGACGATCGGCCGCCGGAATCCGAACTCCTTATGGCCCGGGCCATGGAGTTGGACTTCCTGATGGTGGTTCCCCGCTATTTCGTCTACATCGCGCTGGCAGCCTGGCTGGCGACTTTCGCCGGACTTGGCCGCACGCTGTGGGCCGGCTTTCGCGGGATTGTCCCAGCCGCCGAGCCGCGTCCCAGGTGACCATGACTCGCTCGGGAACCTGGTCGTCATGCAATCTCGCGAGTTCGGCACACGCTCCATGTCAGCCAAACCGTCCCGAAGATGGCCGCGTAGAGTGCTCCCAAGGCGACCTGCGGTATCGAGCCGGTCCACCAGAGTCCCCCACAGGCTCGAAATGGTCGAGTACAAGAAGGGAACCACCAATAGAAGGAGCGCCAGAGCGCCAGGACGCCTAAGCCGAGTCGCTTCCAGCCACGAACAAGAATTAGCAGAAACAGCGTCGCCGTGAACAAGCCGTGTACCACTTCTGGTGTTCGGAAGAACGCAGGGACCACCACTTCAATGCCGGCAACGTTATTCGAGTACGTCAGCGGGAAGAACGATGTTAGTCGCGGTGCGGGCCAGTACAGCGCGATCACAGCGAGTCCAGCAAAGGACGCGGCTGCTGCCCTCCAACCGCGACCGAACTTCCAGGTGATGCACGCCGCTGCGATAATCCCGGTCACGGTCAGGTCAGTGGATACGGGATGTATTGACCGGTAGAGCGGTCCAACGCGTCGAAAGTCCTCAGACCAGCCGGCCGCGACGAGAGTGTTAAGCAATGCGGCCACCAGTATTGGCGTCACAGCCCACCATGCGGCTGAAGGACGGTCGTTTGGCCGGACTGCATAGATGCCGAATAGGAGCAACCAAGCGGGCCACGATGCGGCCAGGAACGTCTCATAGGCTAATGCGGGTATGCGAAACCAATCTCGCCATTCCAATGCATTGGCGACCTGACTCCATTCATTGAGCGTCCCCGGAACAAGAACAACTTGCGACAAGCAGGCAGCTACCGCAAGGAAAAGCCACGGCAGAGCGGCCGCCGGTCGCACCGCCACAGCGATCAGGCCCACGACGAGGATATCGCGGGTGGGAGTATGCAATACCAGATGACCTGGGATGAACTTATCGATCCACAGGTACAGTGCGGGAAATTCACATCATCCGTGTGGATCACGCCGTCGCGAGAGCGGACCGTTACCCGAAATGGCCAATTCGTGAACGCGGTGTAAGCCTCTCGGTCGGGAGGAGCCTAACAGAGTCGATGTATCGCGTGGCGGCCCGAAGCTCCTGGTGATATACCGACACCCCAGTGAACGCCCGTCCGTTGACTGCCAAGAGCTCGTCGCCACGATGGACCGCGTCGCGAGCGGGACCGTGTCCGACTGTATCGACGATGTTCGTACAAGGCTTCAGTTGAAACGGGATGTAGAGGAAGGTATCTCGGGCCTCGATGGTTTCAATGGAATAACGAACCTGATAGGCAATTAGAAAAAGTGCGGTGCCGGCCAAGGCGACTTTCGGAGTGAGCCGCACAAAGGGTTTGACACCGAGCGCTTCGCCTTGGTTCCGGCGCTTCCGGCGCGCCACGATTATGAAGGCCGCGAAAGGACCTGGCGGAGAGAGAGGGATTCGAACCCTCGATAGAGTTTCCCCTATACACGCTTTCCAAGCGTGCGCCTTCAACCACTCGGCCATCTCTCCGGCTGGACTGCGGGGGCTCCCTTCAGGATAGCATCTTCCCTATCCGGAGGATAGCGGACGGTGATGCGGTCGAACCAGGAGAACTCGAGCCAGCCATCCCAGCGGTTGGGATGGGCGCGGCCGCGCGCCGCGCGGTAGGCGACCGGGATCAAGGGCACGGCGGCCGCGCGCGCCAGATCGACGCAGCCGCGTTTGACCTGGAAGGGGGGTCCGGCGGGTCCGTCCACGGCCAGGAAAACCGATTCTCCCTCGCGCAGGTGGAGCAGCAGCTCCGCCAGAGCTTCGCGACCGCGCTCCCCGCTGGTTCCGCGGACCACGCGCAGGCCCAGGCCCCGGCACCAGCGCGCCACGGGTTCCAGATAGGGCGCCGGGCTCACCATCAGCCAGCGGCGATGCAGCCCATGATGCGCGCCCAGAAACGGAAGGTGGCGGTGCCAATTGACGTAAACGGCGGGACCCGAGTATCCGGCGCCGGGTCCTCCCACCGAAACACGCACCGTGCGGAGTTTCAGATTGGAGTACATCCCCAGGCAGAACCCGGCCGGCGGCGCGATCAGACGCCAGAACCACAGCCAGTCCGCCGAGTGCTTGAAATGCCGAAGGCGGGCCTGTGCGCTTTCCCCCATGGGTCAGGAGCTGGCGCGCAAGAGCGTCTCCTGCACCAGAAGCTCGAAATCGTAGGAATACTTCAGGGGCTGGCCTGTCTTGAGGGCGCGCGCCAGGTCCTGAAAATCGCCGATGTAGCGAGGCTGGGGCGGCAGGTCGATCTCCTGCCAGCCGGCCCTGTAGGGGCCGCGGGCGGCGCGCAGGGTGACCTTCATCTTAATGCCCGGCTCGGGCGGGTTCAGCAGGATCGCGCCATCGGTTCCAAGGAGCTCGAAGCCGCGGTGCGCCGTGTGGCCGGGCATGCGGCTGGAGGTAGACAGGACCGCCAGCGACCGCTCGTATTCGAGTACCGCCAGGGTGTTGTCCGGCCCTTTGATCCAGCTTCGAACCTCGCGCGGGCGGCCCCAGAGGTCGACCACGCGGTCGATCATATGGCCGCCCAGCTCGAACATCATGCCGCCGGCGTAGCGGGC
>JACOSH010000044.1 GCA_016178945.1 Acidobacteriota bacterium
ACCAGCCACGGGGCCCTGGTCGTGGGCGCCTGCGTCGAGGTCACGGGCATCCTCCAGATGGATGGCACGCTGCTGGCCACCCGCATCGAAACCAAGTCGTCGAGCGGCGCCTGCGTGGTGCGGAATGGCGTAGTGGCCGCCGGCAGCATGATCTCGACGGGCGTGTCCCCTTGGGAGATCGTTACCGTCTTCGGCATCCGGATCGGCCCGGCCACGCCGTTGTCGCTGCAACTGGAGACGCCCAATCGGGTCTCGACGCGCCTGGGCAACACGCGCGTTCTGTTTGACGGCGTGCCGGCGCCCCTGTTGTTCGCCTCTTCGGGCCAGATCAACGCCGTGGTTCCCTTCTCCGTGGCCGGCCGCAACTCGACCACGGTACAGGTGGAAACCGACGGGACCTGGTCGAACCCGCTCACCGTGCCGGTGCAGGCCGCCGCGCCATCGGTCTTCACGCTCAGCGGATCGGGCGAGGGCCAGGGCGCGATCCTGAACTTCAGCGCGCGCGACGGCTTCACCGTCAACGGGCCATCCAATCCCTCCGACCGCAATTCGGTGGTCGTGCTTTTTGCCACTGGCGAGGGGTTGTCCCATCTCCCCAGGGCCGACGGACTGGTGGTGGACCCCTTCGCCGAGCTGCCCCGCCCGCTGCTCCCGGTGGAAGTCACGATCGGCGGGAAGCGCGCGATGGTGGAGTTTGCCGGCGCCGCGCCCGGATTCGTGAGCGGGGTGCTCCAGGTGAATGCCCGCCTTCCCGCGGACCTCGCGCCGGGGTCAAGTCTGCCGGTTCTGATCACCGTGGGCGGGCAGCCGAGCCAGGACGGCGTGACCATGGCCGTGCGCTGACGTTCGGCTCTAGTCTAGTATAATGCCGGAATCCGCGTTTGCCAGGGACCCAGTGTCAAACCGCGGGAAGGAGCCGATATGAGAAGCGTCTTTGGGGCCGCCATGGCGGTGGTATTTGCGCACGCTGCTTGGGGTCAGTGGCTGCTGCAGCAGCCGGCTCTCAGCAAGACCCAGATCGTTTTCATGCATGCCGGCGACCTGTGGAGCGTGCCCAGAGCGGGAGGCGAGGCCAAGCGGCTGACTACCGGACCGGGCGAGGAGTCGCATCCCGTCTTCTCGCCGGATGGCTCCATGATCGCGTTCACCGGCGAGTACGACGGCAACGTGGATGTGTTCGTGATGCCGGCCGAGGGCGGCGTCCCCAAGCGGCTGACCTGGCATCCCGCTCCGGATATCGCGCTGGGCTGGACTCCCGACGGCAAGAAGGTGCTGTTCTCCTCGCCGCGCGAGAGCTACACCTTCTTCGCTGAGCTGTACACCGTGGATGCCGCCGGTGGTTTTCCGGAGAAACTGCCGCTGCCCATGGGCTGGGAGGCTTCCTTTTCCCCGGATGGCGCGCGGCTGGCGTATGTGCCGATCGGACGGGCGTTCAGCGTCTGGAAGCGCTACCGCGGGGGACGGACCACGCCGATCTGGCTCGCGAATCTGTCGAATTCGAAGATCGAGAAAGTCCCCCGGGACAACTCCAACGACTTCGCCCCCATGTGGCTCGGCGACAAAGTCTACTTCCTGAGCGACCGGAACGGAGCGGTGACGCTCTACTCTTACGATTCGAAGTCCAAGCAGGTGAAGCAGGAGATCCGGAATACGGGACTGGATTTCAAGTCCGCCTCCGCCGGCCCCGGAGCCATCGTCTATGAGCAGTTCGGGGGGCTGAACCTGTTCGATTTGAAGTCCGGGAAGGTCCAACCGGTGAACGTGAAGATCGCAGGCGACATGCCCGAAGTGCGGGACAAGCTGGTGAACGTCTCGCGCAGGCTGCGTAACGCGCACCTGTCGCCCAGCGCGGCGCGGGCGGTTTTCGAAGCGCGCGGCGAGATTCTTACCGTGCCCGCGGAGAAAGGCGATGTGAGAAACCTGACCTCCACCACCGCCGTGATGGAGCGCGATCCGGCCTGGTCGCCGGACGGGAAGACGATTGCGTATTTCTCCGACGAATCGGGCGAGTATGCGCTGCACCTGGCGCCGCAGACCGGCATGGGGACCGTCGCCAAGATCCCGATGCCGGAGCCGGGGTTCTACCGGGCGCCGCGCTGGTCGCCGGATTCCAAGCGGATCTCGTTTGTCGATTCTCACATGCGCATCTGGTACCTGGACGTGGATTCCAAGAAGGCCACCCAGGTGGACAAAGAGCCGTACTGGAGTTTCGGGGGCGATTTCGCGCCCGTATGGTCGCCGGACTCCAAGTGGCTGGCCTACGCCAAACGCCTGCCCAATTACCTGAACGCGATTCACCTGTATTCTTTGGGCGACGGCAAGGCACGGCAAGTGACCGACGGGATGTCGGACGCCCGCTATCCGGTGTTCGACAAGGACGGGAAGTATCTGTATTTCACCGCTTCGACCAACGCGGGCCCCGCGCTCCAGCCCGACGTAGGGAGCTTTTCGCGGCAGGTGTCGGGAAGCGCTTACCTGGCCGTGCTCGCCAAGGACCAGGCGTCGCCCCTGGCGCCGGAGAGCGATGAGGAGAAGCCCGCGGACGAGAAGAAGGCCGCCGATGACAAGAAGCCGGACGCTCCCAAGGCCGATGCTCCCAAGCCGGATGCCCCGAAAGCGGAAGGGGCCAAGCCCGAGCCGCCCAAGACACCGGATGTGAAGATCGACTTCGAGAACATCGGCCAGAGGATTCTGGCGCTGCCTCTGCCGCCGCGCCGCTACATCAATCTGCAAGTGGGCAAGGCGGGAGTGCTCTACGCGGTGGAAGCGCCGCAGCCGGCGCCGGGAACGCCCTTCGCCGCCACCGTGCACCGGTTCGACCTGAAGAGCCGCAAGGCCGACGTGGCCATCGCCGGAGTCGCCAATTTCGAGGTGGCCCTGAACGGCGAGAAGATGCTCTACCGGCAGGGCGACAACTGGTTCATCAAGACCGTGCCTCCGCCGCCGCCCGCCAGTGGTCCGGCGCCGCCGGGCGGGCCGGGTGGGCCTGGCGGTCCTGGAGGACCGGCCGCGCCGGGCGGGCCGGGAGGCGCCTCGGGTCAATTGAACGTGGCCGGCATCGAGGTGAAGACCTCGCCGCGCGCCGAGTGGCAGCAGATGTACCGCGAAGCCTGGCGCATCCAGCGGGACTTTTTCTACGACCCCAACTTTCACGGGCTCGACATTAAAGCGGCGCAGTTGAAGTACGCCACGTTTACCGAGAACATCGCCTCCCGAGGAGACCTGAACTACCTGTTCGCCGAGATGATGGGGAACTTCGTGATCGGGCACCTGTTTGTGTTCGGCGGGGAGCAGCCCGATCTCAAGCGGGTGCAGACCGGCTTGCTGGGGTGCGACTATAAGATCGAGAACGGGCGCTACCGCTTCGCCCGCGTTTTCGACGGCGAAAACTGGAACCCGGACGCGCGCGCCCCGCTCACCCAGCCGGGCGTGAACGTGGCGGCGGGCGAGTACCTTCTGGCCGTGAACGGCAGGAATCTCACCGCCTCCGATGACGTGCACAGCTTCTTTGAGGCGACCGCTGGCAAGCAGGTGCCCATTCGGGTCGGCTCCGATCCGTCCGGCGCGAACTCGCGCGAGGTGACGGTGATTCCGGTGCCCAATGAGTCCCGGCTCCGAAACCTCGCCTGGATCGAGGACAACCGCCGCAAGGTGGAGAAGGCGACCAACGGGCTGGTGGCCTATGTCTACATGCCGGACACCGCTTTCGGCGGCTTTACCAACTTCAATCGTTACTTCTATGCCCAGGTGGGCAAGGAAGCCGCGATCATCGACGAACGCTTCAACGGCGGCGGCGCGCTGGCGACCGACATCGTCGAGCAACTGTCCCGCAAGCTGATGAGCAGCGTCGCTACCCGCGACGGCGGCGATGAGGTGGAGCCGCAGGGCGCCATCTTCGGCCCGAAAGTGATGATCATCAATGAATTCGCGGGCTCCGGCGGCGACGCGATGCCCTGGTATTTCAAGCGAGCCGGCGTGGGCAAGCTGATCGGCAAGCGGACCTGGGGCGGCCTGGTGGGGCGCGCCGCGGCGCCGGACCTGTTGGACGGAGGTTTTATCTCGTCGCCGTCGTCGGGGGTCTGGAACCCGGCCACTTCCAAGTGGGAGGTGGAGAACATCGGCATCGCGCCGGACATCGAGGTAGAGCACGACCCTGAGCTGGTGCGTCAGGGCAAGGACCCGCAACTGGAGAAGTCCATCGAAGTCGTGATGGCCGAGTTGCGCAAGAACCCGCCGCCGAAGCTGAAACGGCCGGAGTTCCCTAAGTACCAGACCCTGCCCTGAGTTCACATGCGGAGCGCATTGGTGACCGGGGCGAGTCGCGGTGTCGGCCGCGGCGCGGCAATCGGCTTGGCGGAAGCCGGCTTCCAGGTGTTCGCGACGGGCCGCGGCATCGACTCCGCGGATCTGCCCGATGCGATCGTCCGGATCCGCTGTGACCACCTGCGGGACGAGGAGACCGTCGCCGCCTTCCATCGGGTCGCCGCCGAAGCGCAGGATCTGGACGTGCTGGTCAACTCGGCCTGGGGCGGCTACGAGAGAATGGTCGAGAACGGCAGCTTCACCTGGTCTGTGCCGTTCTGGGAGCAGCCCAGCCATCGATGGACCGGCATGATGGATGCGGGCGTGCGCTCCGCGTTCGTCGCCGCCTCCCACGCGGCCCGCATGATGACGCCGAGGCGCCGCGGGCTTATCGTGAACATCAGCTTCTGGGCGGCCCAGAAGCACATCGGCAACGTCATCTACGGCGTCTCCAAAGCCGCCACCGACAAGATGACGTCCGACATGGCTCATGAGCTCCGGGCGCACCAGGTCGCCATCGTGTCGCTGTACCCGGGCCTGGTCCGGACCGAGGCCGTGATGCAGGCGGCCGAGGGCGGCTGGCTCGATCTGTCGAACAGCGAGAGTCCGCAGTTCATCGGTCGCGTGGTTGCGGCCCTGGCCGCTGATCCCGCGATCATGGAGCGCACCGGCCAGGTCCTTGTCGCGGCTGCGGTCGCCGCCGAGTTCGGCGTGTCCGACGTGGACGGCCGGCGGCCCGCGCCCTTGACCCTCGAAACCGTCTGACCGCGGTTCCGGAGCCGGGGATTACAATAGAAAGGCGTGACCTTCACCCGCGAACAGCTCCAGGAAAGGAAGCGGCAGTTCGAGGAGTTCAACCGCTGGGAGGCGGAACAGGACGAGCCCGTGCGAGAACCCGAGCGTATCCTGGCCGACGTGGGGACGCTGCTGAGCTGGCTGCCGCCCGACGT
>JACOSH010000045.1 GCA_016178945.1 Acidobacteriota bacterium
CAACGAGACCCAGTTCCTGCGCAGCGTCGCCGCCCTTCAGGGCGCCTTCCAGCCTCGTGCCACTCTGATGGAAGGAAATTTCCGCGACATCGTGAAGGTGCAGCACACGGATTACCTGGGTGCTCTGGACCGCGCCGCGCTGGATCTGCAGAAGCGTTTCTGGGGCGAGGTGGAGAAGGCCCGCCGCGAGTACGAGCGCCTCATCCACGAGGAGCTGCGGATCGTCCGCCAGCGCGCTTTCCTGGCCGCGCCCGCCGCTATGCCCGCCTCGACGGCGCCTCAGGCGTCCTTCGATTACCCCCGGTTTGCCGAGCGGTTCCGCGGCTCGGAAGAGTACGTCGGCAAGAGCCTCCAGGTCTACCTCCCGTACTTTCAGGGCCGCCGCCGCGTGCTCGACATCGGCTGCGGCCGGGGTGAGTTTGTGGAGCTGATGCGCGCAGCCGGCATCGAGGCTCGCGGCATTGACTTAAGCGCCGACTCGGTGGCCCGCTGCCGCCAGAAAGGCCTCGACGCGGAGCAAGCCGACCTGTTCGACTACCTGGCCGCCGCCGGCGATGGCGGATTCGACGGCATCTTCTGTGCCCAGGTAGTCGAGCACCTGCCTCCCGAACGGCTGCCCGAGATGATCCGGCTGGCCGCGGCCAGTCTCCGGCGCGACGGCCTGCTTGTGATCGAAACGCCCAACCCCGAGTGCCTGGCTATCTTCGCCAGTCACTTCTACCTCGACCCGACCCACCAGCGCCCGGTCCCGCACCCGCTGCTCGCGTTCTACCTGGAGGAATGCGGTTTCGGCCAGATCCAGGTTCAGCGCCTGTCCCCGGCCGCCGAATCGATGCCCGCGCTGGCCTCGCTTCCCGAAGACTTCCGCGCGGCTTTTTTCGGCGGGCTGGACTATGCGATCTTCGGCACGAAGCTGTAGCCGCAACCCGCTATAATCAAGAGGAATGCCCAAAGTCACCTTCCTGCCGGCCAACGTGACGGTGGAGTTCGAGTCGGGGAAGCTGCCCTATCAGGAGCACGGCCTGCCGGAATCCCTGCTGGACGTGGCCCTGAATCTCGGAGTCCACCTCGAGCATGCCTGCGGCGGCAACTGCGCCTGCACCACCTGCCACGTGGTGGTCAAACAGGGAGAGGACAACCTGTCCGAGGCCAGCGACGATGAGCTGGACCGCCTCGACATGGCCGCCGACTTGCAGCTTAGCTCCCGGCTCGGCTGCCAATGCATCGTCAAGGGAGACGTAGTGGTCGAGATCCCGGCCTGGAACCGCAACTACATCAGCGAAGGCGGCGCATCTATCCTAGGCGACGCGATTCCCCCGCCTAAAAAGCCACAACCTCATGTCCAAGCCAGCGATACTCACTGAGGCCGAACTGGCCTCCGCGCTCAGCCAGCTCTCCGGCTGGTCCGTGGTCAACGGGAAGTTGCACCGCGACTACCGCTTCGCCGACTTCATCCACGCCTTCGGCTTCATGGCCACCGCCGCCATCGCCATCGAGAAGATGAATCACCACCCGGAGTGGTCGAACGTCTGGAATCGCGTCTCGATCGATCTGACCACCCACGACTCCGGCGGCATCACGTCCAAGGATCTGGACCTGGCCTTCCTGCTGGAAGGAATCGCCAAGCGGCTGGGATGAGACTTCTTCTTCTCGCGGCGCTGGCCGTCCGGGCGTTTGCCCAGCCTTTTGCAGGCGCTCAGGCGCTCGACGAAACCATCCAGCAGGCCATCCGCGAAGACCGCCTTCCCGGCGCGGTTCTGGTGGTTGCCCACCAGGGCCAGATCGTCCACCGCAAGGCCCACGGCCAGCGCGCCCTTACCCCAAGACCAGAGGCCATGACGGTCGACACCATCTTCGACTGCGCCTCCCTCACCAAGGTCGTGGCCACTACTTCGGCTGTGATGAAGCTGTTTGAAGCGGGCAAGCTGCGCCTTTCCGACCGCGTCACCGAATACCTGCCCGAGTTCCAGGGTGGCAAGAGCGACATCACCATCCGTCACCTGCTCACCCATTTTTCCGGCCTCCGCCCCGATCTGGACCTGGAGCCGGCCTGGAGCGGCTACGAAACCGGCATCCGGCTGGCCCTGGCCGACAAGCCGCGTTTCGCCCCCGGCGCCCGCTTCGTCTACAGTGACATCAATTTCATCCTGCTGGGCGAGATCGTGCGCCGGCTGAGCGGCCGCCCGCTGCCTGACTATGTCCGCGACGTGGTGTTCGTTCCGCTCGGCATGAAGGAGTCGATGTTCCAGCCGCCCCCATCGCTGCGACCGCGTATCGCCCCCACCGAAGGCGACCTGCGCGGCGTCGTACACGACCCCACCACGCGCTACATGGGAGGAGTGGCCGGGCACGCCGGGCTGTTTTCCACGGCCGGCGATCTGGCGCGCTTCGCCCAGATGCTGCTGGGCAAAGGACAGCTCAATGGCGTCCGCGTCTTCGGCTCCCTGACCGTGGAGAAGTTCACCTCTCCCAATTCGCCTCCGGATCAGTCCATCCTCCGCGGCCTCGGTTGGGACATCGATTCTCCCTATTCCGCCAACCGGGGCGAATTGTTTCCCCTTGGTTCTTTCGGCCACACCGGATTCACAGGCACGTCGATGTGGATGGACCCCATATCCGGCTCCTACGTAATTCTCCTGGCCAATAGCGTGCATCCCAAACGGAGGCCGGCGATCACGCCGCTGCGAGGGCGGGTCGCCACCATCGTGGCTGCCTCGCTGGGTTTCGCCGCGCCCGGCGTGCGCCTGGCCGGCTACAACGAATCGGGCCCCAGCCGTCGCGATGTGGCCCGCAATGCGCAGACGCTCACCGGTCTCGATGTTCTGGTTCAGCAAGGCTTCGCGCCATTCAAAGGGAGAAAAGTCGGGCTGATTACCAACCACACCGGCCTGGATCGCGAAGGGAAACGCAATGTGGACCGCATGCGCGAGGCCGGCATCGACGTCACTGCCCTGTATTCCCCCGAACACGGCATCGCCGGCGTCGAGGACCACGAGAACGTCGGCCACTCCAAGGACGAAGCGACGGGCATTCCCATCTGGAGCCTCTACGCCGGGAAGGACCGCCGCCCCTCGCCGGAGATGCTGGAGGGCGTCGACACCCTGGTATTCGATATCCAAGACGTTGGCGCGCGCTTTTACACCTACGTTTCGAGCATGGCCTACGCCATGGAAGAGGCCGCCAAGGGGAAGATTCCCTTTTTCGTCCTGGACCGCCCGAATCCGATTACCGGCGTCAGAGTCGAGGGGCCCGTGCTGGACAAGGAGAACCAGTCCTTCGTCGGCTATTTTCCCCTGCCGCTGCGCCATGGCATGACGATCGGCGAGCTGGCGCGCATGTTCAACTCGGAAAACCGGCTTAGCGCCGATCTGCAGGTCGTCGAAATGAAGAACTGGCAGCGCGGCGACTGGTTCGACTCCACCGGCTTGGCCTGGATCAATCCCTCACCCAATATCCGCAGCCTCGCCGCGGCGCTGCTTTATCCGGGGATCGGCATGATTGAATACGCCCGGAACTACTCGGTGGGACGCGGCACCGATACTCCGTTCGAAGTCATCGGCGCGGACTTCATTCGAGGCCGCGAGCTGGCTGCGTACCTGAACCAACGGCTGATTCCCGGGCTTCGTGTCTATCCCACGCGGTTTCGCCCCACCTCTTCCAACTTTGCGGGACAGACGATCGAGGGCGTGCACTTCATGGTCATCAACCGCGAGGCGCTGGATAGCGTGCGCGTGGGCCTGGAAGTGGCCGTTGCGCTACGCAATCTCTATCCGGGGAAAATCGAGTTCGCGGCGAGCCGAAAGCTCATCGGCAGCGAGGCGTTGCTGCGCGATTTAGAATCCGGCGCCGACCCCCGCCTCATTCAGGAGCGGTACGAGGAGGGCCTCCGGAAGTTTGTGGAGATGAGAGAACGGTACCTGCTGTACCGATAGGGCCGTTTTGCGCAAGGACCGCGAGGTGGGCGAAGTCCCGCGAAAAACGGCCCTCCCGGGCTCTTACTGCTGACCTGCGTCGTCTTTTTTCTTGTTCTTGCTTCCAGGCGGACGGCCCCTCCTTTTCGGCATGGCGGCGGCCAGCCAAGCGGGTGGCCTCCCCCGACGGCGTCCGCGCCCGCGGGCCAGACGCTCCAGACTCAGGATTGCTTCTTCGATCTGCTCGCGCTCCTGACGTAAATCGGCGATAATCTTGTTGACATCCATAGCGACTCCAGTCTTGATCTAGCCCAGTTGTTGTTCTAAGAACGGAACACGCTTTGTTGCCTGAGCTTTGTCTTCTGTAAGTTGTAGCGCACCTGATGGCCCGATGGCAAGCCCCTTTTCGATCTTTTTGATCTGTCAGCGAATCAAAGGTTACTAGCACGCCTATTTCCGTTCGTGGGGAGGGCAGGGCCGCCACCCTTAGTTTCCTCGACGCCGTCGATTCCAATAAAAATAGAACGGCAATCCCAGAGCCACCAGCCCCAGGCCCATCACCGACTCCCGGGGCGAGTCGATTAGCGTGGAAAGGACCAGCCCCAGAGCGATTAACACGAACAAAACAGGGATCATAGGGTATCCGAACGCGCGGTAGGGACGCGCCAGTTCGGGCCGTTTCCGGCGCAGGACCAGCACCGCCGCCGTGGTCATTCCATAAAGAATCCAGCTTGCGAAGATCACATAAGTGAACAGTTGGTCATACCGTCCGGATAGTACTAGCAGGGCCGACCAGGCGCTCAATCCCAGGATCGATACCCCAGGGGTATGAAAGCGTGGGTGTACCCGCGCGACGGCCCCGAAAAAGTACCGGTCTCGGGCCATCGCGTAAGGTACGCGTGAACCGGACAGGATGGATCCATTGAGGGCGGCAAAAATCGAGATCATTGCCGCCACCGAGACGGCGTTGGCCCCAGCCGCTCCCAGGATCTTGCGCATCATGTCGGCCGCCACCAGATCGCTGGCGGCCACCTCCCGCGCCGACAGCACGTGAAAATAGGCGGCGTTGGCCGCCAGGTAGATGAGCATCACGGCGGCCGTTCCCCAAATCAGCGAGCGCGGCAGGTTGCGCGCCGGGTCGCGCACCTCCGACGCCACCATACTTACGTTGTTCCATCCGTCGTAGGCCCACAGCGAAGCGCGCAGCGCGGCAAAAAAGGCGATGGCGCCGCCGGTGACCGGAATCGCCGTCTGGAAATTCTCCAGGCTTCCGGCGCCGGCGAACACGCCGAAGGCCACCACGAACACAATCAGGCCGACTTTGCACAGTGTGAACACCACCTGCACTTCCCCGCCGATCTTCACGCCCAGATAGTTCACCCCGGCCAGCAGCAGAATCAGCACCATGGCCAGGAGCTGGCCCACGCTGACTTCCAGGGGCGCGCCGTTCGTGCCCAGCGGCAGCGGAATGACGCCCACCACACGCTTGACCTCCGGAAAAAAGTTGGCGAAGTACAAGATAAACGCCGTGGCCAGTGTGGCAATGGAACCGCTCTTGGCAACCCACATCTGGGTCCAGCCATATACGAAGCTCCACAGCGGCCCATACGCCTCCCGCAAGTAAACATATTCG
The DNA here is from genome assembly GCA_016178945.1 of Acidobacteriota bacterium. GTDB lineage: Bacteria > Acidobacteriota > Terriglobia > Bryobacterales > Bryobacteraceae > JACOSH01. The sequence goes on from JACOSH010000045.1 coordinate 5,545, forward strand.
CCGCCGGCCCCTGGCATGGCCGCCGAAAGCTCCGCGTAGCTCAGCGCGCCGGACAGCGACAGCAGCCCGCCCACGATCCACACCAGGAAGACCATCGCCGGCGAGCCCACTCGCTGCGTCATGGTGTTGGCGACGATGAATACGCCGCTCCCGATCACGGTGCCGACCACGATCGCCGCCGCGCTCCAGGCGCCCAGATCGCGTTTCAGGCCGGTGGTCTCTTCAATCACGCTATTCATGCGGGTTCTCCAGATAGGGGACGGCGGGGGAAGAAAAGCGAGGCCAGGCAGCCGCAGCCGAAGGTCGCCGAGGCGCCGATCAGCACATACCACGTCCAGGCGATGGAAGTGCCGAACCGGACATAGCTGATTACGACCAGGCCGCACAGCATTCCGGCGATCGCGTCCAGCTCCCGAACGCGACGGGTCAGTACACCTAGGAGGAACACTCCCAGCAGCGCGCCGAAGGGAATCGAGGCGATGGCCAGGCCGGCCTCCAGCACCGATCCCCACTGCCGCGCCAGGATGCCGATGCCCAGCAGCACCAGGCCCCAGACGATGGTCGCCGCGCGCGCCAGCCGGAGCGAATAGGCATCGCCCCGCGCCGGGTCCGGCCGCACCAGGTCGACCACGGTGGTGGAGGCCAGCGAGTTCAACGCGGCGCTGATGTTGGCCATCGCCGCCGCCAGAATCGCGGCGACCACAACGCCCGCCGCTCCAGCCGGCAGGTGCTGCCAGATAAACTGCGGATAAATCCGGTCGGAGGGATGAGGCGCCGGCAGGCGGTTGTCGGAGTAGAAAACGAACAGGATCACCCCGATGATCAGGAACAAGCTGAACTGGACAAAAATCACCACCCAGCTCGCCAGCAGCGCCAACCGGCTCTCGCCTTCGTTGCGCGCGCTCAGCAGCCGCTGCACCATCAACTGATCGGTTCCGTGACTGGCGGTGGTCAAAAAGCAGCCGCCGGCAATCCCCGCCCAGAACGTATAGGTCTTGGAGAAGAACTGGGAGCTGAAGGCGAACTGGAAGTCGAAGATCTGGAACTTGCCCGCCGGCTCGGCCACGGAGACCACGTGCGCCCAGCCGCCGGGAATGCGGTCCAGGATCACCCACAGGCTCAGCGCGGCCCCAAAGATGTAAATTGTCATCTGAAGCACGTCGGTCCAAATGACAGCCGTCATCCCCCCCTCGAAGGTGTAAAACAACGTCAGGATCACGATGAGCGCGATCGAGGGAATCTCTCCGGTGCCGAGGATGATCGAGATGACGATGGAGATCGCAAACACCCGCACTCCCTCCGCCAGCGCGCGGGTCACCAGGAAGGTGCAGGCGGTCAGCCGCCGGATCCGCTCGCCGAACCGGCGCCGCATTAGTTCGTAGGCGGTGTACATCTCGCCCCGGAAGTAGTGGGGAAGTAACAAGAGTGAAATTACGATTCGCGCCAGCAGGTAGCCGAGGACGATCTGGAGGAAGCCCAGGTTGCCGCCAAAGGCCAGCGCCGGGGTGCCGATGATCGTCAAGGTGCTGGTTTCCGCCGACACGATCGACAGGCTGATCGCCCACCAGGGCGCTGTCCGTCCGCCCAGGAAGTAATCCTTGAGGGTTTTCTGGCCATGGCGGAAGCGGGCCCCAAACCAGGTGATGCCGGCCAGGTAGGCCGCCACGATGGCCAGATCCAGATAGCGCATGAGGAACGGCAAGTGTAGCATACCCGTTTGGCGCGTTCCGCCGGCCTGCCGGCTGGAAACATTCTCTGGCGGCAGAGCGTCAAACAGTTGCGGGTGGAGTGTGTGTTCGGATATACTCCCTCAATGCACAACCGGCGATATGCGCGCCACTTGCGCGGAAGCTGGGGTGCGTGGCATAGTAAAGCCCCAATCTTTGAGATTTGTCACCGGTACGGGAGGCTGCAAGTGTTGCAACAACTTTCCAGATCTTTCTTGAACATCGCCGTCGCCGCCATCCTGGCGGCGGGGTCGGCCGTGGCCCAGCAGGCCGCGCAGGGGCCCAAGCCGAAGGACCAGGGAGAATACGACCTGTACAATTCCATCCTGGGTGAGAAGGACCCCAACAAGAGACTGGGCTTGCTCGACCAATGGAAGAGCAAGTACGCCGACACGGACTTCAAGAAGGAGCGGCTCCTCTTTTTCATGAATACCTACCGGGAGCTGAACCAGGGTGTCAAGATGGCCGACGCCTGCGAAGGCATCCTGCTCCTCGATCCCAAAGACGTCAATGCCCTCTACTGGCGCACCCTTCTGGTGAAGAGTCTGCCTGTCACTCCCGACAATCTGGACAAAGGCGAGAAGGCGGCCCAAGGACTGGCGGCGGCATCGAGGCCCGATGCGGTCCCGGATGCGACTTGGAAGCAATTGAACACCACTTTCGTCGGCACGGAAACCATGGGGTACGTCGCGTCCGCGCGGAAGGACCTGGAAGGCGCGGCCAAGCATTACAAGAAGGCCCTTGAACTGAATCCCAATGCGGCGTCGGTCTCCTATGCACTGGGAAGCGTGATTCTCAACCAGAAGAAGCCGGAGCTGTATTCGGAGATGTTGTATCACATCGCCCGGGCCACGGCGATCACGGGGCCGGGAGAGCTCCAGCCGACCGCCACCAAGAGTCAAGTGACAGCCTTCCTGAAGAAGACCTACACGGCCTACCACGGGTCCGAAGAGGGCCTTAAGGAACTGGTCGAGATGGCCAGGGCCAACCCCATGCCGCCCGCGGATTTGAAGATCAAGTCCAAGCACGAAATCGAGGCGGAGAACGCCGAGAAGTTTGCCAAAGACAATCCTCAGTTGGCGCTATGGAAAACGGTGAAGGATAAGCTGATGGCCGCCGACGGCCAGCAGTACTTCGACGGCGAGCTCAAAGGCTCGGCCGTTCCCAAGCTCAGAGGCACCATCATCTCCACCAAACCCGCCCTGCGGCCCAAGGAGGTCGTGCTCGGCATCGAGAAGCCGGACGCCCCCGAGGTAACCCTGGTGCTGGCCGCCGCCATGCCCGGCAAAGCCGACCCCGGCACGGCGATCGAATTTGAAGGCGTTCCCTCGGAGTTCACCAAGGAGCCCTTCATGCTCAAGTTCGACGTTGAGGGTAAGGACAAGATCAGTGGCTGGCCTGCGCCGCCGCCTCCAGTGAAGAAGGCCCCCGCCGCTAAGAAGGCCGGCGTGGCCAAGAAGAAATAAATCCCTTAGAACCAGCCTGTTATCAACTCTGCTATACTGGGGCGAGTGGATGTATGCCTCTGTACGAGTACAAATGCAGTGCCTGTGGCGACCTCTTTGAGGTGATCCAGAAGTTTTCCGACTTGCCCTTGACCACCCATGAGAAATGCGGAGGGCCGGTCGAACGGCAGATCTCAACCTCTGCCTTCCAGTTTAAGGGCTCCGGTTGGTATGTGACCGACTACGCCAAGGGCAACGGTCGTAGCACTCAGGAAAAAGCGGACAAGCAGGACAAACCGGACAAGCCCAAGACCGATACCGCCAAGGCGGACAGCCCGAAAGCGGATTCCGGTTCGAGCACGCCTGCCAAGTCCAGCGACAGCAAGTCGTGAGCCGCCCCAGGTATAGACGTGATCGCGCGACCTGGGGGACCATGACCGCCCAACTCACCCCGCTCTCCGAACTACCATATCCTCGCCTCCCGCTACACGCCCGCCGTGCGCCAGCGTGTTCAAGAGGTTTTCACTTCCCTAGCCTGTCTGGAGCGTTCCTCAACCCCAGTGTGCCGGACGAGGCCATCCGCATGATGCGGGCCAAGCTGGTCCCTGCAGCGTTCGACGAGGGGTTTGCGGGAGCCGGGGTCGTCTCATGAGCCGCGCCGCCCTGGCCTACTTCCTGCACCTCGCCGTGCCGCTTGCCCTGCTGGTGGATCGCATCGTCGCGCGGACCAATGGCTTTGTGAGTTCCTATAACCTGGCGCTGATTGTGGCGGCGGCGGTTTGGCTGGCCGCGGGCGGCGGGTTCTACGTTCGAAGCCGCGACCGGAACGCGTTTCTGCGCGGGACGGCGAATCCGCTGCTCGCCTTCTACACGCTACTGGTGTGCCTGGCTCTAGGCGAGGCGGTTGCATGGCTGGTGGCGAGTGGCCGCGTTTACAGCCGTCGCGATCACGTGTTCCCTCCTTTCAGCCGCTACGAGATCAACCCCGATCCGCGGGACATGCCAGGGGTCAGCGGCAAGTCGGTGTACACGGTGAATAACCTGGGCTTGCGCGGCCCGCCGCCCCCGGCGAGCGGCGCATACCGCATGATCACCATCGGCGGCAGCACCACCGAGTGTGTCTACCTGGACGATTCCGAGGAATGGCCGGGGCTGACAATGCGGACTATCAACGCCGCCGGTCCGCCCCGTGCCGCCTGGATCGCCAACGCCGGAATGTCCGGACACACCACGGTACACCACTTGTACTTCCTCGAGAGCGCGCGGGTCCTCCGCGAGACGGACATGTGGATCTTCCTCACAGGAATCAATGATCTGTCCATCACCTTAACCGCGGGGGGGGATTCCACCGGGGCCCAACTCCAACGATCCGCGGCGAACTTGTTTGACGCCCGCTTCGTGTACGGGCATCTGTTCATCCTGTACGCCGGGCTGGATCGCTCGTTGCTCTACGAGTTGGCGACGCTGGCGGCCGGATTTGAACCGGGCTCGGGTGTGAGGCACACCTTGCGCGGCTGGTACGGTAGGCGGCGGGCCGTGCGTGCGCGCGCTGCGATCCGGCCACTACCGTCGCTTGAGACCGGGCTGTCTGAATACGCCGTCCGCCTCGAGCGTTTGTTCGAGCAGTGCCGTCGGCATGGAAAGCGCTGCCTGTTCCTGACCCAGCCTACGATGTGGCGAAGTGACCTCCCGCCCGACTTGATGCCCTGGCTGTGGTTCGGCCGCGTCCGCGACGGCTTTGCCGACGCCTCCGACCTGGCGGCCGCCATGGACCGCTATAATCAGACGCTGCTCGACCGGTGCCGCAAGAAGGGAATGGAATGCCTGGACATCGCGCCCGCCCTCCCCAAAGACCTCTCTTCGTTCTTCGACGACTGCCACTTCACCGAGAACGGCTCCCGACTGGTGGCACAGGCCGTCGCGAATTACTTGCTGTCGAAGCCGCCTTTCGTCGGCGCGCAGTGAGAAAATCCGGAACGGTCGTAACAATCCTGACAAACCGGACAAGCCCAAGACCGATACCCCCAAGTCGGAGAGCCCGAAGGCGGATTCCGGTTCGAGCACCCCTGCCAAATCCAGCGACAGCAAGTCGTGACCCGCCCGAGTTAGGGCACGAACACTTCCAGCTCCACGCTGTAGCGGACGGACTGACCGGGCTGGAGCACGCGCATCCCGGTATCCAGCTTCCCCCACACCGCGCTGAACGGATCGCCCCAGTTGAACTGCGGCTCCAGCGCGACGAAGGCCTTATCGACGGGAGCGTACACCTGAAAGGCCTTGATCTCCGGCGACAACCCCCGGATGCGAATGCCGTACTTGCCCGCCGGATCGACGATCTCGGCCACCGCGTGGCCGGCCGCGCCGCGCTGGAGATCCACGAAGCAATCGTCCATGAACAACTGCCCCAAGGCGGCCCCGCCAGGCGCCGAGAAATCGTAGGGCGTGCCGGAGACCGCCTCCAGCTTGCCGGTCGGAAACACCTCGTCGTAGTTGTTGACCAGCACCCTTTGCCGTGCGGGCAGATGCAGTTTGGCCTGGGCCCGCTGGGCGCTGGGGATCGCGAAGTAGGGATGCCAGCCGATCCCCATGGGCAACGGCTCGGTTCCTGTGTTCTTTGCCTCGACCGTGAATCCGAACGACGCCGCCTTCAGAGTCGCCGTGATGGTGACCTCCGTCCGGGACGGCCAGTGGCCTTGAAAGTTCCCGGCATCCAACGAAGCCCGCACGCTGGCCACATCCGAAGCCGCGGACTTGTCGAGCACGGTCATCCTGCTGGCCAGGATCAGGCCGTGGATGGAGTGCTTCTCCGCCCCTGGTTTCTTGCCCGTCCAGTTCGCCGGCAGGCTCACCGGCTTGTCCAGGATGGTGGTCTCGAGCGTCTGGCCGCCGGCCGAAAGCCGGCCGCGGATGCGGTTGGCGAAGGGGAGCAGAATCGCTCCGCCCACCCGGAAGGATTCGTTGCCGTTGAAGTCGTCGGGCCCGCCGTCCATCTTCTTGGTTGCCGCCTCGATGGGGGGCGTGGAGAAGATCTCCACCGGTCCCTTGCCGGGAAGGTG
>JACOSH010000046.1 GCA_016178945.1 Acidobacteriota bacterium
CGGCGGGGCCGTCCGTCATCAGAAGGATGCGGTCGGACAGATACAGGGCTTCATCCACGTCGTGGGTGACCATGAGCACGGTCTTGCGGTCGTGTTCCCAGGCCTGCAGCAAGATGTCCTGAAGGTCAAAGCGAGTCAGCGAGTCGAGCATGCCAAACGGCTCGTCCAGTAGCAGGAAACGCGGTTCCTGTGACAGCGCACGGGCAAGGGACACCTGCTGCTGAGTTCCCTGCGAAAGCTCGGCCGGATTCCGGTCATAGCAGCCGGCCACACCCACCAGCTCGAGATACCTGCGAGCCTGCCGGGTCTGCTCGGCCCGGCGCGGACGCGCCCGCGACTGGCTCACGGCCAGCCGCACATTTTCTCCGGCGGTCAGCCAGGGGAGCAGCGAAGGCGACTGAAAAACGACTGCCCGCTCCGGCCCCGGGCCGTCCACTTCCTTGCCGTCGATGCAGACTCCACCGAACGTCGCCGGCTGGAGGCCCGCAACAATAGACAGAACGGTCGATTTGCCGCAACCGGAATGGCCCACCAGGGAGACAAATTCACCGGCCGCAATCGTCACGTTCACGTCCTTCACGGCGATGTACGGGCTGCCCCCCGCCGTGGGAAAAATCTTGGTCAGGCCGGTGATCTCCAGCGGGCGGTTCATGCTTCCGCCTCCGCGGGCCTGGTCCGGGAGGCGCGCGCCGGACTTGAAGCGTGATGCACCGGCAGGTTCCCGTCATGGGCGAAGCCGGTGAGGAGCCGGACCACGCTCGAATGAATCCGAACCGCCCTCTCGTCGTGCAGCAGCAGCGAGGCCGTGCGGGGCCTGGGAAGCGGAACGGGAATACCCGGTCCCAGAGTGGCCCTTGGACCGCGAGTCATGGGCACGATGCGGTCGGAAAGAAGGATGGCCTCGTCGACGTTGTTGGTGATCATGAAAACCGTCACCGGACGCTCCGCCTGGAGGCAAAGCTGGTGCAGTTCTTGCTGCAGGTTGACACGGGTGAGGGCATCCAGCGCGCCGAAGGGTTCGTCGAGAAACAGGACCCGAGGCTCGACGGCAAAGGCGCGTGCGATCGCCACTCGCTGGCGCATGCCGCCGGAAAGCTGGCTGGGGCGCTTGTGCATGGCATTGCCGAGATTGACCATTTCGAGGTAGCGGGTGGCCTGCCGCAGGCGCCGCGTCGCAGGCCAGCCGGGAAAGGCGGCCCCGACGGCAAGACATACGTTTTCGAGGGCCGAGAACCAGGGGAGCAGCGAGTAGTTCTGGAACACGATGCCGGCCTCCGGGTAGAAGCCCTCCACGGTTCGCCCTCCGATGGTGATCCGCCCGGCATTGGGCGGGATCAGACCGGAGGCGATTCCGAGCAGGGTCGTCTTGCCGGAGCCTGTGTAGCCGACGATAGAAACGAATTCCCCTTCGTCGACCGTCAGGTTCACGCCCTCCAGGACGTGGCGCTCCGTCTTCGGGGTCCGATAGATCTTGCGGATGTTGCGCAGTTCGATGAAAGACATGTCAGGCGGACCTCAACCGCGCTTCCACGGCGCCCATCAGGCGGTCCAGCGCGAAGCCCACGATCCCGATCGTCAGCATGCAGAGCAGAATGTGGGCATACACCAGGCTGTTGTATTCCTGCCAGAGAAAGCCCCCGATGCCGGCCGTTCCCGTCAACATTTCGCTGGCCACGATCACCAGCCAGGCGATTCCCAGGCTGAGGCGGTAGCCGGTGAAGATATTGGGGAGCGCGGCTGGAATGAGAACCTTGGTCAAGGTCTGGACAGGAGACAGGCGCAGGACCTTGGCCACGTTCCAGTAATCGTGCGGAATCGAGCGTACTCCGGCCATCGTGTTGAGGACGGTCGGCCACATCGAGCAGATGGCGATCGTGAACAGCGCCGCCGGCTCGGAGTGACGGAACAGGATCAAACCCAGCGGCAGCCAGGCCAGCGGCGAAATGGGCCGTAAGATCTGGATGGCCGGATCGAGCATCCGGTAAAACGGGTTCGAGATGCCGATCAGCAACCCCAAGGGCGTGGCCAGGGCGATCCCCAGCAGGAAGCCTTTCGCCACCCTCACCAGGCTGTAGTAGGCCAGCAGGCCGATGCCCTGGTCGGTCTCGCCTCTCTTTTCAAAGGGCCGCAAAACGTAAACTTTGCTGTCCTCCCAGGTCTTCCACGGCGAAGGCAGCTCCTTGGAAACGGTGGCGCTTGCGGCCCACCAGAGCAGTCCAATGAGCAGGAGGCCTCCGCAAGGGAGCAGGAAGCGGGTGAGCTTGTGGGTCTTCATATTAGGCCAGATTGTGCACGGGGAACGACCGCGCATACCTTTCCGGTTCGTTGGGATTGAAGGTGACGCCGTCGAACAGCTTGACGGTCTGCTCTTGCGCTTTCACAGTGACGCCGATCTCTTTCATCGCTTCCAGGTACAGCTCGGGCCGCAGGACGCGGTTGACGATGCCCTGGTAGTCCGGAGTCTCCTTCACCATGCCCCAGCGGCGGAACTGGCTCAGCCACCAGTGCCCGAAGGTCTTCTGAGGATAGTTGCAATTCCGCGCCGAGAAGATCATGTAATTGGGATCCTGCTCGACTCGCCCGTCGCCGTAGTCGTATCTGCCCTGAAGGCGGGCCAGGATGATCTCCTTGGGACAATTGATGTAGGCGGGGCGGGAGACGATTTCGGCAACGGCCGGCCGGTTCTCCAGCTTGTCGATATAGACGCTTGCCTCGTGCAGAGCCTTCAGGATGGCCTTGACGGTCTTGGGATTGCGTGCCGCGAACTCTTCGGTGAAGGCGCAGACTTTCTCCGGGTGGTCGCGCCACATCTGCTGGGTGGTAATGGCCGTGTAGCCGATGCCGTCCGCGATGGCCCGGTAGTTCCATGGCTCGCCCACGCAGAATCCATCCATCTTTCCGACCTTCATGTTGGCCACCATCTGTGGCGGCGGAATCGTGATCAGGGTGACCTCCTTGTCCGGGTGAATGCCTCCCGAGGCCAGCCAGTAACGGATCCACATGGCGTGAGTTCCCGGCGGGAAGGTCATCGCGAATGTCAGAGGTTTTCCGGCGGCTTTGGCCTGATCGGCGAGCGGCTTGAGGTCTTTGGCGGACTTGACCTTGCCCTTGAGCGCGTTGGCAAGAGTGATGGCCTGGCCGTTGCGATTGAGAAGCCAGGGGATGACCATGGGCTTCACCGGAGAGCCGCCCAGTCCCATGGTGGAAGCAAGCGGCATGCCGAACAGCATGTGGGTGGCGTGATTCTCGCCGAGCGTGAGTTTATCCCGGATCACGGCCCAGGAAGCTTCTTTGGAAATCACCGAGTCGATCCCGTACTTCTTGAAAAGCCCCAGTTCATGGGCCATCACCAGGGACGAGCAGTCGGTCAGGGCGATGACGCCGAAGCGGATCTGCCGGGTTTCCGGGGCGTCGCTGGCCCAGGCGCCGCCCACCCAACCGGCGGGTAAGCCGGCCGCGAGTCCAGTGAGAACGGATCTTCGAGAGTAGGTCATGTCATTCCTCAAAATGCGTAGGTCACCATGAGATAGGGGAAACGGTAGGCCCTGCCGGGAGTCGTTTTCTTCAAGAACTCTCCCGGGAACAGGTGAGCGTAGCCGCCCCAGAGGTTGATCTGCTTGTTGCAGGCATACTTCGCCTGGAAGTCGAGTTCCCAGCCGGCTCGCCGGCCCGCCGAACCATCCGCTGCGCGAGCGAGCATCGCGCCGCCCGCGCCGTAGATGCCGTCGCGAGCGCTGGCCAGCCAGTAGGAATGGTAGTTGCCGAACAGCGCCAGTTTCGGGGTTGCCTTCAACTCCACCCCAGAACGGAAATGCTCCAGGTTCCTCCAGCCGACCTGATCGGCCAGCCCGTAGAGATCGTGCGCCGTCGGATAGAGTTGATCGAACGTTCCGCGCTTGCGGTCATTCGGGTTTTCATCTCCCGAGGCGTAGTTCCACTCCGCGATCAACCGGGGCGTGTACTTCACCTTCGGGACGGTGTAACCGGCCAGCCAGTGACCCGCCCACGCGCCGATACTGTCGAGGCCGAAGGAGCCGGTTTGTGCGGCGATTTCGGCGCCGTAGTCAAAATTGAGAGGCAGCTTGCCGGCCCAGCGGAAGCCGATGGTCTTGAAGTCCAGTCCTCCGGGAGCCACGCGCCAGAACACGTAGGGCTCGATCTGCCCGCGAGGAACAGCCCTGTCCAAGGTGCCGTAGAGACCGTGAAAATTGTTTCCGGTGCGGGGGTGATTGAAAACACCGTCGCGGACCGGAACGACGGAAGAGGCGAAGGCATCGAGCTTGAAGCCGGGCTGGCGGAAGGTGGCGCGCACCGCGTCGAAGGAGCGGGCCGTATTGAGCCAGCTCACATGCCCCACCAGGCGCTGCTCGCCGAACACCAGCTCCTGACGGCCCGCGCGGAGGCCGAAACTCCCTTTCTCGGCGTCGCCTACTTCCACGAAGGCCATCCGGAGATCCATCGCGTCCTGATAGGGCGGCGCCGGCGGTTTCTGGTTCTTACCGAATACGCGGGCGTCCTGAGCCTGGAAGGAGAACTTCAGCCAGGGGGTTGGCAGAACCAGGAGATTGAGGCGGAATCTGTTCAAGAAATACAAGTCGTCGTTGCGTTCGCGAAAGCCGCCATGGGTGAATCCTTCCAGCCGTCCTCCGTAGAGTCCGCTGAAGCGCATCCATTTGGGCAGGTTCTTGTTGAGCTCGTCGGAAGCGGTGAAGCCCATCGTCTTCGACGCGCTTGGGGGCGGCACGGTTTGCGCGAGCGCCGCCGCGGCAAGAGTAATGCATGGCAAGACATGAAGCCTCATAGTCTTTGATCTGCTCCTTTTTCAGTGGATCGAACCGAATTGCAAAGAGCGGCCGAGCTCGTTGCGGGTCGTGGTGGAGCTTGAGGAGAACGCGGTTAAGCCAGGCGGGTTCAACCCAGGCGTCCTGTTCAAAATCGCTTTTGAAGATCGGACGCCCTGGTCCGGCGAAAGACAGAATCGCTAATGCCCGGGTCACCTCCGTGTGACCCGTTGTCTACAGCCTAAGGGATGAGCTTGGGGCAGTCAAATCGAAAAAATGAATGCGGCGCATCCACGATTTGCGTGGCGGCGACCGGACCTTGCAGCCGTCAGGCGGCTCCGCGGGGACGGTTTCCGAGGTGCCTGTTGGAACCTACTGCAAGTGATATGCTTAACAATTTGTCATCCTGTCAGTGTTTTTTCTATTGACTTGCAATTGACTTGCATCTAACATAAGAGTGGAACCATGCTGGACACACCCTCAGCACCTCTTATCAAGGCCGTCCTCTGGATTGCGCCCTTCCTCGTGACATCGGTGTATATTACTGATATAA
>JACOSH010000047.1 GCA_016178945.1 Acidobacteriota bacterium
CTACGGGGAAGCGGTTCTCACACTGCTCACCGTTCAGAACACCACCCGCGTGGAGCGCGTCGAGTGCCTCGATCCGGAGCTGATCCTGGCGCAACTGCGCGCGGTGCTGGAGGACATCCCGCCCGGCGCCGCCAAGACCGGCGCGCTGGGCAATCGGGCCATTGTCGAGGCTATCGCGGAGGCGGCCGCCGGCTTCGCCTTTCCCCTGGTCGTCGACCCGGTGATGATCAGCAAGCACGGTGCGCCCCTGGTTTCCGGCGACGCCCGCCAGGCCATCCTGACGCGGCTGATCCCGCGGGCGGCGCTGTTGACGCCCAATCTCCACGAGGCCGAGGCGCTGGCCGGGGTCGAGATTCGGGACCTGGCCGGGATGCGCGACGCGGCGCGCCGTCTGGCGGATCTGGGGGCCGGCGCGATTTTGGTCAAGGGAGGCCACTTGGAGACGGCCGCCACCGACGTCCTGTTCTGCGACGGGGACTGGCACGAGTACCCCGCGCCGCGCCTGGACACCCGCCATACGCATGGCACCGGCTGTACCTACTCAGCGGCCATCACGGCCGAGCTGGCCAGGGGGCGCCGGCTGCTCGACGCCGTGTCGCGCGCCAAGGCCTTCATCACCCGGGCGATTGCCTCGAATCCGGGTCTGGGCCGGGGTTCGGGCCCGGTGAATCACCACGCGCCAACGGAGTGCTAGCTGAGGGGCGGAAACAAGGGGATGGGTTCTTTGACATCGTCCGGCGGGGGGAGCCAGCGCAGGCCATCGTTGAACTCCAGCCCCACCACGAACTTGTGAGCCACCTTCCGGAAGTGCTTGATGGAGCCCGACCCCACCAGCTTGTAGCGCTCGGATTGAAACCGGATCATCGTATTCGGCATCGGCGCTTCGGGAAGCTCAACCGCCATACCACTCTCCGACACGTTGAGGACGCGCGCGTGGGTGGCCATCTTGGGCTCCCCGTTGATCCCCAGCCAGGAAACCCGCAGGGTGCTGTTCTCCACCGTATAGCGACGATGCCGCCTCTGTTCCTTCTTTCGCAGCGCGCTCCAAGTGGGCGTGGTTGATGTCATGATTGCGGCCATCTGATTCGTTATCTTAAACCGAGATGGGCAGATCTGTATCCCTACCTTGGTTCTAAGATGGTCCTAAGGCGGACGACTCCGAAATGACCTTTCCCGTACTGTTACTTCAAGCCATCCAAAGCTCTGAAATCCCCCTCCGGTTTGAACCCGGCGCCGAGGAAGCGGTGGCCGCCCCGGTCACCGGCCTCATTCGGTCCTGGCTGCTGCTCCACCAGCCCGACAACCCTGCGTCGGACTTTGACTACGGCCAGAAGGCGTTGCTTTCTCGCCTCCTGGAGGAATTGGAGGGCTCGAGCGAGATCCCTGCCTAAGCCCCCGTTCCAACCTACACCCACTCTGCCCTACTGGTACCGTACTTCCGTACTCTCCTCCTGAATCGGCCGCCTCCGGAGCGCGAAGCGGCCTTGCAACAAGTTATCGTACGTTTGCCTCCAAATCCTTATGGTCATCCCTGGCTGTCGCCCCCCGAAGATACCTGGTTCCCCCAAAAAGGTGCGGTATGCTGGGACTCGGCCAATGACCAAGGTGCAGCTTACCTTTCGCCTCCGCCAACCGCTCGACCGGTTGGCCGCGGCCGATCAGTTGATGACCCGAATTGCCGGCGCGCACACCACCTACGGCATCTTCCGGATCTGGGTCGACGACCGCATGGAAGACCTGAGCGTGGAGTACGACGCTACCCGGCTCAGCCCCCAGGACGTCCAAGCCGTGCTGGCGCGCGCCGGAATCCCGCTGGTGAAGTGAAGGTGTCTTGACATGCCCACCTCCCGACGCAGCTTCCTCGCCTCGACCGGGGCCGCGGCCCTCGCCAGGGGAGGATCGACCGAGCCCGAGTTGATCCTGTTCAACGGCAACATCCACACCCTCGATGCCGCCGGCCCGCGCGCCCAGGCGGTCGCCATCGCCCAAGGCCGTTTCCTGGCGGTGGGGACCAACGACCAGATCCGGCCTCTATCGACGGCCCGCACTCGCCGAATCGATCTCGGCGGGAAGACCGTCACGCCGGGGTTCATCGACGCCCACACCCACGTGGCCTCGTCCGGTTTGCGCCATCTGCGCGAAGTGGACTGCGACCTGCGCTCCATCGCCGAGATCCAGGCGGCCATCCGCCGGCGGGCCGCGGCGACCCCTCCCGGCGACTGGGTGCTGGGCTTCAAGTACGACGACACCAAGACCGCCGAGGGCCGCCCGCTGACCCGCGCCGATCTGGATGCGGCCGCTCCCGGCCATCCGGTCTTCGTGAATCATCGCGGCGGGCATCTGTCGTTCGCCAATTCGCTGGCCTTTGAGCGGGCCGGCATCAACGACCGGACGCCCGATCCCCGCGGCGGCCGCTTCGATCGCGACGCCGCCGGACGCTTGGCCGGCTGTGTCCGGGAGCGCGCCAACGATCCGTTTCACCGCGTGATTCCGGAAAAGTACACGCGCGAGGACCGGCGAGAAGGCGTCAAAATCATCTCCCAGATGATGACCCGCGCCGGGGTCACCTCGGTCCACGACGCCGGCGGCGCGCCCGAGGATCTGCTCGCCTACCAGGATGCGCGCGAACAGGGCCAACTCGGGTTGCGCGTCTACTGCCTGATTCGTTACACCCACCTCGGCAAGATGATCGCCGCCGGCGTTCGGACCGGCATGGGCGACGAATGGGTCCGTGTGGGCGCCTGCAAGCTGGTCTGCGACGGGTCGATCTCCGAGCGTACCGCGCGGATGTCGGAGCCCTACATCGGGCGGCCCGCCGATTTCGGGATTCTGGTGACCGAGGAGGAGGAGCTCTACGCCCAGGCGCGCGCCGCGCATCAAGCCGGCTGGCAGGTTGGCACGCACGCCAACGGCGACGTGGCCATCGACCTCACGCTGCGCGTCTATGAGCGGCTGCAGCGCGAGATGCCCCGGCGCGATCCACGCTTCCGGCTGGAGCACTGCACCCTGATTAACGACGCACTGGTGCGGCGGATCCAGGATCTTGGCGCCATCCCCACGCCGTTTTCTACCTACGTCTACTATCACGGCGAAAAGATGAAAGAATATGGCGCGGCGCGTCTGGACCGGATGTTTGCCGTGCGCAGTTTTCTCGACGCCGGGGTCCGGGTGACCCAAGCCTCCGACTATCCGCCCGGCCCCTTCGAGCCGATGATGGCGCTGCAATCCAGTGTCACCCGCACCGACAGCAAGGGCCAGATCTGGGGTGCCCGGCAGCGCGTCTCGGTGGAGGAGGCCCTGCGGGTCGGCACGCTCCACGGCGCTTACGCCTCCTTCGAGGAGCACTCCAAGGGATCGATCGAAGCCGGCAAGCTGGCCGACCTGGTCGTGCTGGGGCGCGATCCGCTGCGGGAGGAACCCTCCTCGCTGGTACGCATCCCGGTCGAGCGCACCATGGTGGGCGGCCGCTGGGTGTTCGAGTCGTAACCGGCGCCCGGCCGAGTTGCGGGCGCTTCTCTGGTCGGGTCCTTCGATCCGGGGAGCATTTGGTTCCTGAAGCTGCCTTGGAAGCGCTCGCCAACCAAAATATTACCTTCACCGTTCTGGGCAAGACAACCTATGAGCAGCAC
>JACOSH010000048.1 GCA_016178945.1 Acidobacteriota bacterium
CGGACCGACAGCAAGGGGAATGTCTGGGGCCCCCGGCAGCGGGTCACGGTGGAAGAGGCGATGCGCGTCGGTACCCTCCACGGCGCCTATGCGTCGCTCGAGGAGAACCTCAAGGGATCGATCGAGGCCGGCAAGCTGGCCGACCTGGTCGTGCTGGGCCGTGACCCGCTGCGCGAAGAACCCTCCTCGCTGATCCGCATCCCGGTCGAGCGGACCATGGTGGGCGGCCGCTGGGTGTTCGAGTCGTAACTGGCGCCCGGCCGAGTTGCGGGCGCTTCTCTGGTCGGGTCCTTCGATCCGGGGAGCATTTGGTTCCTGAAGCTGCCTTGGAAGCGCTCGCCAACCAAAATATTACCTTCACCGTTCTGGGCAAGACAACCTATGAGCAGCACATTTCGGCGCCGCCAGCTACGAGACCCAGAAGCTGGAGGGTCACTGGCGCCACGGGGGTATCGTTTACAGGGATAACCTTGCGCGGTTGGTGGCCGACGTCCGCGACACTTCCCAGAGCCGGGAGTGGATGAGGGAATTCAAGCGCCGCCGGACCACCCGCCTGGAGCAGCTCGAACTCTGGATGGTGAGTTATCGCATCGAAGTGGAATAGATCGGGCTTGGCGAGCCCCGACCGTTCCGGCTACTCGCTGGCCATCCTGCGGGTATGGGGCGGGAGGCGCGCCGGGTCCAGCTCGCGAACCACCGCGCGGCGGAAGGGCACGGGAAACCGCAACAGCACTTCCGCGCCATAGCCGAACTCCACCACGCCTTCGCGCGGCGCGCGGTCAAAGTATGCGCTCGCGCTCAGGCCGTCCGGCCCGATCTCCACGAACCGGGATCGGACCTCGCCGATCGAGACAAACGCCTCCAGGGCCCGGCGTGGGAAATGGGTCCCCGTTACCTTGATCCGCAAGAGCAGGTGCGGAATCTCGTGCAGGTCGCGCAGCACCTGGCGAGCCTCCCATTGAAGTTTCGCGCTTTGAATCGGGTACTCCACTAGATCCATAAACATGATGTCGCTCCGGTCGGGCTAGTTGCTGAATTCCACGCTGTCGATCTCGACCTCGCCCGTGGCGTTGGCCAGAAAATCGAATCTGAGCGCGGCCACGCTGGTCAGGTCGACCTTCTGCGTGCCGATGACCTCGATGGTGTAGGCCGAGAGCGGAATCCGCACGGTGCACAGCGCCGACTTGGTGTACTGATTGAGTTCCCGCTTCTGGGGCGCGGCGATCTCGGTAAACTTGCTGGCCTTGATCGACCGGCTGTTGGCCATGGTGTCGCTGAGCGTGACATACAGGTCTTGCGGCTGGTCCGCTGGATTGGACGGGCTGTCGACCTTCTGCGTGATCCGGAAACTGAGGGCCGCGAAGTTCTTCACATTGAGCGCGCCCAGCGTGTATTCCAGCTTGTCGCCGAAGTTATCCCAGCGCAACTGGAGACCGGCAGTGTCGTGCGGCGAGTGGCCGTCGACCACATACAGCTTGTCCTCCTGCGGCGCCGCCGGAAGGGTTCCCAGGTCGTCGACCCCCGCACCGCTGGTCGCGACCTTCCAGCTTAGCGGCGTATGCACACCTTCGAAATCGTCGATCAGGCTGGCGCCCGTGTTGCTGTACTGCACGCAGATCTTCAGCTTTGCCGGCTCAGCCTGGGCCACCGCCGTCGGGACCCACTCGCCCCGGAACATCCCCACCCACTGGTCTTCGCCCCGGAGCTGCCAGCGGAAGAAAGCCGTCGCATAGCCTTTGGCCACCAACAGGTGGGTCGCGGCATTCAGGATCTTCGGCTGGTCGCTGGGGCCCTTTCTCCAAAACAGGTCGGTGTCCGCGCCGATGGTCGTGAAGCGATCATGCGTGGCGCCGTAGACGAAAATGAAGCTCTTCTTCTGCCCATTGGCGCGGTCATAGAGGGGAAAGCCGGTGTCCGACGGCGGACCGTCGCCCCCGGCCAGGTCGCCATCCATCGCGCCGTAGATCACTAGGTAGGGAGTGGCCCAGGGCGGCCCCAGCGTCTCGTGGGTGTACTGATCGGTCGGGGCCAGGGAGATGACGGCGTTGATCCCGTGGCCCAAGCCCATCTGCTGGTTCTTGCGCGCGGCGATCACCACGCCCTCGCCGCCGCGGCTGTGTCCCATAATGCCGATGTTATTCGCCGCTTTCCCTCCGAACATGCCCTTCAGGATGTTGATGTGCTCGAACAGGATGAGGGCGCGGTCGGTTCCCGTCATGCCGCCGTTCAGGTGGATGCTGGCGGCGATGAAACCGTTTTGCGCCCAGTGGTCCAGCAGGTAGTCGTAGCCCTGGTAGTCGTGCCCGTTGCCGTGGACGATGATCGTCATCGGATAACTGAGCTGCGCCCCGCTGATCTGACCCGGCATCGTCGCGCCGCCCATGTCGGCCGGGAAGCGCACCACGGCCTTAAGCGGGACGGTCACCGGATTGCCAAAGTCGTTGGTGACGGTCTTCGATCCCTGCGACATTTCGTCGTATTGGAAGCCGCCGTGGTTGGCGAAGCTGGTTTCCGTGGTCGGATCCGTGACGATCCGGAAGCCAGGGGCGAAATAGCCGTCGATGATATCGCCCGGCGAGTCCAGCACGGCATTATCGTTGAAATCGGCCACGATGTCGTAGAGACCGGGCGCGTTGGCGTTCGGCCACACCAGCCGGGTGTTGTGGTTAATGCAGTCGCTTTGGGTGAGGAACTTCTGCACCGCCGGGTTACCACCCAGTTGCGCCAGGTGCGTCAGGCTCTTGTCGGCGGTCCAAGTAGCGGCATCCTTGGACTGCACTACGTAGAGCGCCACCATCTTGCCCTTATGATTGGGATCTAGGGCGGCCGGGTCTAGCGCCGCATACACGTTCTCCCCTACCTGGAAGGCATCGGCGTACTGGAAGTACGGCGGGCCGATGATGGTGCGGCCGGAGATCGGCAGCCAGTTGACGCAGCCGCCGTGCACGGTCTTGCTCTGCATGAATTCCTGGCGCACCACCAGGCCCGTGATCCGGCGCGTCACCAGGTCGGTCGGGCGCAGCACCAGGTCTTCGTCATCCTCGTAACCGTAGCGGATCTGGCGGACGACGAAGTCGTAGGCGCCGGGGCGCAACTCGTGCGCTTCGGCGATCCGCTGGCGAAAGCGGCGGTTCCCGGATTCCACGCGCACATCGGCAATGGCGGGCCGGCCGCTCGCGAGCTGCGCCGCCGCAAAGGGGTTGCCGGGGCGCCAGTCATGCTGGCGCGCGACCAGGAAGACCCGCACGTCGCCATGAAACGGGAGGTTGTAGGCCGAAAGGACCGCGTCGCTGTCACCGGCCACAAAGCCGTTGCGCACCACGCCTCGCTCGTCGGTGCCGAGCAGGACGGGCCGGGTGAAGCTGTCGCCCAGGCGCACGGTCTGCTCCATCACCGCCCGGCCATTTTGCCGGACTTCGAGCCGCAGCCCGCGGCCTCGCCATCGCTCTTGCGCCTCCTCGAAAGTGAGCCGCTCGTCCGTGCGCGGATCGTCGCACCCCAACTGCGGCCACAAGGTGGTCGGCTCGATCTCGCCCCGGCCGTTGCTGATGACGCCGTTGGCTACGATCGCGGCGCCGTCCTGGTCGTAGAGGACCAGATCGTACACTGCCTCGGGTCGCAGGCCGGTGATGTGGACATCGAGGGATTCGCCCACGTCGAAGGTCTCGCGTTCCTGGCCGGTGTCATCGATCAGGCGCACGCGGCTCTCCCCAGCCAGCGATCCCAGGCGGTCGCGCGGAATGCGGATGTCGAACTCCTCCAGGCGTCCGGCGCGGAACCGCACGGCGTTCTCCGAGGAGTACAGCAGGGTCTCGCCATCCGGCGAAAAGACCTTGAGGTAGATGTCCGGCTTGACCTCGAAGAATTCCCGGAAGTCCTCCGGCGTCGTGACGATCTCGAACCGCCCGTCGGCTTGCGTGTAGGCCGAGCCCAGCAGATCGTCGAACAGCAGGTCCTGGTCGTAGGCCTTGACGAAAAGGCCGGGGACTCCCGCGCCCGTCTCCGCCACGCGGACCGTGCCGCGTATCCTGAACGTGATCATGAGCAGCGCTCCTTTAAGTAAGAGATTCGACCCAGATAGTTAGTGACAGGCCGGCGTCCATCGTTTCACCCGGCGCCTCATTCCCCCTTCCGCACGGCGCGCAGATCGATGCCCAACTGCTGGCACTTCTTGTACAGATGGCTGCGTTCCAGCCCCAGCGCTTTGGCCGTCTCGGTCATGTGGTAGCGGTTGCGCTTCAGCTCGGCCAGCAGCAGATCGCGCTCATAGGCTTCGACGCGCTCGGCCAGCGTCCCGGTCGCCGGCAGACTGGCCGCGGCCTCACTAGGATGCGCCTGGGGCAGAGCCACCTCGACGTCCTCGCGCTCGACCTCTTCGCCGGCCAGCAGGAGCAGGCGCTCCACCACGTTGCGCAGCTCCCGCACGTTGCCGGGCCAGTGGTAGCGCTGCAGTTCCCGGATGGCGTCGGGTGAGACCGGCTTCGTCTTCCAGGCGTTCTGGTCGCACACCTGGCGCGCGAAGTGCTCCACCAGGACTGGGATGTCCTCCAGCCGCTCGCGCAGCGGCGGCAGCGTCAGGGGGAAGACGTAGACCCGGTGGAACAGGTCCTGACGAAAGCTGCCCTGCTTGACCAGCCCCTCCAGGTGGCGGTGCGTGGCCACCACCACGCGGACATCCACGGCCACCGCCCGGTCGCCGCCCACCCGCTCCACCTCCCCTTCTTCCAGCACGCGCAGCAGCTTGGCCTGCATGGCCAGGGGCATGTCGCCGATCTCGTCCAGAAACAGCGTCCCCTGATGCGCCTGTTCGAACTTGCCGGCATGACGCGAGGCGGCGCCGGTGAACGACCCCTTTTCATGGCCGAACAGCTCCGACTCGATCAGCTCGGCGGGCACCGCCGCGCAGTTGAGCGTTACGAAGGGCCGCTCGCGGCGCGCGCTGTGGTCGTGGATCGCACGGGCGATCAGCTCCTTCCCCGTGCCTGTCTCGCCCAGAATGCACACCCGCGTCTCGCTCGCCGCCACCCGCTCCACCTGCCCCATCACGCGCCGCATGGCCGCGCCCGCCAGCACGATCTCGTGCTTGCCGGCCCGCTTCTTCAACTGGCGGTTCTCTTCCTCCAGACGCGTCAGCTTGAGGACGTTGTCCACGGTCAGCAGCAGTTTGTCGGTTGAAAGGGGCTTCTCCAGGAAGTCGGCGGCGCCCAAACGCGTGGCGCGCACCGCCATCTCCACGCTGGCCTGCCCCGAGATCATCACCACCGGCGTCGTCACGCCCAGTGACTTCAGGTCTTCGAGAAAAGCCAGTCCGTCTTTTCCCGGCATCACCACGTCGGAGAAGATCAGGTCGTAGCGCTGCGTCTTGAGCAGTTCCAGGGCGCGCGCGGCGTTGTCGCAGACCGTGGCCTCATGACGGGCCATGCGGAAGGCGCGGGAAAGAGAGGCCAGGGTGCTGGCGTCGTCGTCGAGGATGAGCAGGTGGGCCATGGTCAGTTGTCAGTTATCAGTTTTCAGTCTTGGCAGGCAGGTCGATCCGGAACAGGGTGCCTTTGCCGATTTCGCTTTGGACGGCGATTGAGCCGCCGTGATCGCTGACCACCGACTGGACGATGGCCAGGCCGAGACCGGTGCCGTGCTGCTTGGTCGTGTAGTAGGGCGTGAAGAGGCGCTCGCATTCCTCTTTGGTCAGCCCGCTGCCCGTGTCGGCGACTTTCAGATGCACCGTGTGATTCGAGCTCCCCGTTTGGATGCGCAGCGTTCCGCCGGAAGGCATGGCGTCGAGCGCGTTCAAGACCAGGTTTTGGAGCGCGCGATGAAGCTGCTCGGAGTCGGCCTGGATCGCCGGCAGATCCGGCGCCAGATCCACCTCCGTGGCAATGCTGGCCGCCGCGAACTGGGCCTGAAACAGCTTCATCACCCCGCGCACGATGTCGTTGACCTGCGCCGGCTGGCGCTCCGGCGGCGGCATTTTCGCGAAGTCGCTGAACCGTCCCACGATGGCTTTCAGGTTTGCCAGCTCGGCCAGCAGCGTCTGCACCGACTCGCGAAACACTTCCTCGAACTGCTCGGGATACTGCTCCCGCGCGCGCTGCATGTTCTCCACCGTGATCTGGAGCGGGAACAGCGGGTTCTTCAATTCATGGGCCAGGCGCCGCGCCAGCTCGCGCCAGGCGGCCACCCGCTCGGACTGCACCAGCCGCTCGCGCTGTTCGATCAGGTGGCGCGTCATCTGGTTGAAGGCGCGGGCCAGCTCGCCGATCTCGTCGCCGGATCTCTCGTCAACACGGATGTTCCAATTCCCGCCGGCCACTTCACCCGCGGCGCCGGCCAGCCGGCGGACCGGCCGCGTGACCCGCGCCGTGATCCACCAGGACAGCGCGACGCCAAACAGGACGCCCCCGCCGCCCACTCCCAGTCCCAGCCACAGGATCAGGTCTTGCAGGGCTTCGATCTCGCGCCGCGAGCTGGCCACCAGCAGCACTCCCAACAGTTCCTCCTCGCGCCCGGCCAGCGGGATGGCCTGGAAGACTTCGTGATCCACCACGGCGCTGGCCTCCCGGCGCAGCCGTTTGACGCGCTCCGCCAGCGCCGCCAGGCGGGCCAACGCCGCGTCGTCGTCGCGGTGGAGCAGCACGCGCATGCCGTCCGGTAAGGTCAGCGAGGACAGGAATTCCCGGTCGATGCGCAGCCCGCCGGCGGCGTACAGCGCGGCGTCGCCCAGACGGACCTCGCGCACCGCCATCACGGCCAGGACCGTGTCCTCGGGCAGCTCCTCCCGCTTGAGATAATGGCCTGGCGCGCGTGCTTCTCCGGTGCGCTGCACCCATTCGTCGCGATACCCGAAGCGGGCCGGCCACTGCGCCGACGAGTAGATCCGGCCGTCCCGGCCCACCAGCTCGACGAAGTCCAGCGACAGCGCCGCGGCCAGAGACTGCGCGATGTTCACATCGTAGTCTGGCTCCGGGCGGCTGAGCTCCCCGGCCAGCCGCTGCACGGCATCCATCGCAGCCAGCCGCTCCACGCGGCGGGTGACCTCCTCGCCTCGCCTCGCGAACTCGCGGCGAAACTGCCGCACCAGGTCCGCGCGGCGGGTTTCGTCCAGCTTCTCGAAGCGGGTCCGGGCCGTGGCCGCCACCACCGCGCTCACCAGCCCGACGGCGCCGGCGACCGTGACCGACGTGGCCACCAGCAGCTTAGTGCGGAACATCATGGCGTAGACAACCAGACCCCGGCCAGGTCCCAACCCGTCCAATTCCGCACCCGCGGCCCGAGCCCCACCGCCTCGGGCAAGTGGACCAGGGGGATGATGCGGAAGTCCTGCAAGAGGGAGCGTTCCAGCAGGTAGCAGGCTTCCGGCGACGCCGCGGGCGCCGCGTTCAGCGGCTGGCCGGCCGCGGCCATCAGCTCGGCCAGCGCCAGCCCGGGATCGAGCGAAGTGATCCGCGCACGCACCAGGCGCGCATCGGCGGCCCCGCCTCCCGGCACGGTCCGCACCAGGACTCCCGCCTCGCGGGCGTTCACGGCGACGCGCTCGGCCACCGCGCGCGCCACGGCATCGGCTGCGTCATAAGCCAGCGTCACTGGCGGCGGGCCGTGCAGCTCCGCCACACGCTGCCGGGCCCGCGCCACGTCGCGCGCGGGAGGAAACAAGTGCGCGTAGCCGGTGAGCCACTGCGGCAGCAGCCCGCCCGCGATCGCTCCTTGTTTCCGGAGCAGCACGCCGTGGATCGCGGCGCGGTCAATGGTGTGGGCGATGGCTTCCCGCAACCGGGGATCGAGCGTGCTCGACGCGATGGCCAGCAGATCGGCGGGCGGCCCGGAGCGCACTGGAAAACGCAGGGGCCGGCTCAGATCGGCTTCGATCACATCGGCCTTGCCCAGCTCCAAATCGAGAGCCTGGGCCCGGCCCATCTCCACCTGCACCGAATCCAGATAGGGCCGCCCTTCCCAATACTCGTCGTTGGCCGCGAACACCGCGCGCTGGCCCGGCTCGAACTCCGTCAGACGGAACGGTCCGGTGCCCACCACCACGCCCTCGGCGGCGCGGCGCCACACCGAATAGCGCGGTCGAGCCAGCTCCAACGCCAGCGGACGATCCGAGCGGATCATGATCGATTCGCCCTGTGCGGTCGCGCCCAGGCTTTCCAGGGCGGAGGCGGCTGCCGCGGCAGTGAGCGGCGAGCCGTCATGGAACTTCACGCCGGACCGCAAGCGGAACTTCCAGCGGCCGGCTTCCTGCTGCCAGGAGACGGCCAGCGCGGGTTGGGGCTCGCCGCGCGCGTCGAGACGGACCAGGCGGTCGCAGAGCAGCCAGGCGAGTTGGTCGTCGGCGCCGGGCTCGGTCACCCGGGTCCGGATCTGGACGCGCAGCGTGCCTCCGTAGTGGGGACGCGTTGCGGCGCTGGCCGCCACGGCCACCAGGCTAGCGGCTGCAAGTAACCGTGAGGCTGAAGGCCGCATATCGTCCTGTCCGCGAGTTGCGCGCGACGGCCGTGGCGGACGCGCCTGTGGACCACAGGGCCGTCACCGGGCCGGCGAACTCCACCGGGTCGCCCGCAGCCACGGGCTGGCCCTCCACGATCCGGTAGGCCTGGATGGCCTCCGGCTCCGTGGGTCGCGTGGCCAGCGCCAGGCGCCCGCAGGCGGTTTCGACGCCGGCGATATCGCTGCCCCACCCGGTCCACGACTCACCCGAGGCCAGACGCGTGCGCCCATCGACGCCGGCGTAGAGGCGCACCGGCCGCCCGCGATCCTCGGCGACCGCCGAGGTGTAAAACGCCGGAGCGTTGCCCAGCGTGAAGTAGTTCCGGCCCGGCGCCGGCGAGCCCCCTTCCAGCAGCCACGGCTCGGCGCTGGGCAGGCAGTTCCCGCCGGGCTTGGCGCGGCAGACGCCCTCGAACAGGTACGCCACCAGCGTGTCGCCCTCCGCCACCAGCCGCCCCCGCGGGTCGCGTCCAGCCGCTCGCGCCGGAAGCGCACCAGAGGTTCCCTGGAGCGCCAGCACGATCCGGTCCGGCTCGAGCACGGCAAGCTGCCCGCCGATCATTGCCGTGTCCAGCATGGGCTGCTCCTGCTCCCAGAGCAGCTTCCGGTCGACGACCACGCCCGGCGCCGGCGCTTTGGCGGCCGGCACCTTCATGGTGACGATGGCGGTTTCGACCTCTTCGCCGCGCCGGATCTCGGCGGTCCAGACATACTCGCGCAGACTCTCGGCCAGCGACACCCGCGCCTCGACCGGCGCTTTCTCCACCAGCTTCGCGCCGCGCGCCCGCAGCTCGGCTTCCAGCGCGCGCCGCGCTTCGGCGAAATCCTTGGCCTCGAGCGACGAGAGATTGCGCTGGCTCAGAACCATTTCGGGCGCAGCGATCTTGCGCGCCAATTCGCGGGCGGGCCCGGTGAAGTCGAGCAGGAGCAAGGCGAGCAGGACCACTAGATCCATTCTCGCGCAGCGGGGCCCCTACCGTGCGATCGTCACGCCCGAAGGCGCCAGCTCGTAGCCCTCGTCCTTCGCGGTCTGGATCGCCGCTTCGCGCAGCGCCTGCTCATCGGCGTCGCGTCCGGCGTTGGGCGCCGGGCGCTTGATCACCTCCCCGCCGATTTGAATCCGCACCAGCCAGCGCTTCTTCGGAGCGTCCCAAGCCACCGTCGCATGATCGGCGCGCATCATCTGGAGCCTCCTTGTTGAGTGGTATCACGACCGGGAGGGCGAGTCAAACGGCGGCTGCCGTGAAGCGATAAACTTCTGAGGGGATGGCATGAATCTTTCGGGAACTGAACTGAGCGAAGCAATCGCACAGAGCCTACGTCTACGCGATGACGCCCTGGCCGTACATCTTGCAGATGGCAGGACGATCACTGTGCCCCTCGCCTGGTTCCCGCGCCTCGCTCACGGGACACCTGCCGAGCGGGCGAACTGGCGTCTGATTGGGGGCGGCGTGGGTATCCACTGGCCGGATCTGGATGAGGACATCAGCGTGGCGAGCCTTCTGGCCGGGTGGCGGTCCGGCGAGACCCAGGAGTCTCTCCGGCGGTGGCTGGCCTTGCGCACTCCCTCCCTATCCGATAGAATCAGGAGCGAACCAGTGGAGGGGTAGTGTCTCTATGTTCCGACTCGATGCCGACAAGCCCGTTGAGTTCTGCGACGGGCTGAGAAGGCGTGATTTCCTGCACGCCGGATCGCTTTCCTTCCTGGGCATGGGACTGACCCAGTTTCTCGGACTCCAGGCCCAAGGCGCCATCGACCACTCCAAAGACGTCAACTGCATCCTGCTGTTCCTGGTGGGCGGGCCGTCGCAGCTCGACACCTGGGACATGAAGCCCAACGCTCCGGTGGAGATCCGCGGGCCGTACAAGCCGATCAAGACCAATGTCCCGGGGATCGAGATCTCGGAGAACTTCCCGCGGATGGCCCGCCACGCCGACAAGTACGCGCTCCTCCGCGGCGTCTACCACACCGCCGCCGCGGTGCACGACACCGGCCACCAGATGATGCAGACCGGACGGCTGTTCCAGGGCGGCATCGAGCATCCGCACTACGGCTGCGTGCTGGCCAAGCTGAAGGGACCCAAGGGCGATGTCCCGCCCCACGTGCTGCTGCCGCGGCCCATCGGCAACACCGGCGGGAACATGCCGCACGGGCAGAGCGCGGGCTACCTGGGCAAGACGCTCGATCCCTTCGTCCTGAACGCCGATCCCTCCGACCCCAATTTCAAAGTGCCGGATATGCTGCCGCCGGACTATCTGCCGGCTCTGCGCGTCGACCGGCGCAAGAACTGGCGCGAGATGGTGGACCGCACGGTGTCCAAGTTCGAAACCTCGCAGGATGCGCGCCTGCTGGAT
The DNA here is from genome assembly GCA_016178945.1 of Acidobacteriota bacterium. Lineage (GTDB taxonomy): Bacteria > Acidobacteriota > Terriglobia > Bryobacterales > Bryobacteraceae > JACOSH01. The sequence continues at coordinate 10,840 of JACOSH010000048.1, forward strand.
TCAACTTTTCACCAGGCCTATACCCTGATGTCGTCGCGGAAGGCCCGCGAGGCCTTCGAGCTGTCGCGCGAGCCGGAAAAGGTGCGCGAGAAGTACGGCCTGAACCGCTTCGGGCAAAGCTGCCTGCTGGCGCGGCGCCTGATCGAGGCGGGCGTGCGTTTCGTGACCGTCAACATGTTCGAGACGGTCTTCGACGAGATCACCTGGGACATCCACGGCTCCAAGCCCTTCAGCCCGATCAGTTGCTACCGCGATCTGGTCGGCCCCATGTTCGACCACGCCTATAGCTCGCTGCTCGAGGATCTGAGCGAGCGCGGGCTGCTCGGCAACACCATGGTGGTGGCCACCGGCGAGTTCGGGCGCACTCCCAAGGTGAATCCGGCCGGCGGTCGCGACCACTGGCCCGCCTGCTGGACCATGTTGATGGCGGGCGGCGGCGTCAAAGGCGGACAAGTGGTGGGCGCCTCCGACGAGATCGCCGCCATGCCCAAGGACCGGCCCACCACGCCGGCCGAAGTGGCCGCCACGGTCTACCACGCGCTGGGCGTCCCGCTCGATACCGAACTGCCCGGCGCACAGGGGCGGCCCATCCGCGCGGTGGATCACGGCGTGGAGCCGATCCGGGAGTTGTTTGCCTAGGGACGCGCTCCGCGCGGTGGGAGTGAACAACATGAAGGGAATAGTCACTGGTTTCTTCCTTCCCGCGCTGGTATTTGGCGGCGCCCTTTCCGTGCTGCCCCCTTCCGCGGACCTGAACGGCCCGGAGGCGCGCCATCAGCTTCTGGCGGAAGCCATGCTCGACGGACGCCAGCAGGATTGGACGCGCCTGGCGGCCTGGACTTCCTCCAACCCCCAAGTCGCGGCCGTGGATGCAACCGGACTGGTGACGCCGGTCGCCGACGGGCAGGCCACCATCACGGCCGCGGCGCAGGGGCAGACCGCCACTGCCGCCATCCGCGTGAAGGGCGTCAAATCGCCGTTTACCTGGAGTTTTCGGAACGACGTCATCCCGGTGCTGACTAAGATGGGCTGCAACCAGGGGGCGTGCCATGGCGCCCTGGCCGGCAAGAACGGCTTCAAGCTGACCTTGCGCGGGTATGACCCGGACGTCGACTTCGACACCCTGACGCGGCAGTCGGTGGGACGGCGGGTTTCGCTGCCCGATCCGGCCGGAAGCCTGGTCCTTCTGAAACCGAGTCTGGCCGTCCCGCATGGCGGCGGCAAGCGCTTCGACACCAAGTCGCTGGAGTATCGCGTGATCGCCGAGTGGATCGCCGCCGGAACGCCGCCTCCCAGCGACAACGACCCGGTGGTGACTGGCCTGGAGG
>JACOSH010000073.1 GCA_016178945.1 Acidobacteriota bacterium
ATGGCGGCGGTTAGTCCCAGCAGGACCAGCGCGCGCATGTACTGCGCCAGCAGAATGTTGAGATCGGAGGCCACCTCGGTGAGCGCGCCGTGATAACGGCTGGCGCCGGCCGCCCGCAGAATCTCGGCCTGGATGGCGCGGCCGTCCTTCAAGAAGAAGAAACTGAGGATGGGTACGATCACCACGAAGATTAGACCGGCCGCGGCGCCTACCGCTTTCAGGACCGCCTTGGGCAAGGCCGCCAGCATTTCCGGAGAGTGCTCTTGCAGGAAAGCGGCCAGGTTCGCGCCCAGCGGCTTGAGCGCATCGGGAAGCGGCAGTTGCGCGGCGCGCTCCGGCTTCAGCAACTCCGGAATCTTCTGGGCCAGCAGGTTGGCCTGCTCGGCGACTTGGGTCCCCACCGAGCTCCCGATCGAAGAAATGACGCTGATCAGCAGGATATAGACGATAGCCAGGGCCGGCCCGCGCGAGCGCTTCACCGGCAGCCGCCGGTCGAGCAGATCGACCATGGGCAGCAGCAGGTAGGCGAACAGCAGCGCCAGCACGAACAGGAACAGCGTCTGACGGATGGCATACACGATCGCGCACAGCAACAGGACCAGGATGACCGTCCAGGTGGCGCGGGCGGCGCGCGGATCGATGCCCAGCATCTCCCTATAGTAGGACAAAAGCGTGGTAGAATCCTCGCGAGGAGCAGTGCATGAATACCCGCCGCACGTTTTTCCTGGGCGCCGGCTCGGCCGTGGCCGCCGCCGGTTTCGCCGACCGCAAGGTTTCCGCCAACGACAAGATTCAGGTGGCCGTCCTGGGGGTCAACGGCCGAGGCCGGGATCACATCGCCGGCTTCCAGAAACAGAAAGACGCCCAGGTCGCCTTGATCTGCGATCCGGATCTGCGCGTCGCGCGCAAGCGCCAGAACGAGTTCCAGGAGCGCTACGGCCGCAAGGTCGAGATCGTCCAGGATCTGCGGCAGGTCTTCGAAAACAAGAACATCGACGCGGTGAGCATCGCCACGCCCAATCACTGGCATTCGCTGGCCGCCATCTGGGCCTGCCAGGCCGGCAAGGACGTGTACGTCGAGAAGCCGGCTTCCCACAATATCTGGGAAGGGCGCAAGCTGGTGGAGGCGGCGCACAAGTACGACCGCATTGTGCAGCACGGCGTGCAGCTCCGCAGCTCGGAGGCCCTGCAAGAGGCCGTCGACCATCTGCGCAAGGGAACTATCGGCAGAGTGTACATGTCGCGCGGGCTGGTTTATCGCTGGCGTCCGAGCATCGGGCGCAAACCCACCGCCGCGCCGCCGCCGGATCTGGACTACAACCTGTGGACCGGCCCGGCGCAGGAGCGCCCTTTCTCCGAGCGGCTGGTCCACTACAACTGGCACTGGCACTGGGACTACGGCAACGGCGATGTCGGGAATCAGGGAATCCACGAGACCGACATGTGCATGTGGGGCCTGGGCGTGGGGCTGCCGAACAAAGTCACGGCCATGGGCGGCAAGTTCCTCTTCGACGACGACAAGGAGACGCCCGAGGTTCTCACCTCGACCTACCTGTACCCGGCCGAGAAGAAGATGATCCAGTTCGAGGTGCGCCACTGGTGCACCAACGAGGAGCAGGGTGTCGGCGTGGGCAACATCTTCTACGGCTCCGACGGCTACATGCTGATCAAGGGCTACGACAGCTACGAGATCTATCTCGGCCAGAGCCGCGAGAAGGGCCCTTCGCGCAAGGCCGGCGGGGACCACTTCGCTAATTTCCTGAAGGCCGTTCGCAGCCGCAAGACCTCGGATCAGAACGGCCCGGTCGAGACCGCCCACCTGGCGAGCGCCCTGGCGCACCTGGGGAACATCTCGCACCGGCTGGAGCGCCAGCTCACCTTCGACCCGGCCGCCGAGCGCTTCATCGGCGATCAGCAGGCCGACGCGATGCTCAGCCGCAAGTATCGCGCGCCGTTTCTGGTGCCGGAGAAGGTGTAGACGCTAGTCGTGGCGGACTTAAGCCGCGGCAACGCCGGCCGGGCCGTACTCCTTGGGCATGGCGATCCAGGCGACCAGGTAGGCGATCAGGCCGGTGCCGGCTAACACCGCCACCAGCAGCCAGACGATGCGCACCAGCGTCACATCGAGGTCCAGATAGCGCGCGAAACCGGCGCATACCCCCGCAATCTTCTTGTCTTTCATGGGACGCACCAGCCGCTTGGCCGGCCCGGAAGGCGTCCCCGAGCCCGCGGCCGTGGGTCCGGTCGGCCGGCCGCAGCCGGAACAGAAGCCGTCGCCCTCTCTGAGGTCGCGCCCGCAGTTGGTACAGTACATAGTCGCTCCGTCACAACAGGATACGCTGAATCGGCGCGGAATGTTCAGGAGGGCTGCCAAAGCCCTTTGACTTTTCGAGTGGCTTTGACAGAATGGCCAGGAATGCTCTTCCTGACTGAAAGCGACGTCCGCCAGCTTCTGCCCATGCCGGTGGCGGTTGACCTGATGCAGACCGTTTTTCGCCAGATGGCCGGCGGCCAGGCCCAGAACCACCCCCGCCGGAGGGTGATCCTGCCCACGGGTTCCGTCCTCCATTACATGGCCGGAGCAACCGAAAAGTACTTCGGCGCCAAGATCTACTCCACCCACGCGCGCTACGGGGCCCACTTTCTGTTCTTGTTGTATGCGGCCGAGGACGCCCGGCCCCTGGTGTTGTTTGAAGCCAACTACCTGGGCCAGATCCGGACTGGCGCGGCCAGCGGTCATGCCACAAACTTACTGGCGCAACCCGGCGCCGCCACGGTCGCCTTGATCGGCAGCGGGTTCCAGGCGCGCAGCCAGTTGGAGGCGATGGCGGCCGTGCGCCCGATTCGGTCCGCCCGGGTCTGGAGCCGGTCGGCGGAGAAGCGGGAGCGGTTCGCCGAGGAAGCCGCGCAGGCCCTGTCGATCGAGGTGCGGGCGATCTCGTCGGCCGAGGAAGCGGTGCGCGGGGCCCAGATCGTGGTCACCGCGACCAATGCCCGGGAACCGGTTCTGGAAAGCGAGTGGATCGCCGACGGCGCGCACGTCAACGCGATGGGATCGAATCAGGCCCAGCGCCGCGAGCTGCCCTCGGACCTGGTGCGCCGCGCCAGCCTGGTGGTGGTGGATTCGCGCGAACAAGCCCGCCTGGAGTCCGGGGATTTGCTGATGTCGGGATTGCCGGATCAGAGCTGGATCGAGCTCCAGGATGTTACCGGGCGGCCCTCACCCGGCGGAGTCACCCTATTCAAGTCCAACGGGCTGGCTCTGGAGGATGTCGCAGCGGCGGGGTACGTCTACGAAAGGGCTCTCGAGGAAAAACGGGGGAGCAGGCTGCCTGTCTTCTATTCCTGAGCGGGCATCTGCTGATCGGACTCGCGCCACGCGCTGATCTTCAGACGGCGGCAGACCCAGCAAAGCTGCTCGGGACCCTCGGCCACCGTCTCCGCGCCGCAGACGCTGCACTTGGCGGGCTTGCGGAGGCGATCCGTGGCTAAGGCGCGCTTGGCCTCTTCCAGAATAGCTGGCGGCACCACTACTTCCGGCCTGAGCGGGCCTTTGCGTCTCATCGTTCCTCTACTATCTCAAATACCATTGTAAGATACAAGCGGGAAAAGTACTACCCTGTTTGGTGCGGGTTTTCGACGGCTTAGCGCCCGGTCGCCGTGGCCGTCCGGGTATCCAATACCTCCCGGACTTTCTGCGCTAAGGCGATCAGGGAGAAGGGCTTCTGGATAAAGGCGGTTCCCGGCTCCAGGACCCCGTGCCGGTCGATGGCGTCGTCGGTATAGCCCGACATGTAGAGGACTTTCAGGCCTGGCCGCAACTGGGTCACCCGTTGCGCCAGCTCGCGCCCGCTCATGTGCGGCATCACCACGTCGGAGAGCATCATGTCGATGAGCTGCCCGGGCTGTTCAAAGACGCGCAAGGCCTCGGGTCCGTTCGCCGCGGCCAGCACGTGATAGCCGTGATCCTCCAACAACTGGGTTACCAGCCTGCGTACCCCCTCCTCATCCTCCACCACCAAGACAGTTTCCCGTCCACCAGGGGCGCTGGAGGGCTGCAAGGTCTGAAACACGCCGGTTTCTTCGGTGACCTGCGGGAGGAAGATCTCGAAGCAGGCGCCCTGCCCCAGCTCAGACTCCAGCCAAATGTAGCCACCGCTCTGCTTGACAATGCCATAGGCGGTGGACAGGCCGAGACCGGTCCCCTTGCCCTTGGCCTTGGTGGTGAAAAACGGTTCGAAAACCCGGGAAGCGGTGGTTTCATCGATGCCGGAGCCGTTGTCCCGCACCGAGACGCGGACGTAATCGCCGCGCACCACCTCCTCTTCCCGTCCGGCTGGCGCGTGCTCCAGCCAGACATTGCTGGTCTCAATGGTCAGACGGCCGCCGTCGGGCATGGCATCGCGGGCATTGACGGCCAGATTCATGAGGACTTGGCCGAGTTGCCCGCGATCGGCCCGGACGGAACCCAGACGGGGCTCCAACCGCGTCACCAGCTCGATGTTTTCGCCGATCAGCCGGCCCAGCATGTCTTCCACGTCGGCGACCACTTCGTTGAGGTTGACCACCGTCGGCTGCATGATCTGGCGGCGGCTGAAGGCCAGCAATTGCTGGGTCAGGGCCGAGGCGCGCTGTGTGGCAATCAGGATCTGGTCGGCATGATTGCGCGAGCGGCTGGCCGCATCCAGCCGGTGCAGCATCAGATCGGCGTGGCCCTGGATCACGGTGAGGAGATTGTTGAAGTCGTGCGCGACGCCGCCGGCCAATTGGCCGACCGCTTCCATTTTTTGCGCCTGCACCAGTTGGGCTTCCAGATGACGCCATTCGGTGATGTCCTCGGCTAGGCCGACGATCCGGTAGGTGTTGCCCGCTTCGTCGCGGAGAGGAAAGGACTGAGAGCGGATCCAACGGGTCTCCCCGCTGGGCCGGACAATGCGGTACTCCAGCGGCCGCGGCGTCCCAACGGCCGGCTGCCCGATCGAGGCGGCGACCTGGGAGCGGTCGTCCGGATGGACGCAATCCAGCCAGGCGCGCGGATGTGCATAGATGCTCTCGCAGGAGCTGCCAAAGACATCCTGGTAGGCCGGGCTAATGTAAACCATCTGGGTTAGCGCCGGATCGGTGATGAAGAAGACCTGGCGGAGATGCGTGGCGAGCTGCCGGAAGCGCTCCTCGCTGGCGCGCAGCTCTTCCTCGGCTTTCATCTGGGCGGTCACGTCGCGGCCCACCGACTGGTATTCCAGGCAGCGTCCTTCCGCGTCGAAGAAGCCGCGAATATTCCAGCGCTGGCACAGGACCGAGCCATCCGGCAGCGTCACGCGGTCCTCGAAAGAGCCGGCGGCGTTGTCTGGAGTCAACGCGGCCAGCCGCTGGCGCAGGCCTCGCGCCTCCTCCGCGGACAAGACTTCGACCAGAGAGCGTCCAATCAATTCCTCGCGCCGCCGCCCGAGGTGCCGGCAATAGGCCTCGTTGACGAAGGTCAGAGTCCCGTCCGGGAGCGATCGGCAGATGAACTCGGACTGATCCTCGACCACGGCCCGGTAGCGGCGCTCGCTCTCCTCAAGGTCGCGGCGGAACTGGATTTTCCTCCAGATCAGGATGCCGGCCAGCATCGCGGCGGCCAGTAGCGACAGCGTGATCGGAACCAGGAACGCGGAGCGCCGGTAGAGCGGCGGCGAAACCCGAAACGCCGCCACCGCACCGGCCGGGTCGATGTGGCCGAACAATCCCTTGGCTTGCACCTGGAAGCGATAGTCGCCGGCCGCCAGGTCGCGCAGGCTGAGCTCCCGCCGCGTGCTCCACTCCGACCAGCCGTTCTGATCGAGCCGGTAGCGCGTCTCAATGGCCTCGGAAGGCTGCTCGCCCCAATAGCCGAAGGCCGTCCAGCGGACCAGTAGATTGGTGTCTTCCACGAAGGGCCTGGCGATCTCGACTTTGGGACCGGCGTTGGCGCCGTCGGTCCGGTCCAGGATGTAGAGACCGCTGCCGATAGTGCCCACGTAGACGCGGTCCAACGAGGGAAGCACCGGCCAGATGCGCGGATTAGCCAAGCCCACCGCCGTTTGAAAGCGGCTCCAGTTTCCGTCCCGATAGCAGGCCAGCCCGGCATCGGTGGTCGCCCACAGCGTGCCGTGGCGGTCGAACCGCAGATCCCAAATGTGGACGCTGGGCAGGCCGTCGGCCTGGGTCAGGTAGTGGGGCTGGTCCTGGTCGTCCAGATAGCCGACGCCGGTACCCCGGCCGCCAAACCAGACGCGCCGGTCGGGCGCGACCGCCACGGCCAGGGTTGGGGCCGCCTTCAGTCCGCGGGAGAAGTCCCAGTGCCGCCACTGGCCCCGCCTCCACCGGCTGAGGCCGGCGTTGGTGGCAAACCACAGCGTGCCGTCGGGGGCGTCGGCCAGGCCATTGACGCCGGCCGGGAGAACTCCGGGTTGGCGTTTCCACACTTCGAAGCGCCCGGCCGAATAGAAGGCCGCGCCGGATTCCGAATCCGGTTCCTGCGTCTCGGCGGCGCTGAGGAACCAGAGCCGGCCCTGGGAGTCCCGCCGGATCTTTCCGATGCGGGCGTCCAGCAATCCCTCTTCGGCCCCGAAGTGTTGCCAGCGCGCGCCATCCCAGCGCCAGGCGCCCTTGAAGGTGCTGCTGCTGGAGACCCAGATATGTCCCTCCTGGTCCTCGCCCAACCCTGTCGTGATGCCCAGAAGTTGGCCTCCCGCGGTGCGGAACGACTCGGTGCGGCCGTCTGGCCGGCGCACCGTGACGCCGTCGCCAGTCGCCAGCCAGAGCGAGCCGTCGCGGGCTTCCAGAATCTCATCCACGTTGTTGCGCAAATCCGGGAACGGAAACTGGCAGCGTATCCATCGTTTCGACGATCGTTTGTGGAGGTAGAGCCCGTTTTCGGTGCCCACCCAGAGGTCCTGGTTGGGCCGATACCGCAGGCAAATCACGTTGCGCATCGGTTCGGGCGCCGGTTCCAGAGCCGACCACTTCCCGTTGCGGCGGATGCGGATGTCTCCGGATTCGTACGCGGCCACGGCCTCCCCGGACGGCGCCAGATCCAGCGCGCGGACCACTTCCTTGCCTTCGCTGGCGCTCTTGACGGGCCGTCCGCCGCTGGACCATTCCCAGAGCCCGCGGCTAGCGATCGGAAAGCCGACCGAGACCAGGCCGCTGCCGTCGGGATTCTCCTCCAAGACGCGAATTCTCAGCTCACCCAGTTCACCGGAGTGGATGCCGAGGTCTCGGGCGGAGAACCAGCGGCGCGGTCCGCTGCCAGTCCATCGATAGAGCTCCTGGCGGCCGTAGAACCAGAGTCCGGGGCTGCGCGTCGCGAAGACCTTGGGACCGCTGCCGCCGCCCGGACGAGGCAAACCGGGATCGGGCGTCAGCTTGCCATCCGCGGACAGGTAGAACACCCCACGCTCCGTGTCGACGACCAGCCGCTGATCGGGCAATGACGCCACCGACGTGGGGCGCAGCGGAGCCCCCTGATACTCCAAGGGCGTCAGCTCGAAGCCGTTCTTGCCGCCCCGGTAGAAAGCGCCCTCGAAGATCGCCAGGATCTCACCCTTGGGAGCCGCGGCCAGGAACGTGGGGCGTTTCTCGGGCACTCCGGCGGCGACTCCGACCGGACGCCAGCGGTAGCCGTCGTACCAAGCCAGACCCTTTTCGGTGCCGGCCCATACCGCGCCATCGGTCGCATCGACCACCTGATGGACCCGGTTGGAGGGCAGCCCGGACTCAGTCGTAAACCGCGCCCACCGCCAGGACTCGTGAATGGCATCACTGCCCTGAGAGAGGAGTGGCGGCGCCATCAGAACCAGCCAGCCGAGCTGTGTCAAGGCACGTCGCACAGTTGTTGATTCAATGATATCAGAGGTAGTGTGAAAACCTGTCGGGAAAACGATGTAGTTGACGCAAATGAGCTATCCGTGGAAGTACTAAGGCAGATTCCCTAGAAATGCCGATGGGGCGGGTCCCCGACCCGCCCCACAAGCTTGGCCGCGTTACTTTCTGGCCACCAGGACCAGTTCTTGACGGGGGGTTACCGCGGCCATCTCCATTTCACGTGGAGCGGGCCGAAATTCCTTGCCGATGTTGTTGCCGGCCTTCCAGACCCGCCACAGGAAGTACTGGTCTCCGTAGCGGTTGAAGACCAGCTTGGGGTCGTTGGGCGTCTTCAACGTCTCGACGGATTGGCTGATGATCATGGCCGCCGATTTGTGGTCGGTGGACCTCAGCCTGACGACGCCCGGGACGATGTCGGTCTCCACGGTGTACTCGCCGGCGGGAAGCACGGCAATGCCCGCGCTGAACTCGAACGGGATCTGAACTACCAGCTTCTGTGAGCTCTGGGCGTAGAGGGAGACCGCGGCCAGTAAGGTCAGGCCAATTCTGCAAATCATGTGTGTCCTCATGGGACCTCCTTCTTAAGTCTCTGCATCGCGTGCCATGCCGGGCGGCGCGTGCACCCACCCTGAGTGCACCTGGCAGGCCAACCCCGGAGCCGCCTCGAGATTCTGAAAACAGGCGGCTTGCGCGAAGCCCTCGGATCCAGCCCTATCCGAACGGATAGGCCGGGACAACCAATCGGTTGGCTTCTGCTATGCTGCATGTGGGGAGGCCAGCCTATGCTGAGGATCCGCTCAAGCAAGAAGATGGAGGAAATCTTCGTTTCCCTCCGGCGGGCGGCGGAACGCCACCGGGGAAGCATTCCCACGGCCCAGAGTCTGGGGCAACTGCTGCGCGACCGGGGCATCGTGGGCGCGGGCGAAGTCACCCTGTACACCTACTTTCAGGCCGAGCTGTATGCGGTGCTGCTGGCCGCCGACAGGCGCTTCGCGGCCTTCCTGCCTTGCCGCGTGGCGGCGTACGAGGAGCCGGACGGCGTGACGCTGGAAACCCTGTCGCCACGCGATTTCTGCCGGCTGGTGGAGCGGCCCGATCTGGAGATGGTGGCCGCCTCCCTGGAACGGGCGCTGCAAGCCGTGATGGAGGAGGCCGCCCAACCGGCCGTCGCCGGAGCGGCTGCCCGGGCGGCGCATGGCGGCTGGGCCCTGGGCGCGACCGAGACTCAGGTCAACATGCAGGGCACCGTGCCCCAACGCATCGACAGCAAAGGAACCAAGGTGGAGGATTCCGCGGGCACCGGACTGCACGACGCGGCCGGCGGGTAACGGCTATCGATACCAGCGCGTGATCCATTCGGCGGCCACCGACGGCTTCGAGGAACCCTCCGCCTCCACCTTCACATCCCACACGATCTCGAACCCGCCGTCCAGGTCCTTCACCGACTGCACTCCGACGCGCGCCCGCACGCGCGCTCCCGACTTCACCGGGGCGGGGAAGCGCACCCGGTTGAACCCATAGTTGATTCCCATGCGCTGCTTCTCGGCCACCGTCACGGCCTGCTTGGTGAGGTAGCTCACCAGCGACAGCGTGAGGAAACCGTGAGCGATGGTGGCTCCGAAGGGCGACTCCGCGCGGGCGCGGTCCTGGTCGGTGTGGATCCACTGCGGATCGTGGGTGAGGTCCGCGAACTGGGCGATCATGTCCTGGGTGACCTCCAACCAGTCGCTGACGCCGAGCTCTTGTCCGGTCAGGGACTTCAGTTCTTCGATCGAGGCGAGGATTCTTGCGGGCATTTTAGAGGTGATACCATGAGCCGATGCGCAAACACAACGGTCTCCTCGTGCTGCTCTGTTGCGCGGTGGCGCCGGGCGCCGGCACGGACACCAAGAAGGAGGCGGTCGCTTCGATCGAGCGGCAGCGCGCGCAGCTCATCGGCCTCAGCGACCGGATCTGGACCTACGCCGAGACTGCGCTGCGCGAGACCAGGTCCTCCCAGGCGCTGGCCGCCTACGCCGAAGCGCAGGGCTTTCGCGTCGAACGCGGCGTCGCCGGGATGCCCACGGCTTTCATCGCCTCCTACGGGCAGGGCCAGCCGGTGATCGGCATTCTCGGGGAGTTCGACGCGCTGCCGGGAATCTCGCAGAAAGCATCGCCGCTGAAGGAAGCCCTGGAGCCGGGCGCGGCCGGTCACGGCTGCGGCCACAATCTGTTCGGCGCGGGCAGCCTGGGCGCCGCGGTCGCCGTCAAGGAGCTCCTGGCCGCCGGCAGGCTGAAGGGAACCGTGCGGTATTACGGGACTCCCGCCGAGGAATCCGTGGGCGGCAAGATCTACATGCTGCGCGAGGGGCTGATGAAGGATCTGGATGTGTGCCTGGCCTGGCACCCGGACCACAAGACCCGCGCCGACACCCAAGGATCGCAGGCCCTGGTCGATTTCATCGTCGAATTCAAAGGCCGGGCGGCGCACGCGGCCTTCGATCCCTGGAACGGCCGTAGCGCGGTCGACGCCCTGGAATTGTTCACTCACGGCCTGAACATGTTGCGCGAGCATGTGCGTCCGTCCGTGCGGATGCACTACGCCATCCTCAAGGGTGGAGACGTACCGAATGTCGTGCCCGAATACGCCAAGCTCTGGTGCTGGGTCCGCGATACGCGGCACACCACGGTCGACGAGCTGCTGGCTCGCATGCGCAAGATGGCCGAGGGCGCCGGTCTGATGGCCGGAGTGGAACCCAAACTCACCGTGCAAGCCGGCGACTACGAAATGCTGGTCAACATGGCGGGCTCCAAGGTGCTGCACGCGAATCTGGAGTGGCTGGGACCCATCGAGTACACAGCGCCCGAACAGGAATTCGCCCGCGCCATCCAGCGCGCCGCCGAAGTGGAAGAGAAGGGCCTGGCCGGCGCCATCCAGCCTCTGGTGGAGCCGCCCAAGGACCCGCCGGGCGGTTCCACCGATGTCGCCGATGTGAGCTGGAACGTTCCCACACTGCACCTGAACGTCACCACCGCGCCGGACGGGGCGCCCTGGCACGCTTGGCCCGTGGTCGCCTGCGCGGGCATGTCGATCGGACACAAAGGGATGGTGCACGCCGCCAAGACCCTGGCCGCCACCATGGTGGACCTGTTCACGGACCCCGCCGCGCGCGACGCGATCCGTTCCGAATTCCGTCAGAAGACGCGCGGACAGGTCTACCGGCCCTACATCCCCGCTGGCCCGCCTCCGCTTCCAAGTCCGTAGCAGCAGGGCTCGCAGAGCCGCGCGCGTCAGCAAGCGGTTCTTGCTCCGGGTAGTAAGGGCCACCGCTCCGTAACCGTCGCGGCTCTGAAGGCTCTGTACGCGTTCGTATGCGAGCCGCGTCAGCAAGCGGTTTCCGCCGGCAATGGTATGATGACCGCTTTCTCCCCTCGGGAAATCCAGTTCCGCGACGAGCTTCGCGACTGGCTGGCGCGGAACCTGCCCAAGAACTGGAAGCAGGAGCACGCCGCCCTGGGCGCGATGGAGGAGAAGTTCGCGTATTTGCGCCGGTGGCAAAAGAAGCTCACGAGAGCCATTGAATCATCGAATTCCACACCTGAGTGAGTGTTGGGCGCGCCAGCCGTCTCAGCGCGGATTTCTCGTCCATCGACCTTAGCGAGACTGCAAGCTTTGCCATCCAGATATTGGGCTGACTGTGTTCGTCCCACGCCAGGCCATGTGAAAGCGCTGCACCGCGAAAGCAGACCCTCGCAGATTCTTGGTCGCCGGATCCAGAGGCTGAAGTGCGCCCCTGCGTGAATTCTCCTCCCGGTGATAGAATGAATGCCTATCATCCATCGGGGCGGTTTGCGGTGGAGGACTACATGTTGGCCGAACGATGGCGGCGCATCGAAAGCCTGTTTCATGAGGCGCTGCATAAAACCGCCGAGGATCGGCCAAGGTTCTTGGATGAAGTCTGCGGCGGCGACCACGCGCTGCGCCGCGAAGTCGAGTCCTTGCTGCTCAATGAGGAGATGGCCCGCGGCTTTCTCGAGTCGGACGGAGTAGCGGCGCCTCGTGCATCCGTGCCACCGGAGCACGTGGCATCTGGTGAGCGGATCGGCCCCTACGTGGTGATGGAACTGCTTGGCGCCGGGGGTATGGGCGAAGTCTACAAAGCTCATGACCATCGGCTGGATCGCCATGTCGCCATCAAGTTCCTCTCACGCCGCATGGCATATGACGCCCTAGCCCAGGAACGGTTTGAGAGGGAGGCGCGCGCAGCCTCCGTCCTCAATCATCCCAACATCTGCACCGTTCATGACGTGGGCGAATTTCAAGGGCGTCCCTTTTTCGTCATGGAGTTGTTGGAGGGCAAATCGCTCAAGGAGCGTATCGCGAACAATCCGCTGAGCGCTGAGGAACTCGCTTCCATCGCCCGCCAAGTCTGCGCTGCGCTTGAGGCGGCGCATGAAAAGGGCATCGTGCACCGCGACGTCACGCCCGCGAACATTTTCCTGACGAATCGCGGGCCGGTCAAGGTGCTGGATTTCGGGCTGGCGAAGCGAACTGTCGCGTTCACTGCGTCAGGATCTCAGCCGGATGGGAACTCTGGAAACTCTACTGTCACTGTGACGGGAACCATCATGGGTACCCTGCCCTACATGTCTCCGGAACAGGCCGTGGGCGAGGACGTGGATGTGCGGAGCGACATCTTCTCCTTGGGAGCCTCACTGTATGAAATGGCCACCGGTAAGCCTCCTTTTCGCGGCAAAACGCCCGCCGGCGTCCTGGGCTCGATTCTGACGGAGTCCCCCGCCAAGCCGTCAACAGTCAACCCCCAAATTCCAGCCAGGCTGGACGACTTGATTCTGAAGGCGCTCGAGAAGGATCCCGGCAGGCGTTACCAGTCGGTCGCGGATCTGCTGGACGATTTGAATCAGTTGAATGTTGAGAAGCGCTTGCGCGCTCCCTCGAGTAAGTACTGGATTGCCGCCGCCGCGGCGGTCGTAATACTCGGCGCGGGAGTGCTGACGTGGCAACGCATCCAAACGAAGCCGCTCCCGGACAAGGGTGTGCGGGTGCTGGCCGATTTCACCAACCGCGGCCCCTCTATCCCGGCATTCGAGTCCTTGGCGGTACTACCCTTCGAGAACCTCTCCGGTGACCCGCAACAGGATTACGTGGCCGACGGCCTGACCGAGACGCTCATTGGCGAGGTGGCAAAGATTCCGGCAATTCGCGTGATCTCACGGACTTCCGTCATGCAATACAAGGCCGCCCGAAAGCCCCTTCCACAGATTGCCCGGGAGTTGAATGTAGGCGCGGTCATCGAGGGTTCCATTGCGCGTTTTGGGGACCGGGCCCGCGTGAGCGTCCAACTTCTCGACGGCGCGAAAGACAAGCATTTGTGGGCGGAGACTTACGAGCGCGATTTGGCCGAGATCCCGAAGCTGTGGGGCGAGATCGCCGTGGCGGTTGCCCGTGAGATCCGGGTTCGGATCCAACCGGAGCTGCGGGCGAGGTTCGCAGGCCGAGCGGTCAAGCGTGAAGCCTTCGAGGCATACCTGCGAGGGCGCTACTACTGGAACAAGCGAACGGCGGAGAACATTCACAAAGCCATTGAATTCTTCCGCAAGGCCATTGATGAAGACCCGGCCTACGCCCGCGCTTATGCCGGCCTGGCCGACTGCTACCACCAGCTCGGAACTGTGTTGATCGGCGGCCGGCCGCCGGCAGAAAGCCGTCCGCTGGCGATCGCCGCGGCCAACAAGGCGCTGGAAATCGATCCGGAACTGGCGGAAGCCCATGCCGCTCTGGCCTATGCAAGGCTCTACGATTGGGAATGGGCCGCGGCGGAGGAGAGCTTCCAGCGCGCCATCCGGCTCAACCCGAGCTACGCCTCGGCGCACCTGTGGTACGCCCACTACCTGTCCATGAGGAAGCGCTTCGACGAAGCCTTGCGCGAAGCCAGGCTCGCCCACCAGATCGATCCGCTCTCGCTCATCATTCAGACCCAGATCGGATGGATTTTCCAGCACGCCGGGCGCTACGACGAGGCGATCCAGCAGTTGCGGAAAGTACTCGAAACCGACCCCGATTATCTCTGGGCGCTCTGGCGGATCGGGTCGAGCTACGCCGCCAAATCGATGTTTCCGGAAGGTATCGAGGCGCTCGAAAAGGCAGCCACGCTTTCCGGAAGGAGCCCGTCGATTCTGGGCACGCTGGCCGAGACCTACGGCTTGGCCGGGCGCGAGCAGGAAGCGCGCCGGCTGCTCGATGAGCTGACCGCGCTGTCGCGGCAACAATACGTCCCGGCCGTCGCCTTCGCCCATGTCTACGTCGGCCTCGGCGACTCCGACCGGATGATTGAATGGCTGGAGAAAGCCTACCAGCAGCGCGAACAGGGCATCGCCTGGCTGGCCATATGGAACTCGCACAGGCGTGAGTCCGACCCCAGGTTTCACGACCTGCTCCGGCGCGTGGGCCTGCCCGACGAATAGCAACTCAACACATCTACAGCGGCGTGCGGGCCATGCCGCTCTGAATGGTCCCGCTCGGGAGCACCACTCAGGCGCCCAAAGACAGCGCCTCACATCATGTCGTAGTTCGGCCAGCCTTTTTCGACCGCGGCACAGCGGCTTCCAGCCGCACAGCCCACTTGTCTCGCGCACAGCCGCGGCTGGTTGGCCGCTCCGCAGCTATTGGCTTCGAAGGTATTGTCGCCGGAGCCGTCCCAAACTACGTCCAAGCCGGCGTTGCCGGTGATCTCGTTCAGCCGGATTGTAAGCCCTACCGAAGCTCCCACGTTCAGCCCGCGCGCATCGAGCGAACCCGGTGCGCCCGCCGGCGAAGTGCCCCAATATCCGGGGCTATTCACGACCCGGTTGCCGAAGATCAGCGTTCCGTTCGACGTCCGGTTGTCTATTCCGTAACGGCCGTTGTTGAACAGATCGTTGCCAACGACCATGTTTCCGCGGCCGGCATCGTTAACCATGATCCCGGCGCCCGGCGTGTCGTAGATCTTGTTGCCGCGAATCAGATTATTGGCATGGAACCCGCCGCCCCCGCCGAGCATGATTCCGCAGCCAAAGCCGTTCTGATCGATGGCGAAGATCTCGTTGTACTGAAGCACGTTGTTGTCGGCTCTCGCGCCGGGGGTGGCGCGAATGCCGAACATCCAATTGTTGCTGAGCCGGTTGTACTCGATGGTGTTGAAGTTGGAGTTAGTCAACCGGATGTCGGCGCCGGCGCCGAACTGGGACCGTGTGGGCGGTGTATCCGGACACCCGAATCCGGTCACGGTAAAGCCCCGGATCAGCACGCCGTCGACGTCGATCAGGTGGATGCCGTCGCACTCGGTGAAGTCGCCGCGAATCACGACACCCTCGGCCGGTCCCACCGCCAGCAGGCGGAGGCCATTCTTTTGTGAACCCTCGATGTAGACTGTTCCGGGGTAAGTGCCCGGGCAGACCAGGATGGTTGTGCCCGGAGTCGCCGCCGATACCGCCTCCTGGATGTAGCGCATCGCGCCGGGGCATTGCGCGCCATCGTCATCGACCAAAATGACGCGCTGGGCCAAAACCGGGGCGGCCAGCAGACAGATGGCCACCGTAAGCCTGGGGAGAAAGGTTGGCATGGTTGCCTCCTCTTAGTTGAAGTAACCGCGTTTATCCAAGTACCGTGAATCGCGGCCGGAAACCGTCACGGGTGCGGAGGTTTTTTGTTGCTAAGATCTAAAGACAGTCGTGAGCTCGGAACAACAGATGGACATCACCGGGTCGCTGGCAGCCTGGAGCAGGGGCGACGAAAAGGCGTTAAAAGACGTGATCCCATTGGTTTACGACGATCTCCGCCTGATCGCACGCAGGCATTTGGGACGGCTCCAGGCGCCCCTCGTTCAGTCCGGTAGCCTGGTCCACGAAGCGTACCTCAAGCTGATCCACGTCCGCGGCATTCGATGCAATAACCGGGCGCACTTTTTTGCGCTATGCTCCCAGATGATCCGCCGGATTCTGGTGGACCATGCGCGCAAGCAAAGGTCGGCCAAACGGGGCGGACCGCTGCAAGTGCCCCTGGACGAGGCGCTGCTGGGGAGCAGGGCGCGCGGAGTTGAAGTGGAAGCTTTGGATGAAGCGCTCGACTCGCTCGCCCGGACCGATCCGCGAAAGGCCCGAGTTGTGGAGCTGCGGTTCTTCGGCGGGCTCAGCGTCGAAGAAACGGCCGAGGTCCTGGAGGTTTCCGAAGAAACGGTGACGCGCGACTGGAAAATGGCCAAAACATGGCTGTTCCGCGAGATCACACGACGCGCTACAGGCCGTTGAGTTGACGCCCTCGTCCACCAGATTCGGCGAGGCTTGCAGCCTTGCCATCCAAGTGGCGAAGTGTTACTCCAGGCGGCAAGTCTCCGTTGGGCGGCCACCGTGGCCATCTTCTTGCGATTGGCCTTTTGCCCCTTGGTGCGCTGGACGGATCGCTTGAATCCGAACTGGTTCGCCTCGCCTCGTGAATTTCTCCTGGCCGATTATCGCTGGCGCGGCGGAAGCGATCCTCGCCAATGTGCTACCGCTCATACAGCTCTCGTCAACAAAATACAATGGGGGCTGACAAGCGCCCAGACTCGACGCGGCTGGGTTGGCGGTCGGGGACCCATCTGATGCAATAAGTCTCACACGGCCGGACGAGGAGTCATTCCCTCAAGTGCATCTTCATGAACTTGATGTAGATGTCAAAGTCCGCAGGCGCCGTGCCGTGCCCTCCGTCATGCATCAGGTAGCCGAGATCGTGGAGAATCGGCTCACCGGCCGCTGGGAACCGGGTCGTCC
>JACOSH010000016.1 GCA_016178945.1 Acidobacteriota bacterium
ACCGTGGTGGCCACGCGCGTTCTCACCCCGGCGCAGGCCGTCATCTGGGCCGCCGTGTTTAACTTTATCCCCGCCTTCCTGTTGGGGACCGGGGTGGCCAAGAAGGTCGGATCCGGGTTGGTGGATCTTACGGTCGTCACCCCTTATGTCATCCTGGCGGGGTTGATCGGCGCCATCGCCTGGGACCTGATTACGTGGTTCGGCGGTCTGCCCACCAGCTCCTCGCACGCCCTGTTTGGCGGCTATGCCGGAGCGGCCATGGCGCGCGTCGCTTTCACCAAGGGCATTGGCTCCAGCTTCGACGCCCTGCTGTGGGACGGCTGGAACTGGACGCTGAAATCGATTATCTTCGCCCCCTTGCTGGGAATGGTGATCGCCTACTTCCTGATGGTGGCGATCTACTGGGTGTTCCGGCGTTCCAGCCCTCACGCCATGGACGTGTACTTCCGAAAGTTGCAGTTGGTCTCGGCGGCCTTCTTCAGCTACTCGCACGGGGCCAACGACGCCCAGAAAACCATGGGGATCATCACCGGCGTTCTGGTGACCTCCGGGTATCTGACCACCTTCCAGGTTCCGGTCTGGGTGATCTTCTCCGCCCATGCAGCCATCGGGTTGGGCACCATGAGCGGCGGGTGGCGCATCGTTCACACCATGGGCTCGCGCCTGACCAAGCTGAAGCCGCGCGGCGGATTCTGCGCCGAGACCGGGGCCGCCGCCTCCATCCTGCTGGCCACGGCGATGAACACGCCCGTCTCCACCACTCACGTGATCGCCGGCTCGATCGCTGGAGTCGGCTCGGTGCAGCGCCTGAAAGCCGTCCGCTGGGGACTGGCCACCGACATCCTGTGGGCCTGGATTCTGACGATCCCGGCCTCGGCGGTGGTGGCGGCAGTCGCTTTCTCGCTCATCCGGCTGTTTGTGCCCAAGGCATAGATGCCGTGGGGAGCCCCTCATGCTACGATATCGGTCTCCCTTCCATGACTGGCAGTGACCGGCATCCATCCGCTCCTCGCTCCTATGTCGTCCTGGCCGGCATCGAGACGGGTGTGCTGGGCGGCCTCGCGATGATGGCCTGGCTGGCGGTGGTCTCGCTGTGGCATGGACGTTCGGTGTGGAGTATCGCCAACTTGCTGGCCACCACATTCCACGGCGAGAGCGCGCTGCGCCGCGGCTTCCGCTGGATGACCGTGTCGGGCCTGGCCTTGCATTTCGCCGCAGCCGGCCTGTTGGGCGCGGCCTTTTCCGTGGTGGCCAGCCGGATGTCGGGCCGGGCGCGCATCATGCTCCTCGGACTGCTGGTGGGCGTGGGTTGGTACTACCTGTGGTTCGGATACCTGTGGAACCAGGTGAATCCGCTCGTTCCCCTGTACAGTCCGGACGGCGGCATGCTGGTGGCGCACCTGGCGCTGGGCGCGTTCCTCGGCTCCTGTCCTCGCTTCTGGCGGAACCTGGAGGCGCCGCACGCGGCGGAGGGCGATCCTGACAACCTCCCCCCGGCCGGCTGAAATCGTCCTCGGCGCGCTCCGTTTTCGCGACGCTCGCCTGCCTTCGCTCGCCGGCGCGCCATGGACGGAGCTGCTCGCGTACTGCGATCGCACCCAGCTCACCCTGGTTCTGGGCGACCGCTGGGGCGACCTATTGCCCGATGGGGTGCGGCGGCGAATCGGCGCCAACCTGACTGCCAACCAGCTCCGCCTGCAGGCAGCCCGCCAGGCCTATGCGGAGATCGCGGCCCGCTTCGAGGAGGCTGGAATTGAGCACGTCGCGCTCAAGGGCCTGACGCAGTGGCCCGATTTCGTCGCCGATCCGCGCCTCCGCGTGCAGTACGATATCGATCTGTTCTGCCCCCGGCCTTCACTGCTGCCGGCGCGCGATGCTCTGCTGGCGTTAGGCTACCAGCCGCTTCGGGAATTCGAGGACTTTCCCCTCGACCATCTCCCCGCCATGGTCCGCAAGACCGGCTACCAGTGGAGCGGCGACTTCTTCGATCCGCGCATCCCTTTCGCCGTGGATCTGCATTTTCGCTTTTGGGATGAGGGAACCGAAGGCTTCCCCGCGCCCGGAGTGGAAGAATTCTGGCCGCGGCGCCAGGGCTGCGTTCTTCATCCGGCGGACCGGCTCGGGTACGTGGCGCTGCATCTGCTCCGCCATCTGTTACGGGGCAGCCTGCGCCCGTACCACGTCTATGAGCTGGCCTGGTTTCTCGAAAATCGCGCGGAGGACTGCGAATTCTGGAGCGCCTGGAGCGAGCTCCACACGCCGGATCTAAGGAAGCTGGAAGCGGTCTGTTTCCGCGCGGCGGCGGAGTGGTTCGCCTGCCGCCTCTCGTCGCCGGCCCAGGAAGAGGTCGACCGCCTGCCCGAGGAGGTGCGCCGCTGGTTCACCCAATACGCCCTAGCGCCGCTGGCTCCCTCCAACAAGAGCGAGCTCTGGCTCCATCTCAGTCTGACTCGAACCGGCTTCCGGAAGGTGCTGCTGCGCCGCATGCTCCCCACGCGCCTACCCGGACCGGTGGATGCCGTGTACGTGCCCGGCTCGCAGCTCACCTGGTTATTGCGGCTGCGGAAGCACAGCCGCTATGCCGTTCATCTCCTGGCGCGCGCCGCTCATCACGCCCGCCTCCTTGTCCCGACACTCGTCCAAGGCCTGGCCTGGTGGATGGGGCGCGACTACTGGATCTTCCTGCTGGCCACGCTCCTGTTCAACTTCGGTGTGGGCCTGTTCGTGCTGCTCTACAACCTCCACCTGATGGACCTGGGATTCGCCGAGGATTTCCTGGGCTGGGTCGCCAGTGCGATGACGGCGGGCAGCGTTGCCGGCGCGCTGGCCTCCGCCGGGATCATGCGGGCTCTCGGCCTACGGCGAGGGATGATGGCGTGCTTTGCCGCCACGGGAACCATCTTCCTGGCCCGCGCAGCCGTCACCGGGCCTGCCTGGCTGCTGGCGACGGCCTTCCTGAGCGGATGCGTGCTGGCCGCCTGGCAGGCGTCCGTGCCGCCGGCCATTGCCGCGCTGACCAGCCAGGCGCGCCGGCCCCGGGGTTACAGCCTTTTTGTGAGCTTCGGGATCGCGACCGGCATTCTGGGCGGCCTCGCGGCCGGGTATCTGGCTGCCTGGTTTTCCAAGCTCGCCGTGCTGCTGGCCGGATGCGCCCTGGCCGGACTCGCCGCGCTGCCGTTGTCGCGCCTGCCGCTTTCGGCGGGCGTCGCCGCCCAGCCGCGAGCCTGGCCGCGCAGCCGGTTTCTGTTCCGCTACCTGGCGGCCATGGCCGTGTGGAGCTTCGCGGTGGGCGCCTTCAATCCCTTCTTCAACGCCTACTTCGCCCGGCTGGGCGCGAGCGTGGAACGAATCGGCGCAACCTTCTCCGCCGCGCAGGCTGCGCAGGTGGCGGCCGTCCTGCTCGCCCCCGCGCTGCTCCGGCGTCTGGGGACCGCCGGCGGGATCGCCGCCATGCAACTGGCCACCGCGGTTTCGCTCGCGCTCCTCGCCGCCGCACCGCTGCAGGCCGCCGGCGTCCTCTATTCCGCCTACACCGCCTTCCAGTACATGAGCGAGCCCGGCTTCTTCACACTCCTGATGGACCGCGTATCGGAGGGCGAGCGAAGCGGCGCTTCCTCGCTAAACTTTTTCGTGGTGTTTGGGGTCCAGGCTCTGGCCGCGGCAGTGGCGGGCGTGGCCGTCACGCGGTTCGGTTATGCGCCGGTCCTGGGTGGCGCCGCAACCTTGGCGGCGCTCGCCGCGCTGCTGTTCCGCATGATGATGGAGCCTCACCTCCCAAACAGCACGGCCAAAAACATCAGGACGTAGAAGATGGCGCAAAGAACAAGGCCGGCCCTTCGCCAGAGGGACGGGCGAAGCTCGGCCGGGAGCAGCCGTGTATTCACCCTCAGGATCTGTACGGCGGCCAGTCCCAGGATCGGGCCGGCCACCACTCCCAGAGCCTTGAACAAGGTCATGGCCGTTCCCCATTGCACAGTGACGGCGCCCCACACCGTGAAGATGGCCAGCAGCGAGTAGTAAAGCCGCCCCACATTCGGCGTCTGCCGCCGGTGATCGCCCGTGACCCAGAGGATGTCCGTCACCAGCCGGACCAGGGTGTCCGTATTGCCCAGGTGGGTGGAAAAGAGAATCCAGAAACCATTGAGGAGCGCCAGAACCCAGAATCCGGACCACAGCCGCTCGGCCATGTACTTGGCCTGGAAAGCGCCCGCGCCGACATCCGCAAGGTCGGCGCCGGCGGGGGCGATGGCGGTCGCCAGGTTCACGTTCAGGTACATGCCGAGAAAACAGCCCACCGCCCAGAGCGCCACCTGGTCGATTGCCACGTACCTCCACCAGCCTCGCCAGCGGCGCAGGCTGTCAGGGTTCACGTCGAACACCTTGCCGGCGTGAGACAACTGGATCCGCCTTCCGCCGAATGCGCTGGGAATGGCCCCGGCCACGGCCCCCATGCCCCACCCTTTATCGCGCACCCAGTTCGAAATCACCAGATTGCCGACCCCGCCGGATCCGGCCGTGGCGGCCAGCGTCGCCAGCAGGACCACGTCGGCGCCGGAGGGCAGGTAGCCAAACTGAAGGAAGCCTAACCCCGTCCGAACCCAATGCGCCGGGGGCACGAACAGCACGTTGGCGATCACCAGAAAGACGAAGATGTAAGCGATCATCCCCCAGGACGCCCATTCGAGCATCCGTTCAATGGTGCCGCCGAGCAGCAGGATCAGGACCGTGACCGCCATCACCCCGTAGGTGATCCAGGCCAGCGTGGAGGTGTCCGGCGCGCCCGGAAGGCGGCCGGCGAAGGCCGCGAAGATCACCGTGGCGCAGGCCGCGCCCAGCGCCGGCATGCCGAGCTGAGCCACCGTCAAGATCGAGTAGACCGCCGCCCAGAATCGCGAAGAAGGCCGGAGCCGCATGAAGCCCGCCGTGATCGGCTCTCCGGTGTAGAGCGTGTAGCGAATCGCCTCCAGGTTGAGCAGCGTCTGAAGGACGATCGCGACCGTAGCGATCCAGAACACCCCTACCCCATGCCTGACGCCCAACGCGGGACCAACCAGCCACTCGCCTCCCCCGATCGACGCCGCCAGCAGGATGGCTCCTGGGCCGATGGTCCGCAGTGCGTTTCGAGCGGAAAACGGAAGCGGCTCGGGCAATTCGGCCCGGCCCCAAGCTGGGAGTTGGCTCATTTGCGTTTTCCCAGTGTACGCGCTCGGACGCCGGATGTCACACTTTTTGGTGTATCCTGATCAACTGAATGGAGGGGTCGCATGTATTGGCTTCGTCTGCTGGCAGCGCTTTGCGTTTCTTCGGTCGTGTTCGGGCAAGTGGCGTCCCGCGTTAACGGCACGATCACCGACAACTCCGACGCCGTGATTCAGGGGGTCAAGGTCACGATCGAGGATGTCGATCGCGGGGCCGCCCTGGCGACCACCACCAACGAAGCCGGGCGCTACGCGTTTCCCAACCTCGGCGTCGGAACGTACCGGGTCATCGCCGAGACGGCCGGTTTCCGCAAGTCCGCCACCCAGCCTTTCAAGGTGGACGTGAATGTCTCGCTCGAGGTAAACCTCAAGCTGGAAGTCGGCCAGGTTTCCGAATCGGTTGAAGTGGTCGGGGCCGCCCCGCTCATCCAGACCAACGACTCGCAGGTCGGCAATCTGATCGACACCAGGAAAATTGTCGAGCTCCCCCTGGCCGCGCGCGACTTCATGCAATTGAGCGTCATGGCGCCCGGTGTGGCCGAGAGCACCGGCAACCGCCGCCACCAGACCGAGCGGGCCACCTGGCAGGGATCGTTCAGCGTCCACGGCCACGATCCCACCTATAACCAGTATCTGTTCGACGGCGTCGTTGGGAAGGAAGCCTCGCACCAGACCAACGTCTTCTCTCCGTCGCTGGACGCTATCCAGGAGATCAAGGTGGAAACCGCCAACTACAGCGCGGAATTCGGCAGCGAGGCCGGCGGTCACGTCAACGTGGTGACCCGGGCCGGCACCAACGAGTTCCACGGCGTGCTGTTTGAGTTCCTCCGCAACGACAAGCTCGACGCCCGCGACAGTTTCGCCGACCGGAAGTCCAAGCTGCGCCGCAATACCTTCGGCGGCGCCCTGGGCGGCCCCATCCGAAAGGACAAGACCTTTTTCTTCGGCTCCTGGGAATCCATGCGGCTGCGCCAGGGCTTCACTCAGAACACCACCGTGCCGGGTCAGGCCTATCGCGACGGCAACTTTTCGGCGCTGCTCGGAACCGACGCCTCCAGCCGTACGCCCATCGCCCTCTACGACTGGACCACCAAGGCGCCCTTCCCCGGCAACATCGTCCCCAGGAGCCGTATGCACCCGCTGCCCGTGCGTTTCCTGAGCGAATTCATCCCGCTGCCCAACCGTCCGGGCATTGGCGGCATCCTGCCCAACGCCAACTATCAGTCGCTGGCCCCGCAGGAAACCGGAACCAATCAATTCATTGGCCGGGTGGACCACCACTTCACCGCCACCGACCGCGTGTACGGGCGCTACGCGATCTCCGACACCGGCACCATCGGCCCACCGGTCTGGCCCACCTTCGGATACGCTCACAACCTGCGCGGCCAGCACGCCGTGCTCAACTGGTCGCACACCATGAGTCCGTCGACCATCAACGAATTCCGCGCCGGCTACAGCCGTTTCGTGCAGAATGAGCTGGTGGAGAGCGCCTTCAAGCGCGATGTCTCGGGCGAGTTCGGTCTCAAAGGCACCTGCCGCGTCCCGGCCTGCTGGCACGCGCCCTACTTCTCGGTGCAGGACTTCAGCTTGTTCGGCAACCCCAGCGGCCAAACGCTCGGCCAGGGCGTCTCCGGCCCGCGCGGCTGGAAGAACGAGATCTTCCAGATCCACGAGAGCTTCCTCATGGTGCGCGGCAAGCATTCCCTGCGGGTGGGCTTGACCGGCAATCGATACCGCGATACTTTTCCCGAGGCCATCCGTCCCGCCGGACAGCACAACTTCAACGGCCAGTGGACCCTGGGCGCCGGCTCGCGCGGATTCGCTCTGGCCGACATGCTCATGGGCCTGCCCCGCCAGATCATGGCCAGCATCGACATCTTCGATCCCAACTTCCGCAACAGCCAGGTCATGCCGTGGATTCAGGACGATTGGAAGGTCACCCGCCGCCTGACCCTCAACCTCGGCCTCCGCTATGAGCGGTTCGGACGCCTGGCCGCCAATCGCGACAAGATCTCCAACGTGCTGTTCACCGGTCCGGGCGCCGCCCGCATCATCACGCCGGCCGACAACACTCCGGGCCTCGCCCGCAGCCTGCTCCACGACGACAACAACAACTTCGCTCCCCGCTTCGGATTCGCCTACGAAGTGACACCCAGGCTGGTGGCTCGCGGCGCCTACGGCGTGTTCTACCAGCGCTACTCCGCCCAGGACGCCATCGGCATGTCGATCAACCCTCCCTTCATCCGCACCGGGGACGTCGTCCTGGGTGTGAACGAGAACGACCTCCGCGCGTTCCCGGTCGACGACCTGACTCCGGTGGTCAATTTTGTCAACCCCGCCAGCCGGCCCAGCATGAACGCCATCGACCTGGACGCCCGGGACGGCTATGTCCAGCAGTGGAACTTCCACCTGGAGCGCAGTCTGACCCAGAAACTGGTGGTGAAGGCCGGCTATGTCGGCACCAAATCGACCCGCCTGGATGTGTTCCGCAATCCCAACACGCCCAAGCCGGGACCAGGCGACGTGCAGTCGCGCCGGCCGTACTCGAATCTCAGCTCGATCCGCCTCTCGAAGTCCGAGCTGTTCGCCAACTACCACGGCCTGGAACTGTCCGCCGACCACCGCTTCGCTCACGGGCTGAATTTTACCGCCGGCTATACCTGGTCCCGCACCATCGACAATAACGGCACGCTCGACCCCTACAACACCAGCCTCGACAAAGGGCTCTCGGCGTTCCACCTGGCCCACCGTTTTTTCACGACGGCGGTGTGGGAGGCGCCCTTCGGCCGGGGTCACCGCTTCGGCGCCGGTTCTCCCGCGGTGGTCGACGCCCTGCTGGGCGGATGGCAGGTGAGTGGTTTTCTCGTGCTGGAGACCGGCAACCCCCTGACCATCACCACGCAGGGCGACCTGCTCAACACCGGCGGCGGCTTCACCCAGGTGCCGATCCGCACCGGCCAGGTGAACCTCGATCGCGGCCAGCGCACCCGCTCAAAATTCTTTAACACGGACGTGTTCCTCCGCCCGGCGCAGTACACGCTGGGCAACGCGGGACGCAACATCCTGATCGGGCCGGGCAGCCGCAACGTCGATCTCGCGCTGAGCAAGCAGTTCCGGATCGCCGAAAGCAAGTCGCTCCAGTTCCGCGCCGAGTTCTACAACGCCGCCAACCACCCCAACTGGGGCGCTCCCGGAACCACCCTCGGCACGGCCTCCTTCGGCGTCATCACTTCCAACAGCAACCTGCCGCGCGACATCCAACTGGGGCTGAAGCTGCGCTACTGAGGTTTCTTGGCGATCCTGGCGTCTTTGCGAGAGATTGTTTTCTCACGCCAAGACGCCAAGGCGCAAAGAGGCTTGCGAGAAACCGATACACCTTTGTTGAAGCAAACGGCGCCCTGTCCTTCGTTGATTAACGTGCGCCAGCTTGTGGACCCGGACCGAGGAAACGACGTTGAGTCCAGCAGCCCGCCAATCCTTGATCGTAAGATCGTATTCCGACAGCCTTGGCTGGGATGTAATGGGCGCTGCGACAAAGTCGTCGTCGCCTGTATCGAGGAGCACTAGAGCGGGGCGCACCTTGGAGCCGGGCGCTTGGTGAAACTGCATCCGAATCAGGACGAGTTCACCGAGCCGCAGCGTCGTCATCGATCAACTGCTCGTAAACGGCATCTTCGGGGCAATACGCCGCTTCGAACACCCGTCGCCCCGATGATCGCCACGCCGAATCCGAGCTGGACGGCTCCCACATGACCACAACCCGAAGTTGCTCTCCCACCGGGATCTCCCCGGCGACCTCGGGCGGAAGCGCGATTTGTCCTCCTTGGGTAATAGTGCCCTCTGTTCGGTGACTGCGGATTACCGAATTAAGATCGATTTGTCTTGGAGGCGTGGAGCGGGATCGCACGGGCCAAGGCTTACTCGATTTCCTTGCCGAACGGCGCCATGTCCTTCGTGAGCACCGTGCGCGGATACTCACCGGAACCCCAATAGCCTGAACGAACCGAAGTCCTTGTACCAGTCACCATCTGGTGCGCACGGCTCCGACTCGACCCACTCCTGTAACCGGCTGAGCTCGGCCAGCGAGATCTTGCAGATTAGAGAACCGGATCTTCGGCAATCGCGTCCTTCCCGAAGATCGTGCGGACCAGATCCTTCCCGGCTTTGTTCTTGGAGGCGGGCTCCCGCTCGTCCATAAACCGCTTGTACGTGACCTTCAAGTTCTCCTTCTCGCCCAGTTCGGCCCGGACGCCTCGCTCGGCCAGGGAAACCAACGCACGGCTCATCGTAACGTGGTGCTCTCTAGCAACGCGGCGCACTTCGGCCACAAGGGGAGCCGGGATGGTCACGCTCTTGCGCAGAGCCCTTTCTGTGGGTCTCCGGGTTGGCGTCTTCGTTCGGGTCGGCACGATTCCATTGTACGCGCCTTCTCCACGAGGGTGGATCCCCGATTCACCGATCCAACCGGGGAACCTTTGCCGGCAAGGGCATGGCTCGCAGCCCCAGCGCCATCAACGCCGAACACAGCGCCAGCGCGGCGCTGCCGTAGAACACCGCGTTCCAGGAACCGGTCTTCTCATACAGCAGCGCGGCCAGCCCGCCGCCGACGATCGAAGCCACGCCCTTGGTGCTGTACATCACGCTGTAATTGGAGCTGGCGTTGCGCGCGCCAAAAAAGTCGGCTGTGGCCGAGGGAAACAGTGCGTAGACCTCACCCCACGTGAAATACACCAGCGCCAGGGACACGATGAACCAAGTTGCGCCCAGCCGCCCCAGCGTCAATACACTCGTCAGGCAGAGGGCCTGCAACAGAAAAGCCACCAACATCGTCCGTTCCCGGCCGATGCGGTCTGAAACCGAGCCCCAGAAGATGCGTCCGCCTCCGTTGGCGATCGGGTTGAGCGAGAGCGCCACGGTCAGAGTCGCGGCGCCGATTTTCAGGCTGTCCGCCACCACCGCCACCTGCGCCGTCACCATCAGGCCGCCGATCCCCATCATCAGCATCATCGTGTAGAGGACATAGAAGTGCGGGGTCCGGAACATTTCCCCGGAATTGAACTCCTGCTGGTGACTCCGGACCTGCGCCCGCGCGGGAGGCCGCGTGACCGCGCCGGCCCCGGATGGATTCTGCAAGAACTGGGCGGCGCAAATGATCAGGAGGCCCTGCGCGATGCCGGTATACAGGAAGGCGGTCCGGTAGTCCTTCACGCCGATAATGTACGTGATAACGGGAATGAACAAGGCGGACCCGGAGCCGAAGCCCGCCGCGATGATCCCCGCAGCCAGGCCGCGCTTGTCCGGAAACCACTTCAAGGCCACGCCGATCGAGCCGCAATACACCATCGCCGCGCCGAATCCGGCCAGCGAATACAGGGCATAGAGGGCTGTGAGGGATTGGGCTTGCCCCAGCAGCGCCCAGCCCACGCCGCACAGCACGCCGGCGATCGACAGCAACAGGCGCGGCCCGCGCCGGTCGATCAGCCATCCGCAAAACGGCATGGCCCAGGTCTCGAGCGCGATGAAGAAGGTGAATCCCCACTGCACGTCGGACAGTTTCCAGCCCTTGGCGGCAATCAGCGGCTTGACGAACAGAGCCCAGCCGTATTGCAGGTTGGCGATCATGATCATGGCGGTTACGGCCGCGCCCAGCCGGACCCAGCGATTCACGGTTTTTGGCTCCTTCCGGCCGCGGCCACGGTCTCCAGCAGCTTGGCGCACGCATAGACGGCGCGCGTGTGAGGCGCAGGGACTCCAAGCCGCTCCCCCAGCTCAACCACCGCTCCGGCGATGCACTCCAGCTCCATGGGACGCCCCGCCTGCAGGTCTTGCAGCATGGAGGTCTTGTGCTCGCCGACCTTCGCCGCGCCCGCCATCCGCTGCTCGATCGAAACCGGCAGCTCCACGCCCAGCCGGGACGCCACCGCTTCCACCTCGCCCATGATGTTGCGAACCAGCGCCGCAACCTCCGGATCGGTGGCCATCCGGACCAGGGTCGCCCGCGTCAGCGCGCTGATCGGATTGAAAGCCGCGTTGCCCAGGATCTTCACCCAGATTTCGTGACGGATTCGCGCCGTGACCGGACAGCGCAGGCCGGCCTTAATGAGCGCTTCCGCGATCCTCTTGCAGCGCTCCGATCGTGTGCCATCCGGCTCGCCCAGCGAGATCCGATTCCCTTCGGTGTGCCGGATCACGCCCGGCTCGACGATATCGGTCGCGAAATAGACCAGCGATCCAACCACGTGGCGCGGAGGGATCGCATCGGCGATTACGCCTCCCGGATCGACACGTTCCAGACGGAGGTTCGAGAATTCTCCCGCGCCAATCTGGAAGTAGCGAGCTGGGTGAGGCTGTGCGCCTTCACGGTCAGAAATATAGCATCCACCGGCCCGGCTTCGCCCAGGGCGCCGATGAGCCTCGGACGCACCACGAAATCGCCGTCCGGACTCACCACGCGCAGGCCATTCTCCTGCATGGAGCGCAGGTGCGGGCCGCGTGCGAATAGGGTAACGTCCTCGCCCGCCCGCGCCAGGCGAGCTCCCAGGTAGCCGCCTATCGCGCCGGCGCCGGCTATCAGGAACCTCATCCGCTACTTCCCGGTGAGCGCCGCGGCGACCGCGCCCCGCTGGATCTTCCCGGTCGCGGTCCGGGGAATCTCCTTGACGACGTACAGCTTCTTGGGACACTTGAAGTCGGCCAGCCGTTCCTTGCAATGAGCCAGGATGGCCGCCTCGTTCTGGGGCTCGCGCAGCACCACGGCCGCCGCCACTTCCTCTCCCCAGGTTGGGTGTGGGACGCCAAACGCCACTGCTTCGGCCACCGCCGGATGCGTCAGAAGCACCTCATCGATTTCGCGCGGCCCGATCTTTTCGCCGCCCCGGTTGATCAGCTCCTTGATCCGGCCGGTGAGAATCAAGTATCCATCGGCGTCGAGATAGCCCTGATCGCCGG
Organism: Acidobacteriota bacterium; assembly: GCA_016178945.1. GTDB lineage: Bacteria > Acidobacteriota > Terriglobia > Bryobacterales > Bryobacteraceae > JACOSH01. The sequence continues at coordinate 12,147 of JACOSH010000016.1, forward strand.
TGCGGAACCATCCCTGGGTGTAGGAAGCGGCATTGGCATCGGGATTGTTCTCGTAGCCCTCGACGACATTGGGACCCTGAATCACCACCTCGCCCCGTTGTCCGGTTGGGAAAAGAGCGCCGCCCGAATCCATGACCCCGACCTTGACCCCGGTTCCCGGGCCCACCGATCCCGGTTTGCGCGCGCCGGGCGGCAGCGGATTGGAACACATCTGGTGGGACGCTTCCGTCATTCCATAGGCTTCGAGCACGGGAGCGCCGAATACCTGTTCCATTCTGCTCATCATGTCGGGCGGCAAAGCAGCGCTGCACGACCGGATGAATCGCAGGCGCTCGGCCCCGGCCGGACGCTCGTCACCGGCCCGCGACAGAAGAAGCTGGTGAATCGTCGGAACCGCCGAATACCAGGTCACGCCGCAATCGCGCACGGTTCGCCAGAAGGAGAGCGGATTGAATTTGGCCGGGACGACCAGCGTGCCGCCCGAGAGGAGAGTCGAGATCGTGGAGGCCACCAGGCCGTGAACGTGGAACAGCGGCATCGCGCACAAGGCGGCATCGGCGGGTGAGAGCGCGTAGGTCTCGACGATATGGCGCGCGGAAGCCGCCAGGTTGGAGTGCCGGATGGGTACGCGCTTGGGGCGGCCCGTGCTTCCACTGGTGTGCAGGACCAGGGCGATGTCCTCGGGAGACGGCGCGGCGGCCGTCCGCCCTGCTCCTGGTCTGCCCGGCCCGTCCGTGATGCGGACAAATCCGCCTTCGTCCATCTGCAGCGAATACACAGGAACGCGACCCTCGGCGGCGCGCCGCGCCTCCGCCGCCCCACCGTGCGGGCACAGCAGGGCCTTGGCCGACGTGTCTTCGAGATAGAAGCTGAACTCGTCCTGGCGGTACCCCGGATTCAGCGGCGCCGCCGTGCCCGCGATCGAGGCCGCCAGGAAACTCACGACGGCGGGCAGCCCATTGGGCAACACCGTGGCCACGCGATCTCCGCGGCCGATTCCCGCCGCACGGAGAGCATCGGCCAGACTCACCACCTGCTCGCGTAAGGCGCCGTACGTGACGCGGATTCCGGCTTCGGGAAGAATCACCGCGATGCCTTCGGAAGGAGCGGCGTACAACAGCTCGGTAAGGGTATTGGGACTGGACATGTGAGGCGCTTCTCGACGATGGTACCAGAGTCGGCAATCCCGTCGCGGGGCGCTTGCTCAGCGTGGGGGATCATTCGTCTGGCGCGTTGCCGAAGCAAGGCCGGTCTTTTCGAAGCGCAGGTTGCGCACACGTCCGCTGGAGATCAGGAATCCGGCGACGTGGCCCTCTGGGTTGCGATAGAAGGTGAGAATCCACGGCCCCACCAGGAACTGATCCGCCGCCCCCGGTTCCAACGGCAAACGCCAGGAGTTGCCTTTCAGCAATACCAGCTTGCCGCCTTCCGGGAGCATGCGCCAACGGGCGGGAAGCTCCTCCGTGGAGTATTCACCCGTGTAGGATTCCAACGTAGGAGTCGCCAATTGCACGCGAACGTAGCGATTGCGCCCCCAGCGCATTTCCTCGCCCTCAAGAATGACCTGGACCGGCGCACCTTCGGAGACTATGAAGCACTTCGATGCCGCCACGGGCCGCAATTGGAAGTTCTCGCCCTGCCGGGACGCGCTCAGATGGCCGTCCGCCGCCGACATTCGCAGGATTGCGCCGGTCTTGGGGTCTTGCCACGCACCGATCCAGCGGGCCATCTGCTCGGGGGAGAGTGCGACAAACGCTGGCTCGGCCGGGCGAGCCATGCGCCCGCCGAGATACACCTCCGCGATCTGGAGCGCGAGCCGCGCCGCGCCGGCGCCACCGTGATTGCACAGGCAGATCGCCGTGAACCGCTGCTCCGGGAATCGGACCATCTCGGTGCGGTAGCCGCCCAGCGAGCCGCCGTGGCTGACCGTCTTGAGTCCCCGGTAGGTGTCGATCCCCAGCCCGTAGGCGTAGTCGAGCTGCTCTCCGTTGGCCAGCACTCCGGGTGTCTGCATCTGATCGAGCAGAGCGCGGCCCCCCACGCGGGCATCGTAGAAATTCCGGTCCCACGGCAGGAGATCCTCGACGGTGGTGTACAGCCCGCCATCGCCCACCACGTCCAGAGTGCTGTTGAAGGCGCGAAAGCTCCCTCGTGTGGGCGTGTAGCCGGCCGCGCGGTTGCGAATGATCTCGTTCCGGTCATCGTGAAAGTGCGTGTCCTTCATCCCCAGCGGCTGGAAGATGGATTCTTGCGCGAAATGCCGCAGCGTCTTTCCGCTTGCGCTTTTCACTACCATGGAGAGCAGAACGTACCCGGAGTTACTGTAGTTGTGCTCGGTTCCAACCGGAAAATTCAACTGGCGCTGTAGTCCGAGAAGCTCCAGCATGGCGCCGTTGGTCCAGACGTCGTTCAAGCGTCCGGCCAGCTCCGCCACTCCGAAGTAGTCGCGCAGGCCGCTCGAGTGGTGGATCAACTGGCGAAGGGTTACTGGGTCCGCGTAGGCGGGCAGCTCGGGCACGTACTTTCGCACGGGATCATCCAGCGCCAACTTACCTTGCGCGGCCAGCAGCAGGATGCTCATGGCCGTAAACTGCTTTGAAGTGGAAGCGATGTAGGTGACCGACTGGGTCTTGAGCGGAACGCTGTATTCCAGATTGGCCAATCCATAGCCGCGCTTGTAGAGGAATTGGCCGTCCTGGATCACGCCAACGGCGCACCCGGGCGAATTCGGCTTGTCATAAGGCGTGAACAAGCGGTCGACGGCTTCGGAGCGGGAATCGGCCAGCAGGGGCAGCGCCGACAGCAGCAGGAAGAAAAGGGTCACAGTAGTCGAAAGTTTACCTCGATCAGGGCGGGGGCGGAAACGGCGCGGCCGTCTTTGCGGGCCGGGCGGAATTTCCAGCGCGTGACCGCTTCCACGGCCTTTTCGTCCAGACCCAAACCCAGCGAGCGCGTCACGCGAATACCGGTGACCCGTCCGGCGGCGTCGACCAGGGCCACCAGCACTACGGTCCCTTGGTACTTCGCCTTGCGCGCCTCTTCGGAATACTCCGGATCCACCTGGTAGATCAGGACCGGTGCGGTGGCGCCGGTCACGGCGCGCAGGCTGATCCCTCCCGGCGGCCCGTCGCCGTATCCTGGACCCGTGTGGTCGCCTACGCCGCCACAGCAGCCTTTTCCGATACCTCCGCGCTGCCCTAGGCCACCGGAGGCGCACCGGCTCGACGCCAAAGGATCGCCGTACTGCGCCAGATCGAGTTGAGGCATCGCCACGTCCTCCGGTCCGGCGATGGCCGGTTCCACGGTCAGCCGCGCCTGCCGGAGCTGCGGAGACGGCGGCACGAAAGGCTTCGGTGTCATTCGTGGCAGTCGGCCTTTGCTGGGCGGAAGTGGGGAGTTTTCGCCGCCCCCGCCGCCCCCTTCCATAGGCCGGGGCGCAATCAGCCGCATCCGTTCGCGGAAGACCTCGCCGAGCGGGCGCGAATCGCGCAGCCGCGCTTCGGTCAAGGACAGGACGCTGAACAGCAGGGCGACCACCGCCGCATGGATCGCCAGGGAAAGCAGAAGCGCTGGTCTTGAGGCCGGCATGCCTCGGGCAAGGCAAGTGGCATGCCAGCCGCTAAGTCGATGATCCCCAAGGATACCGCGCCCTCACAGGTGTATCCGGGCGGACCGCGTGTGAAGCCTGCACGACAGGCCGCTTGTCGTAGGATACGAGGAATGCTTGGCTGTGGCCGACTGAGAAACCTACATCGCTATCGGACCCAGATTTGTTCGAAACAAGACGAGGCGCAGGATCGCAATCACAGGAATTCGACTCTGCCGGCCATCTCCTCCGGGGACAACAGGTCGTGGATCAACACTAGGCGCCGGAGCATCTCTCCAATCGTCACAGCTCCCTGCTGACAGTAGGCGATACCCGCATGGGCCAGTCCTTCAGCATGGAGCCTGAGGAAGTCCGCGTCGTGCGTTACCAGAACGCGTCCAGCGGAGGCGGCGAAAGAGAGTTGAGAAGGATCGTCAACGCCCACCAGACCAGACTCGGCCGACGTCGTCACGTCGATGCCGCGGCGACGCAGACCGGCGGCTATGCTGGCGGGAATGTGCTCGTCCAGATGGAAACGAATCGGCACTGGTCAGGATGTTGATTCCACCTTCTCCTGGCGTAGTTTGGATTTGACCAAGGACGGATTTTTTCGGCGGGTCTCCTCTGCTTGAGCCCGCTCGGCCCGCATGTCTTCCCGGATCTCCTCCATGTGGTCGAAGTAGTAGGCCAATGCGGCGTGGATGTGGGTGAGCGTGAGAGAGGGGACTTGCGAAACAATCTCGTCCGGAGTCATCCCTTGGTGCTCATGCCAAACCACAATGTCGAGCACACGGACACGATGACCCGCGACGCAGGATCTGCCGCCGCAAACACCGGGCGTCTTGGTGATCCGGTCCTCGGTGGGCAAGGCCATGACTCAATTATAAGCCGGCCCCTGGCCCCGCGCAGATTGGTCAGACCGTTCGCGACGGCGGTTGTGTAAGATACAAGCAATGCTTGGCCGCACACTGTCGCACTACCGGATTCTGGAGAAGATCGGCGCCGGGGGCATGGGGGTCGTCTTCCGGGCCCAGGATGCGCAGCTCGAGCGCGCCGTGGCCCTCAAAGTAGTCGGCGAGCAAGCTCAAGTGGATCAAAACGCGCGGGAGCGCCTGCTGCGCGAGGCCCGCACCGCCTCGGCGTTGAACCATCCTAATATCTGCACGATCTACGAAGCCGGCGTGGCCGACGGAGAAACCTACATCGCCATGGAGCTGGTGGAGGGCCAGCCCCTTAGCGCCATGATTTCCGGAGACGGACTGCCGGTAGAGGTGGCGATCCGGTACGGGGTGCAGATCGCCGATGCTTTGGCCCACGCCCACGAGCGCGGCGTGGTGCATCGCGACCTGAAGAGCGCGAACGTGATTGTTACCCCGGAAGGCCGGCCCAAGGTGTTGGATTTCGGCTTGGCCAAGCGGGTGATCGAGGCGCCTGGGGAGGCCACGCGTTCCGAGCCGCTCACCGAGGCAGGAGCCGTGTCCGGCACCCTGTCCTACATGGCGCCGGAGGTTTTGCGCGGGGAGCCGGCCGACCCTCGCAGCGACCTGTGGGCGCTGGGCGTGATGCTATACCAGGCCGTGACGGGGAGCTTGCCGTTTCAAGGACCGACGGGGTTTCAGATCAGCTCGGCGATCCTGCGGGATTCAGCGGCGCCGCTGCCGGCGCATGTGCCGCCGGGCCTGGCCGGGATCATCCAACGCTTGCTGGCCAAGCAGCCGGGGGAGCGATACCAGCGGGCCGGTGAAGTACGCGCGGCGCTGGAGGCCATTCAGCCGGGTGTGGCGGCTTCCGGCGCCGTGCCTGTCGTCAGGGTTTCGCGCCGGCGCTGGATCTGGGTAGCCGGCCCGGTGGCGATCACGGCGGCCGTTCTCTGGGTGAGCATTGATCGGCGGAGCAAGCCACCGGCGCCGGCGGGCGGGCCGCGGCTGAGTGACGGCAGTCGTCCCTCCACGAATCGCGAGGCGAACGAATACTACGAGCGATCCTTGTTGTTTGGGGGGGCCGGAGCGCGGCAGGACATCCCGCAGGAGCGGCGGATGCTGGAGCGCGCTCTGGCAGTGGACCCAAAGTTCGCGGCCGCGCGAGCCGAGTATGCATTCACTCATGTGATCATGATTCTCCGGGGGAACTCTAACGATGCGAGTTGGCTCTACAAGGCGGAAGACGAAATCCGGAAAGCCTTACAAGACGACCCCGGCTGTGGCCGCGCCCACTCCGTCCTCGCGATAATCCATCTCCTCCGAGGGCGCAAGGAACTGGTCCCGGGGGAGGTCGACAGAACGTTGCAGACCAATCCGGGTGATGCAACGGCCTACTCCTGGCTCATCTTCTATCACCAGATCAATGGGGACTACGCGCAAGCCGTCCAGACGGCGAAGCAATCTATCGCGCGCTGGCCGCTCTATTGGCCCGGCCACGCGGCTCTGGGGGATCTGCTGCGGGAACAAGGGGACACGGCCGGGGCCATCCGCGAAGAAGAGCGAATCCTGGAACAGGACCCTCATAATTTGCAGGGTCTCACGTTTCTGGCGCACGCTTATCTGGCTTCCGGAGATCTTCCGAAAGCCCGCCAAACTCTGCAACGGGCGCGTGGCGAGGATCGGAAGAACTATCGCCTGAGGCAGTACTGGGCGCTACTGCTGGCTATGGAGGGCAAGAGAGCGGAGGCGCTCGTAGAAATGGACGGTGAGGTTGAGGCGTATGCCGGGGTCTATTTTCGGGGGCCTTTGCTGGCGGCGGAGTTTTATGCGGTGATGGGCGACACCGCCAAAGCGCTCGAGTGGCTGGACCGTGCGGTGCGCTTGGGCGATGACCGGGAAGACTGGCTGCGCCGGGACCCGCTCTTGGCAAGCGTCCGCGACCATCCGCGTTTTCAGCAGATTCTGGCCTCGGTGGCCTACCGGCGTGCGCAACGGCCCCGCGCCGGCTCCGAAAGCCGGTGAGGCGGAGGCAGATCGGCGATGAATCAGGATCAAACGTTCCGGACTGTGCTCATTGCCGGCTTTCTGGTTGTCCTTCCCATCGCCGTGTACCACAGGCTCAAGTCACAAGCAACGGGCGAGAAGCTCGATCGGCGGCAGGAGGGCCTGTTCATCTTGGTTACGTTACGGCCCGCCGGCCTTGTTCTCTGGCTGGGACTCATCGCCTATTTGGTCGATCCGGCCTGGATGGCCTGGTCGTCGGCGCCCCTGCCGGCGTGGCTGCGCTGGACGGGAGCCGGCGTGTTTGCGATTTCCGGAGGACTGCTGATCTGGACCTTCCGCAGCCTCGGCAAGAACCTGACGGATACCGTGGTCACGCGGCGAGAGCACAGGCTTGTCACAAGCGGCCCGTATCGATGGGTGCGCCACCCGTTCTACGACTCCGTCGCTTTATTGGTCTTGGGGAACTCCCTGGTTGCGGCGAACTGGTTCTTGTTCGCGACCGGAAGTCTACTCTTTCTTCTATTCATCGTTCGCACGCGAACGGAAGAGGGGAAGCTGCTGGCCCGCTTTGGCGACGCCTATCGAGCGTACATGAAACGGACCGGGCGATTTTTGCCCAGAATTAGAGCGAGCCGGTTTGACGCCTAACAGCGCGCTGCTGGAGCCGGCGACGTCAGACCGTCCCGGGACTCGCGAGGCCGGTCGCAAGACAAGAGCAAAGGCGGCGATCTATCCCCCCCCGCTGTCGCAAGGACCTGATAACAGGGGAATTGATAAGGCTTTGCAGACGAATCCGCGTAACCCGCCGGGCCTGAACATCGTCTCTGGATGAAAAAGATCTAAGAGAACTGAGGCGATTGGGTGTATAGTCGGTTCTACAGGGTTTCCAGACGAAGCATTTTTGGTCAGCCACCGCTCTCGTGTCGGTCCTGGGCATGAGCGCCTTCGGGCAGATTGCCACCACGACATCGCTGGTCGGCGCCGTTACCGATGCTGCTGGTAAGCTCATTCCTAACGCCACCATCACCGCGGTCAACACGGGTACTCAGGACACCTACCACACGACGACCACCGACCAGGGATATTACACCATCCAGTTCGTGCGCATCGGCAACTATGAGCTTACTTTGAGGCAGCTCGGGTTTCAGACGTGCAGGGTAACGGGCATCCAGGTGAATATCAACCAACTGGTGCGAACCGACGTGGTTCTGAAAGTGGGCGATCTGCTCCAGACCGTGAACGTCGTTGCCACCACGCCCCCTATCAAGACCGATGACGCGAGCGTCTCCGAGATCATCAACATGCGCGATGTAGCCGATCTGCCGTTGAATGGCCGAGATCCGCTGAAGCTGGCGGCCTCGGTTCCTGGCGTGCTTGCCGGCCTGAAGGTCTCCAACACGGTGTTGGGCCAGGGCTTCATCGGCGCCGGAGCCCGCGAGATCCAGAACAGCATCGCGCTCGACGGCATCAGCATCGTCAACAACCTGATCACGACCACGCCGACGCGACCCACGGTCGACGCGGTCCAGGAGGTCGAGGTTCAGAGCGCCACTTACTCTGCGCAGTACGGCGCTTACATGGGCGTGCACCTGAACGTAATCACGAAATCCGGCACCAACCTGCCGCACGGAAGCCTGGCCGAGTTCCTGCGCAACGACAAGCTGGACGCCCGGCCCTTCTTCCTGAGTCCGGCGGCGCCAAAATCCCCCCTGCGACAGAACCAATTCGGTTTCGAACTGGATGGCCCCGTGGTGATCCCCAAGATTTACAACGGGCGTAATCAGACCTTCTTCATGGGATCGTATGAAGGCTTTCGGCAGATCCGCCAGTCGGCCTTCGTCTCGACGCTTTTAACACCCCTGATGTGGCAGGGGAATTTTTCACAGACCACAACAGTCGTTAAAGACCCCGCCAACAGCAACCAGCCGTTCCCGGGCAACATCATTCCCACGACGAGGCTCTCACTCGTTGTGCAGAAGCTGCGGCAATACTATCCGGCGCCCACGTTGCCGGGCATCACCAGCAACTTCCCCACATCGCTGCCGAACAACAACACCACGGACCAGACCGTAGACCGCGTAGATCAGAACGTCGGCGATAAGGTCCGCCTATTCTTCCGTTACCAGCGCCAGACCACTGACCTGTTCACGGGCGCCCCCAATCCGGTCAACGCCACCACGGGCACGGTGCTCGGCAGCAATTTCTCGATAGGCTACACCCATAAGCTCACACCCTCATTGGTGAACGACTTCCGCTTCGGGCGCCAGTACTTCGAGACCGGGACGCTGAACTACTTCTACGTGAACGGTCTGAAGGATGCCGGCGCGAAACTGGGCATTCCCGGCTTCGATGGCGACGTGAAGTTCGACAACCCCGGCATTCCCGACTTCAACATCACCAGCTTCGCGGGCTTTGGAAACAGCGGCACCAACGGGTTCCAGGACGATAAGACCTGGCAGGCCGCCGAACAGATCGGTTGGAACAGGGGCACACACAACATCATGGCTGGGGCGGAGTTCCGCAAGCTGGTCACCGGACGCGAGGCGAGCACCATCCCGCGCGGCGCGTTCAACTTCAACGGCCAGTTTACCGGTTACGCTCCGGCCGATTTCCTGCTGGGTGTCCAGTTGAACGATACCACCCCCGGTTCTAAAGTCCGTGCCCTGGTGGCCGAGTGGCGCGACGGTTTCTTCGTGCTTGACAAGTGGCAGGTCTCGCGCAAGGTCACCGTGAATATCGGCCTGCGCTACGAGCTGCCCACGGTTCCCTATACCATCAACGGGAATGCCACCACGCTCAATCCCGAGCAGACGGCCCTCATACCCTCCGATCCACCGGCGCCGGGCTTCCGATTCATCAACCCCAATCACAAGGACTGGGCGCCGCGTGTGGGACTGGCGTTTCGTATTACCGACAAGACCGTGCTGCGCGCCGGCTACGGAATCCATTACAATCCGAACCAGACCAACAGCTTCACATTCCTGAGCAATAACCCGCCGTTCAGCCCGGTGATCACTTACGTATCGCTGCCGGCCACGCCCACGCTGTCGTTGACGAACCCCACCCCTACGGGGTCCGCGAACGTGCCGCCGCCGCCCAACGTGATTGCCGACAACTGGCATCTGCCAACCGCCTACATGAACCAGTGGAGCTTCGGCTTGGGCCGGGAACTCTCACGCGGCGCCGGGCTCGAAGTGCAGTATGTCGGCTCACATTCGCTGCACCTGGACCGCAACTACTACAACAACACGCCCCTGCCCGGACCGGGCGCCATCAATCCGCGACGGCCCAACCCCCGGTTCACCGTCATCCGCACCATCCAGAACGACGAGATCGCTAACTACGAGGCCCTTAGCATATCGCTGGCTCAGCGCATGCGGCATGGCTTCCAATTGCGCGGCAGCTTTACCTGGGCGCACACGCTGGACGTGACCCCCGATTCCAATAGCGGCGCTTCTCCGCTGAATCCATACAACTGGCGGGCCGACTACAGCAATTCCTACTGGGACATCCGGCGCCGCTTCCTGTTGGCCTCCGTGTATGAACTCCCGTTCTTTTCCAAGTCACCAGGCCTCCTGCGGACGATGCTCGGAAAATGGCAGATCAACGGCAGCGTGGTTGCACAGACGGGCGTGCCGTTCAACGTCAACACCGCTACCGATACCGCGAATACCAGCAGTGGCGGCCAGTACCGGCCGAACCTTGTCGGCCGGCCCCACAGCACCTGCGGGAGCGGGCATTTGGTGGGCTGCATTGATGCGGCTGCCTACGCGCTTCCGCCCGCCGGCGTCTACATGTATGGCAACGAGGGCCGCAACCTGCTGCACGGACCGGGACTGTTCAACATCGATTTCTCGGTGGTGAAGAACTTCCCCCTCGCTGAGCGGGCGAAGGTGCAGTTCCGCGCGGAGTTTTTCAACTTCACGAACACTCCGAGCTTCAGCAATCCGGCGTCAACGTTCGGCACCGGCACGTTCGGAAACATTGTGTCGACCACAACCGAGAACCGGGACATTCAGTTCGGCTTGAAAGTGGTGTTCTGACAGCAGGGCGGTTCACGCCGCGCGGGGCTTCAGCCCCCTGGAGATTGGCGTTAAGAAGCGGCCATCAATTTGTGTCCGCCTCGGCCATCCATCAGGACCGAGCGTCCGTTGATCACTTGCGCCTGGTGCCCTGTCTCCCAATGACTCAGAGACCGCCACTACGCCGGTTGTGTAAGATACAAGGAATGCTTGGCCGCACACTGGCGCACTACCGGATTCTGGAGAAGATCGGCGCCGGTGGCATGGGGGTCGTCTACCGGGCCCAGGATACGCACCTGGAGCGCGCCGTGGCCCTCAAGGTAGTCGGCGAGCAAGCTCAAGTGGATGAAAACGCCCGGGAGCGCCATCTGTGCGAGGCCCGAATCGCCTCGGCGTTGAACCATCCCAACATCTGCACCATCCACGAGGCAGGCGTGGCTGACGGGGAAACCTAGATCGCCAGAACTGGTGGAGGGCCAGCCCCTTAGCGCCATGATTTCCGGAGACGGACTGCCGGTAGAGGTGGCGATCCGGTACGGGGTGCAGATCGCCGACGCTTTGGCCCACGCCCATGAGCGGGGCGTGGTGCATCGCGACCTGAAGAGTGCGAACGTGATCGTGACTCCGGAAGGCCGGCCCAAAGTGCTGGATTTCGGCTTGGCCAGGCGGGTGATCGAGGCGGCTGGGGAGGCCACGCGTTCCCAATCGCTCACGGAGGCGGGCACGGTGTCCGGCACCTTGTCCCTATGGCGCCGGAAGTTCTCCCGCAGCGACTTGTGGGCGCTGGGGGTGATGCTTTACCAGGCCGTGACGGGGAGCTTGCCGTTTCAAGGACGACGGGGTTCCAGATCAGCTCGGCGATCCTGCGGGATTCGGCGGCGCCACTGCCGGCGCATGTGCCGCCGGGTCTGGCCGGGATCATCCAGCGCTTGCTGGCCAAGCAGGCGGGGGATACCAACGGGCCAGTGAGGTGTGCGCGGCGCTGGAGACCATTCAGGTAGGGCGCGGGGCCTTCCGCCGCTGTGCCTGTAGTCAGGGTTTCGCGCCGGCCTTGGCTTTGGGCCACATGGCTTGCCGCCGGTCATCGCGGTAGTGGTGTGGGTCGGCAATCAACCGCGGAGTAAGCCCCCGGTGCCGCCGACCGAGCGGCGGCTCAGCGACGGCAATCGTCCCTCCGAATCCCGAGGCCAACGAATACTACGAGCGATCCCTATTGTTTGCGGGAGCAGGAGCCCGGCACGACCCTCCACAGGTGCAGCGGATGCTGGAGCGGGCGCTGTCGTTGGACCCAAGGTTTGCCGCGGCCCGAGCCCAATATGCTTTCACTCAGTTGCTCGTGATTTTGCAGGGCGACTCCAATGACGCCCAAAGCGCTCGAGTGGCTGGACCGGTCGGTACGCATGGGCGACGATCCGAGCCGGGTTTCCAGCAGATTCTGGCCTCGGTGGCCTACCGGCGCTCGCAGCGGCCCGCTACGGGACATCCTCGTCCGTAACGGCCAAAGCGGGGACCACGGTATCCGGCGCCAGCGGAGGCCTCCGGTGACGCCACTCCGTAGCCCGTTCATACGCATTCGCCAGCGCCAACACTCGGGACTCCGAAAACCGCGGGCCGGCGATCATCAGCCCGACCGGAAGGCCGGCGGAAGTGAAACCGCAGGGCACCGAGATCGCGGGGATACCGTAGACATTGAATTGTCCCGTATTCTCCAGCTCGGGATTGAGCGGTTTCTCCGTTCGCTCACGCTTTAGCGCCGCATCGATCTTTCGAGGAATCCTGCGGCGCGTGGGCAGCGCCACGAGGTCGAAATCCGCGAAGGAATCGTCGATGGTCCGCCGGAGCAGATCGAGTTTCCACCGGGCGCGGACGTAATCGGAGGCCTTGCGATTCGCGTTGTTCTGCAGATTTCGCCGCGTCGGAATCTGGTAGCGCTCCGGCGTGCGCGTGAAAAGCTCCTCATGGTAGGCATTGGCTTCGCCAGCCAGGACGATGTCACGCACCGAAGGGAGCACGACCTCCTTCGCGCTTCGGGTCAGCTTGGACAGCACGGCAATTGCGTCTTCGACGGCCTTCGCGACGTCGCTATCGAGCAAATCGAAGAATGGACCGCGAGGAATGCCGAGGCGGAATCCCGAAACCGGCTGCCGCATCCCTGCCGCGTAGTCCTCCCTCGGGTGCTCCACGCTGGCGATGTCAAGCCGGTCATATCCGGCGAGAGCGTTGAGCATCAGGGCCGCGTCCTCGACCGTCCTGACGATCGGTCCGCAGTGATCGAGCGAGAAGGTGAGTGGAATGATGCCGCGGATTGAAACCAGTCCATACGTCGGCTTCAATCCAACCACTCCGCAGAACGCGGCGGGTATGCGGATCGAACCGCCGGTGTCCGTTCCCAGCGCGCCAAAACACATCCTCGCCGAGACGGCCGCGGCCGAGCCGCCCGAAGAGCCGCCCGGATTCCGGTCGAGCGCCCAGGGATTCCGTACGGGTCCGTAGTAACTGGTGGCATTGGTGCCGCCCATCGCAAACTCGTGGAGGTTTGTCTTGCCGATCAGGACGGCGCCGGCCTCCTTCAAGCGGCGCGTGACCTCGGCGTCCTGCTGCGGGATGCGGTCATCGAAAACCGCGCTGGCCGCCGTGGTCCGGATTCCAGCGGTATCCACGTTGTCCTTGAGAGCCACGGGGATGCCGTGCAGGGGGCCGCGTAGTTTACCGGCGCGCTGTTCCGCGTCAAGGGCGCGCGCCTGAGCCATGGCCTGGTCGCGAAGGACGGTGATGAAGGCGTTGAGCTTGGGATTGTAGGTTTGAATCCGAGCCAGGCAGGCTTCGGTGAGTTGCGTGGGAGTGACCGAGCCTGCCCGGACGCGGGCCGCGGCTTCCGCGAGAGTCAGGGCTGCGAGATCCTCGGAGACCTGTCCTCGTGCAGCCAGCGTGCCCGCGAGCGAGAGCGCAAATCCGCGGCGAGTGACGGTGTGCATAGAGTCAATATTATCCTAGCCTACAGGTCGAGCCCCGCTGTCTTACGCGGCGCAACGCAATCACGCGACGGCGGCGAGCCCGTGCTTCTCGACCAGCGATAGCAGCTTGAGCGAGGCCCCGGAGGGCCGCTTCTCGCCGCGCTCCCACTTGCTGATCAAACTGCTGGTCACGTTCAGGTAGTTGGCGAAAACGGCTTGGCTGACATGTTCTTTCTCCCGGATCGCCTTGATCTCTTTCGGCTTCAAGGGCCTGATCGGCGTAAGGCAGGCATCATCGAAGCGCCGCATGGTCTGCTTGTCGATGGCCCCAACCTCGTGCAGGGCCTGCATGGTTTCATGGATGGCCGCCATGGCCCCGCTTTTGTACTTCTTGCTCATTCGCTTTCAACCTCCACAAAATCGCCTCTCTTCAACAGCTCTGCGAGCTGCCTTTCCGTCAACGCCAGGACCCGCCTGGCGGCCTCCTTGAACTGTGCCTCTTCATCGTCATCCTCGGCGCTCGGCAAGAATGACCCATTTGTGCTCACTCAAACCGACCCAGACTAAGAACACGATTTGCCCGAGGGCAAGGGCCTGCAAGGACCCATGCGAGCGCCAGCGGCACCCCTCTCTTTCTCGTAACCCGTTCATT
>JACOSH010000074.1 GCA_016178945.1 Acidobacteriota bacterium
GTACAAGTACGAGCCGGGCAGCCGCACCCCGATTCCCGACCCGTTGATCGAGCAACTGGCCGAGGAGGCCGCCAAAGAGAAGGGCATCGCGCGGCGCCCGATTGCCGACGCCGCGATCCTGTCCCGCATCCTGACGGCGCTGGCCAACGAGGGCGCCAATGTTCTGGAGGATGGCATCGCTATCCGCCCCGGCGATATCGACGTGATCTACTCATACGGCTTTGGCTTCCCCCGTCATCGCGGAGGTCCCATGTTCTGGGCCGACTCGGTGGGTCTGGACCAGGTGCTGGCCAATGTGAACGAGTATCGCGGGCGGCTGGGCGATCACTGGAAGCCATCGCCTTTACTGGAGCGCCTGGCGGCCGCGGGAAGGGGCTTCTACAGCGCGGCAGCCGGCGCGGCGAGTTGATTCCGGATCGCGCCAGAGGCCTTCCTTCCCAGGTCTGCATGATACAATTTTGGGTGAAATCCTTGTTAGGACCGATGATCCATGCCTGATACTCCTACTCGCCGCGATTTCGTGAAAACCGCCGGCGTGGTGGCCGCTTCCGCCGCGCCCGCGATCCAGAAGGTAAAGGCCGCCAACAACCAGGTCCAGTTCGGCTTCATTGGCACGGGTAGCCGCGGCCAGTACCTGCTCAAGCACATGAAGGACGCCGATCTCGGACGCTGTGTCGCCGTCTGCGACATATTCGAGCCGAACTTGAAGAAGGGCGCCGCTGCCATCGGCTCGAACCCGAAAACCTTCAAGGACTACCGCGAGCTGTTGTCGTACAAGGACGTCGACTGCGTCCTGATCGCCACGCCGCTCTTCCAGCACTTTCCGGTCACCCGCGATGCCCTGCTGGCCGGCAAGCACGTGTTCTGCGAGAAGAGCCTGGTGTTCAGACCCGAAGAGGTACATGCCCTGCGCGCGCTGGCCAACGAGCGGTCCAAGCAGGTATTGCAGGTGGGCTTGCAGCGCCGCTACAGCAAGTTTTACCAGACCGCCCGGCAGATGATCGACCAGGGCATGCTAGGCCAGGTGACGCACGCCTCGGCCCAGTGGCATCGGAACACCTTCTCGCGGGATCCCTGGAACCGGGCTCTTCCGCCGGGCCTCACCGACCGCCAATACAACTGGCGGAAATACCGCGAATTCTCCGGCGGCTTGACCGCCGAACTGGCCTCCCACCAGATCGATATCGCCGACTGGATGTTCGGCAGCCACCCGGAATTCGTGGTGGGCGTGGGCGGGACCGATTACGTCAAGGACGGCCGCGATATCTACGACAACATCCAACTGATCTTCAAGTACCCCAAAGGCCAGAAGCTCACTTACACCTCCATCAGCACCAATGAGCACCTGTCGATGTTCGGCGGCTCACGCAACCAGTTCGGGGAGGTGATCATGGGGACCGAGGGGACCATCGAGATCACCGTCGGGACCGATGACGAGCCGGCCATCGGCCTGTGGTTCCGCGAGCCCAAGAAGGCGGAAGTGACCCCGGCTGGGGCCAAGAAGGAACCGGCCGCGGTGGCCAGCGCCTCCCTGGCCTCCACCGGAAAAGGCCAGCGCTCGCTGCCGATCCTGTTTGAAAGGGATCAGAGGAACCCCAACGATTCGTTCCTGGTCAAGGAATTGAAATTCGCGCGCCAGTGGTTGTACGCCAAGGGCGTGATGGTGCCGGAGGAGGACCGCAATCCGGTGGACGTGGAGCTGGATCATTTTCTGGAGTGCGTGCGCAGCGGCGGCCGACCCAAGGCGGACCTGGAGATCGGGCTGGCCGACTCCACGGCCGTCATGCTCGCCAACCTGGCCATGGACGAAGGGCGCCGCGTGTATTTCAGCGAGATCGACAAGCTGGGCCGCGGCCAGACCAAGAAGCCGGCGTAGGCGATAAGAGGACTGGACCGGCTAGGCAGTCCATTATCTGCCCCCCGGGGGTAGACGTTTTGAGATATGATGTAACCTCGTCCACCCGATGGGCACGCAGCCATTGACGAGTTCCCCCCCTCCCCCGGAACGCCCGTCTTACCATTGGGAGCCGCCGGGTAAGGCGATCTCTATCCAACTGCATTTTCAGGTAATCGATCAGATACTGCCGGAGGTCATGCGCGGCTTTGGAGCGCTGCCCCGGCGCGGCGCCGAGGTGGGTGGCATCCTGCTCGGACAGGTGCAGCCGGGCTCTCCCGCAACCGTCACCGTCGAGGATTTTGAGCCGGTGCCCTGCGAATACCTGATGGGCCCCTCTTATAATCTGTCCGACAAGGACCGGCGGGCTATGGAAGCCGCGCTGGCCGGGTGGCAGAATCGCCACCTGTCGGTGGTGGGTTTTTTTCGCAGCCACACCCGCAAAGATCTCTACCTGGACGATGCCGACATCGGGCTCCTGGCGCGATACTTCTCCAGTCCCACGCAGGTATTCCTCCTGATCAAGCCTTTCGCCACGCGCACTAGCCAGGCGGGATTCTTCTTCTGGGAGGACGGGGAGATCCACCGGGACTCGAGCTATCTGGAGTTCCCGTTCCACCGGCGCGAATTGGGCGGCGGCGAAGGGCGGCCCGTCTTGACGCGGCGGGAGGCTCCACCGCCGGCGGCTCCGCAGGAGGTCATGATAGCTTCACAGCCCCGCCCGGTGTCTTTTGCCGTGTCGAGCGAGGTGGAACCGCCCAGTCCCTCCCTGTCTCTGACGCAGCCGGTCCCTGTACACCCGAGGACAGCAACGGCCCCGTTGTCGATCCTGGCCGAGCCGCAGCCGCTGGCCTTGCCGGCGCCGGCGAACCGGACTCGCATCGGGATCTGGCTGTGGGCGCCGGTCATTCTGGCGATCGCCATTGCCGGCGGCGGACTCGGCTTCCTGGCCTCGAAAAAAATGGGGACGGCGGCGGCTACGCCGGCCGCGGACACCTCGCTGCCGTTGCACCTGGTGGTCACCGAGAACCCGGCGCTCAGCTACCTGGAAGTGCAGTGGGACCGTTCTTCGGCGGCGATCGGCGCGGCCAAACGGGGCCTGCTCTCCATCCAAGACGGCCCGAACCGGCGCGACCTGGAGCTCAGCGCCATCCAGCTTCGCGACGGGCGCGTGCGCTACTCGCGGCTGACTGGCGATGTCTCGCTGCGGTTGGAAGTCTTCGCCGGCGAACGCGACAGCATCAGCGAATCGATCCGCATCTTGAGCGCGGAGCCCGCGCCCAGAGCAGCGCCGGCGGCGGTCAGTCCTCCAGTGGTCGCGTCCCCGCTTCCGCCGCCCACATCGGTGGCGGCGGGACTCGCGCCCGCGCCGGCGCCGCCGAAGGTGGAGGTTCCGCCGAAAGTAGAAGCTCCGCCTCCACCGGTGATACCAGCGCCAAAGAAGGCCGTGCGCGTGGCCCGCGCCCCGGCGCCGGCGCGTCCGCGGCCGGTTGAGCCCAAGCCCGCCGAAACGAAGCCGCCCGTAGTTTCCGAAGTCAAGCCACCCGAGCCCAAGCCCACTCCGCCCGCCAGCGAGCCGGCCCCGGCAGAGCCAGCCCCTGAGATTCTCCGCCCCGGCCGGAGACGCTAGAACAGCAGCCTGCCCGGTCAGGCGCCACCAGGCTGCCCTAGCGTGCGGCGACATCGCACCGCTATACTATAGTCAAGATGGGCACCAGCAGGATACTGTCCGTGTCCCTACCACCTGCTCAGGTAAAGGAGGTGGAGAGGCTCGCCAAGATGGAGAACCGCACCATAAGTGAACTCATCCGGGAGGCCCTGCAACAGTACCAACGGCGCGAAGACGTCCGGCAGCAGCAGCTCGCCAAACTGCGCCTGGTACTGGAGGAAACTCGCAGCGAAGCGGACCGGACCGGCGCCGCAAAGCTGACCATGGAGGACATCAACGCCGAGATCGCCTCCTACCGCCGTGAGAAATGCCAGGGCATCAGACGACCAGCGAGATGATCCGGGTCGTAATCGATACCAACATCGTCGTTTCAGCCGCTTTGCCTAGGCTACCCCGCTGCAGTCATAGACCTGGTTGCCCGGCGAAAGATCATGCCCTGTGTTTCTCCGCCCATACTGAAGGACCGTGAGGTAATGAGCCGTGCGCGAATTCACGTAGATCGGGAGCGCGCTCGCCTTATTCAAGAGCTGCTGTCCGCCACGGGCATCCTCGTCACGCCGACCGTTGCTATTACGCTTTCCCCGGACCCGGATGACAACATGTTCCTGGAATGTGCGGAAGAAGCGCGTGCCGACTTCCTGATTACCGGCAACACCGCGCACTTTCCAACGGAGCACAAAACCACTTCGGTTGTCACGCCGCGTGTCTTCATAGAGACTTGGCGGGTCACAACGGAAGAGCGCTAAGCGCTCAGTCCGTGGCCGCCCCGCCGGGATCGGGCGGCGCCTCGATCAGTTATAATCAGCTTGCACATGCCCCTTGCTGCGGGCACCCGCCTCGGTCCTTACGAGATCGCCGCGCCGATCGGCGCCGGCGGCATGGGGGAGGTCTATCGCGCAACGGACGCCAAGCTGGACCGGCAGGTGGCCATCAA